>CAJXAT010000013.1 GCA_913050055.1 uncultured Flammeovirgaceae bacterium | reverse complement strand
ATAGCAGTTCCTTTTGCTTGATCTTGCGTACTGGAAACTTCGATCTGGTATAAATAAATTCCTTTCCTAAATGTGCCAGGTGGAAAAGGTAAATAGAGGTCATCAATTTTTTTAGGGCTGTCATAAACTTCAAATAATTCTTTGCTGATGGTATTTCCTCGGGTGTCATATATTATGAGTTTAATATCTAGAGCTTCACCTATTCGATCATGTTCAAATGTAAAAGTGGTGCCATCTATGGCTGGGTTGGGATAATTCATCACATTGTAAAGCAGTAATTTTGGCTCATTGGAAACTATAAAGTTAACGGAGCGATAGGAGTTGTTATTGTATATATCTGAAATTTTCAGGGTTGCTGTGTGATTTCCAACGGACATATTTCTTAATGGGAATGTGATGCTTCCTGACTGGTAAGTATCTAGATCAGCTGCATAATAATCATTTAAAACATAGAAGCTTCCATCTTCCAGGGTTAAGGTAATATCTTGATTAATACCGATACCTGATGTATTGATACCACTTTCGTCAGTTATTTTAGCAATAAACAGTACATTTTCCCCTACCACATCACCCTCATTGAACGAGTCATCATTGATGTAAAGGCTAATTGCAGGGCGGTCATTGTCTACACCAGGATTTTCTGCTGTATTACCCATTACAAAATCTTTAAAAAAGCCTGTAGCATCACTGGTAAGCTCATCATTTTGGGCATACATTATGATTTTTCCAGATTCAAACCGATAACTGATGTTTTTGGGAACTATAAATTCAACAGAAAAATGGCCATTGGAGACGGTGGCCTGACCCTCAAAAATTTTATTTTCTCTGACAGCATAGGTAAATGCAGGGTTTTCCTGACCTAAGGTCTTTTTTTTAGTGATTCGATCATAAACGGAAACATTTACACTTCCATTGAAATCTATAAGAAATAGGCTGTCAATTGATTGAACAGACCCACTAAATCTTATTTTTTCAAGTGCACTTAAGGTATCGGTACCTATATCGATAATATTCAATCCGTTGATGCTATCAATAAAGATCTTATTTTCTGGATATTGGAGTTGCAACATGGGGTCCCCTAGCAATGAAAAATTGCGGTTATTCACACCAGAAACACTTTCATTTTTGGTAAGTCTCATAATATCTCCTAATCTTAAGAAGGATCCATTTTCAGTTTTAAATAAATTTTTATGAAATGCCTCGTTTACCAATTCATTGGAAGAGGCATAAACGGGTCGGGTGGTGGTCAATAAGGCAATGGCGCCACCATTTTTGTTGAGCAAGAGCTTTTCGGCACCTGAGGTATTAATTGAAGGATCGTCATATCTACCAAATTCGCAGGTTGCGGTTAAAAACAGGGGTAAAAAAAAACGATTGGTTAAATCATTAACGAGCGTCGCATCTAGTATGTTTTCGACGGCCCATTGGCTTTCATTGCCATGACCCAAATAATCTACCACAAAGGTACCTTCTTCAAGTGCGCTGATCAGTGCTTCCCTAGTAAGAAGGGCAGATTCCCGACTGGCCAGTATTTCTTGAGGGAATGCATCTACATACAATTTATTTAGCTGGGTTTGTGGTTGAAAATCATTAAAATAACTGGCAAGGGTTTCAGCAGCCCTTTGATGTAGATTGGCATCTCCATCATCAGCCACATAGGTTATGTTGTTTTTCCAAGAGCCAAACATTCTTTCGCTTGAAGCATAACGAATGATTTTATCAGTCATGTTTTTGGCTTCTTCTTTGGTCTTAACAGGAAGTCTGCCAATCCCAATTTCTAAACTATGATTGCCCTCGTTATTTTCGATCCATAGCCCTTCCTCCTCTTCCAAAAATCCAAAATAATCATCTGATGAATAACTATTGACTGGGTTGATGGAATTTCTAGATTCATAAATAGGAATAAAGTTTGTATTATTGGGTATTCGATCTTTGTAATCAAAAGAACAATCCCCCATGAGTAATACATAGCGAAAACTATTGTTGAGACTTCGAAAATACTTAATAGCATCCCTTAGGGCCGTTAGATCTTGCATGCCCGATGAAAATTCATTGTAAATTTGGTTAGTTGTGACCACGGCAACATCTAATTGGTCATTGGTTGAATGAAAACGAGCGAGTCGCTCAGCAGATGCGATAAATTCCGGATTGGTAATGATGAGGCCATCTCTAGGATTCAGGTCTGAGATGTGTTGGTTCGTAATTGGGTGAAAGGCAATGGGTTGGAGTAAGTTTTGATTTGAAAATGCTACAAAGCGTTGTTGATCATGATTTAAGGTCGTATACTTATGACTGCCCCCCACTGAGTGGAGGGGCAAACTCTCCACTAGAGGGTATGTGATGTCCCAGACTTCTATATCCTCATCACTGATGATTTCGTAGGTCATCGTATCTTGTTCTAATAATGGGTTTGAAAATAGCATCATGTCATTATGAAGGACTAAATCGCTGGCATAGGTCAAGACGATCTGATCTAAGTAGCCAATGAGCACATCATAGCCTGCAACCACAGGTAGTTTTAGGGTCAAGATCGTTGTAGCATCATTGACTAAAAATGTGAATATTTCATTTTGTATATCCCCTTTTAAATCATAAGTAGAACCTGATTTAGTATTAATACCCTCATAGCTTATGAGTCCTAATAAAGTTTCATTATTATAAATTTCAAAGGCACCTGCTAAGTCGCTTCTGCCCACTACTTTAATGAAGGCTTTGATGGTATCTACTGCGTCCTCAGTTGGGAAATTATAGCTTCTACTTTCTCCTGCTTTAAAATAAGCTTCAAACCAGTCTCTACCTGAATTTCCCAGCAAGTTTACTTCATCTAATTCATGTACTTTACGGGCGATATAGGATGAAATAATATTGTTTGTTATTTCGTAAGTAGGTGCTTCAGTTACCCTTGCACCTTCGGAACCGGCTGCGGTGATGAAGTAATACGCAGTATCAGAAAAAATATTTTTTTCAAATTGCCAAAGATCATCTTCCCAAGTCCAACCATTGGGTCCATTTGCATAAAAGAGCAGAAAGTCGTTGTCATCGAAAACACCATCTTCCAGACCATAACCTTTGAGACTATTTTCAATAAGTCCTCGTGGTCTCTCTTCATGATTGGCTTGCGGAAGCATGCCTATCCCGTTACCAAATACTTTGAGCGTATTAGGTTCGCTATAATCTATGCCTATTTGATCAAGAAAATTTTTATCAATTTTATAGATTCCCTCTTGAGTAACCCCCATTTTATACCAATAGCCTTTATCAAACAAATCAGTTTGTCCTAACGATCCAAGCGGGATAAAAAAAAGCAAAGCATACAAGAATTTCACTGCTTTAATTAACGGTTTCAAATCTATAAAATTATTTATTTATCTAAAATTTTATGTATTGCAGGTATATTTGAGAGCAATGAGAGCATAAGATAGATAGGGATCATATAGGGTAAAAAATTAAGCTGGAACAGGGCCAGTCCTATGACTATCACCAGCAGCGTCAAGTACCTCAGCTCATTACCGCTCAAAACCATAGATGTAAATTTGAAACTGAGCATTTTTATAGGTACGATCATTAGCAGACTTACAAAAAGACAATAAATTGGGGTGAAATAAATCCAGGAAACCAGAAAGGATGCCTTGACAATGGTTACTGTGAGTAGGGCTGCGGCAGGCGTAGGTAATCCAATAAACGCATTCAATTGGATCGAGTCTAAATTGAATTTAGCCAATCTGAAGGCAGCAAAAACAGGGATCAATGTCGCGCTGTAGGCCAACCAATGTAAATTATTAGGCGTTAAGGCAGCCCACTTAAAAAGGAACAATGCAGGGAGTACACCGAAAGTAACCATATCGGCCAAAGAGTCTAATGCTTTCCCAAATGGGCTGTTAGCTTGAAGCAATTTTGCAGTGAAGCCATCTAAAAAGTCAAAAACACCGGCAATCATTATAAAATATAAGGTATATTGGTAATTACCCTCAAAAACATTTATGATACCCAGCACTCCCGTCAATAGATTGAGTGCGGTGAGGAAGTTGGGTATGTGCCTAAATACATTCAAGGTTTTACAAAGGGATTGTTTTCTTTTTCATGACCAACCGTAGTTCTGGGGCCATGACCAGGGTAAATTTTGACGGCTTTTGGCAGGGTATATACTTGATTTTTGATACTTTCTTCCAAGGTCTTAAAATCACCCCCAGGAAGATCCGTTCGACCAATACCTTCACGAAAAATCACGTCTCCAGCCATGAGAAATTTGTCAGCGGCGTGGTAAAACATTAGATGACCTTCAGAATGGCCAGGTGCATACAAGATTTCTAATTTGTCAGGTCCAAAGGCAATCACATCCTTTTCGCTGAGTAATTTGTCGGGTTGGGCTTCCTGATAATTTTGAATACCCATGGTTGGTGCATAGGTCGAGACAGATTTCAGTAAATTCTTTTCCGTAGCTGGAATCCATAAAGGGATGTTATATAATTTTTTTAAGTAATCATTACCAAGCACATGATCGATGTGGCAATGGGTGTTAATGATGGCAATGGGCTTTAATTTATTTATTTTTATCAAGTCTGTCAGTTCTTTTTTTTCAAAATCTTCATAGCAGCCGGGATCTAAAATGAGTGTCTCAAGGTTAGAACTAGTTAATAAATAAGTGTTTTCGTAGAAAGCGTTGAATACAAAGGATTTTATGTCCATAAATAATACATTTTACTGCAAATTTGCTAAAAAAGTCGGTAAGACGATGCAAAAGCGAGATATTTTGATTGTAGGGCAGGGGCTGGCCGGAAGTTTATTGGCTTTGGAACTCGAAAAACGAGGAAAAAATGTGATGATCTTAGACAATAACCCCATCGTAAGCTCATCCAAAGTCGCAGCGGGTTTGTACAATCCTATCACAGGGCGTAAAATGGCGAAAACTTGGTTGGCAGATGAGTTATTTCCAAACCTTTCCAATTACTATCAAGATTTAGAAAAAAAAATGAATGCGAGGTTTCATTTTAGTAAAACTATCTATCGTCCGTTCAATAACATTGAAGAACAAAATGATTGGTCTTTGAGAACTGTGGAGCTGGGCTATGCACCCTACATCAAATCAACTTCGAATCATTCCATAGAAGTGGATCAATTACTAGACCCCTTGGGAGGGTTCTTTGTAAATCATTCTGGCATGGTTGATGTAGTCACTTTGGTAAGTGAAAGTAAAAAATATTTTAAAGCCCAAGATTCGTATATTGAATGGAGCGTACCCTCTGAAGCATTGGAAATGGAGGAAGAGAACATAAAACTAGGATCCTTTGTGGCGGATCAAATTATTTTTTGCGAAGGACCCATGGCAGGAATTAATCCGTTGTGGTCTGATTTAAAATTTAGATTAGTAAAGGGGGAAATTTTAGATATTTCATGTCGTTTAATCATTGATCATGTAGTAAGTAAAGGTGTTTTTATGCTGCCTTATAAAAATCATTTGAGAGTGGGATCTACCTATGACAATCAAAATCAAAACGAGGATCCCACCGAAAAAGGAAAGCGGGAACTCTTAAATAGTTTAAGTAAGTTATATATTGGAAATTTGGAGGTATTGAAACATCAGGCAGGATTGAGACCTGCTACTTTCGATAGAAAGCCCTTTGTAGGTTTTCATCACAAACATAAAAATGTGGCTATATTTAATGGATTTGGAAGTAAGGGAGTCTCTTTAATTCCGTATTTTGCAACGAGTTTGGCAGACTATATTTGCTTTGGTAAAAAAATGCCTTTGGAGGTAAATCCCCTTCGTTGAAACATGGATTATAAAAAAATCATATTTCTGCTTATATATATGCTATCGATATCCACCTCGTTTGGTCAATATTATGATACAGAATTTGGTAAAAATAGAATTCAATATAAAAAATTTAATTGGTTATTTTATACTACTAGCCATTTTGATGTCTATTATTATGATGAAGGAGGGAAATATGCCAAAGAGGCCATTGACTATTTAGAAGATGAATTTAACAGGTTGACAGATGTGTTGGGCTATGCGCCCAGTGCTAAAACTAAGATTGTCATTTATAATTCTTACAATGATCTTCAGCAGAGTAACATAGGCATTGATGGTTCTGTTTTCACGATTGGGGGGGAAATGGAATTTATCAAGCTTCAACTTGAAATTGCAAACCCAGGAACGATTCAGGTATTTAAAGAAGAGCTTATTTATCTTTTATCTCGTACTTTAATCAACGATATGCTTTACGGTGGAAGTCTTAAAGAAGTTTTTCAAAGTTCACATCTTCTAAAGCTTCCTGAATGGTTTATAGATGGAGCAGCAAGGTATTTGGCCTATGGATGGGATTTAAAAATGGATGATTTTATAAGAGATTATTTAGATGCCAAGCACATTAAGAAAGAAAAAAAGATTCAAGGTGATCAGGCGGGTGCCTTGGGACAAGCCATATGGAACTACATCGCAATTAAATATGGGGCTTCCAACATATCGAATATTCTTAATTTAACAAGAATTATGCATAAAGAGGATGTGAGCATAAGCAATACGCTAGGCATTAGTTATAAGCAATTTTCTAAAAATTGGAAAAATTATTATGCCTTTGGAAAAGATCTAATTGAAACCAATTATGAGCCTTTAGCTAAAGAAAAAATCATTGTCACAAATAAAAAAGAAAACCTCTATTTTAACAATGTAGCGGTCAGTGAATCGGGCAAATACATTGCCTATACTGAAAATTCATTTGGTAAGATTTCTATTTATCTGAGAGATAGGGATACGGGCAATAAAACGCGAATCCTTCAAGGAGGGTATCAAGTGGAGGCAGATCATGTGGATCAAGATCTTCCTCTATTAGATTTTGCTGGAGACAATACATTGGGAATTATTTATTTTAAAAGGGGATTTTTATACCTAGTGAGTTATCAAATTGAAACGGGTCTTCTCAATGAAAAACCCCTCACAAGATTCAACCAAATCAAAGATTTTTCTTTGAATCAAAATGGTAGATTGGCCATTATAAGTGGAGATACGGATGGAAAAAGTGATCTGTTTCTTGTCAGTGTATTGAGAAATTCAGTTCGCCGAATTACTTCTGATATTTTTGATGATATTGACCCAACCTTCATACCCGGTACTGCGGCCATTGTTTTTAGTTCCAATCGTCCCTCGGACGCGTTAAATATTTCGGACACAAGTATCAAATATATAAATTCTCATTTTAATTTATTTTTATTCGATATAGATACCACAACCCGCGAATATTTCAGAATGACCAACACGAACACTCGAGATACGAAACCCATATTTAAAAATCAATCGGAATTATATTTCTTAAGTGATCAAAGGGGTATTACCAATGTATTTAAATATGAAATGACTCAGGGTATTCAAACCCAAGTAACCAATTTTAATAGCAGCCTAAAAGAGTTTGATTTGCATTTTGGTAATGATAATGGGATGGTTTTTATAGCTTATAACGAAGGAGAGGATCATATTTATTATTATCCCAACATAGATATTGAGTCTTCCAAATTCACTACTGAAACGAACCGTCAAAAAATCAGACAGGGACAATATATTGCCAAGGTTCTTGATCGGAGAAAGATAGAGAAGCTAAAAAGAGAAAAAGCGCAAGTCAAAGCGAGAGAAGATAGCCTATTAATTCAATCCCAAGAAGAACCATTGAACATGGATAGTACCCAAAATGAGGTATTCGCACCAGTCATAGATCCAGATGCGTTTGTTTTTGCCGAACCTAATCAATCTCAGGAGCCCGATTATATAGATACAGAAAATTATAAATTTGAAGAAAGAGAGGTTAAAGGAGAATCAAATAATGAGTTGAAAATAGATTCTTTTTTTAAAAATTACCAACGTTTAACCATTGAAAATGAGGTATGGGGACCTCGGACATATAAACCTCGATTCAGTTCAAACAACCTCATCAATGATTTTGTCGTGGATCCGCTCAGAGGGTTTGGTTTTTCAGCAGAAATACAGGTATCAGATATTCTGGGAAATCATGTAATCAATGCAGGGGGTATGGTGACGAGCAAATTTGATCAGGGCGATTTTTTTGCAGAGTACAAGTATTTGAAATACTGGATGGATTTTAAAGTTCGGTTAATTCGACAATCCATCTATCTTGAAAATGATGCCGACGATTTCTTAAGACAGTCCTATAAATTAAATGGATTGATAGCGGGAGCAGCAGTCCCCTTTACCAATAAATTCAGACTTGAGTTGAATCCCTTTTTGCAGCAAACCAGCTTCAATAATCTACAATATGAAAGTGTAAATACCAATGCAGCTGATTATGCTAAGGACAGTCGCATTTTGTATACGGGCTTTAAATTAAAAGGCGTTTTTGACAATACAGATGAAAGAGGGTTTAATATTTTGCAAGGAACGAGAGCTCTAGTAGAGGTTCACTACAATCAATCATTTTCTAAAAATCAATCATTTAATGTGTTTAGGTTTGACTTGAGACATTATCAAAAAATTCATAATGAACTGACATTGGCTACCCGTATATATATGGGAAAATCATTTGGTCCTAATCCACAAAAATTTCTTTTAGGAGGTGTACCTAATTGGGTATTAGCCCAGACCAAAGAACATTCTGGAGGGGATCCTTTGACCGTAGCTAACGAAATCGATAATAGTAATTTGCTTTTCACAGAATTTGTAAACCACATGCGGGGCTATGATTTGAATGAGAAATATGGTACTGCTGCTCTGTTGGTAAATATGGAATTGAAATTTCCAGTATTTCAATATTTGTCAAGATTCCCAGTGAAGTCTACTTTTTTGAGAAATTTCATGTTGGTAGCTTTTACTGATATTGGTTCCGCTTGGGATAGAAAAATCCCTATTACACGAAAAAATAGTATTATTTTTATTGATTACGACGAGACTCCTTTTAAAGCTAATGTAGCGAACTATGCTAGCCCGTGGCTGGTAAGCTATGGTTTTGGACTCCGAACGGCATTATTGGGTTATTATCTCAAACTTGATTATGCCAGACCTTTGGAGGATTTTAAGATAAAATCTGCAAAATTCACCCTTTCATTAGGCTTAGACTTTTAACATTGTACTATGATTACATCGATGACGGGTTTTGGTTCCGCTGAAAATATTACCGAGAAATATTCTTTAAAAGTTGAGATCAAGACGCTCAATAGTAAGTTTTTTGATGCCTCCTTTCGATTACCTCGAGCATTTTTAAAATGGGAAATGGAAATAAAGGTACTTCTCGAAAAAGAATTGGGTCGAGGTAAAATCAATTTGGGGGTTCATTTTGAGCTTAAAAATTTCGAGCAACCACCGATTCAGATCAATCAGGAATTGTTTGACGCCTATTATAAGCGTCTAGAGCAATTGTCTGGAGATTTGGGAGCATCAGGAAGAGTGGCTTTATTCAAGATGGCCATGAACATGCCCAATGTCATATTGCACGAAGAGCATCCAGAAGGAAACATTTCTTTTGAAGTCTTCAAAGAAGTGCTTTTGGAGGGAATAGCTGATTGTAATCATTTCAGACTTCGGGAAGGAGTAAATTTACAAGAATCTTTGGTCACGTCTCATCAAAAAATTAGAAACGGACTGAGTAAGGTGGAAGAACGAGACCCTGGAAGAATAGAAAATTTAAAAAGTCGAATTCATCAATCGTTAGAAGAGATCAAGCAGCGGGTTAAAATAGATGAAAACAGATTTGAACAAGAATTGATCTATTATATTGAAAAGTTAGACCTCACAGAAGAAAAAATACGACTGGGCAGTCATTTAGATTATTTTATTGATGTAATCAGTGATGATAAAGGCGTAAGCGGGAAAAAATTGGGATTTCTATGTCAAGAATTGGGTCGAGAAATTAATACTATAGGCTCCAAGGCCAATGATGCAGGTATTCAAAGATCAGTGGTGGGGATGAAGGAGGAGCTAGAGAAAATTAAAGAGCAAATCCTTAATATTTTATAAACCTTAAATGACCGTGACCTAATGGAAATAAAAGAAGCCCAAGAAAGAGTGGATGTATGGATCAATACCACAGGAGTATGTTATTTCAGTGAATTAACTAATATGGTTATATTGTCAGAGGAGGTTGGGGAATTGGCACGTATCATGGCGAGAAAATATGGTGATCAGTCCTTTAAAAAATCAGATGAAGTCTCTGATATGGCCGATGAAATGGCGGATATTTTATGGGTTTTGATGTGCTTGGCTAATCAGACAGGTATTGATTTGACAGAAGCGTTAGAAAACAACTTTAAAAAGAAGGATCTCAGAGATCACCTGCGTCATAAGAGCAATCCTAAATTGAAATAGATGGTCATTTCTATCAATATACCGGCTTTACTTTTCCCAGCGATTTCTTTGTTATTGCTGGCCAAACCAATCGATTTTTGGTGATTGCCCAAATCATACGAGAATTACATAAAAAATATTTGGAGCATGACGATAAAGTCCTCATTATGGGTCAAATTAAAAATTTAAGAAGAAGGTTGACGTTGATTCGAGATATGCAAATTTTGGGGGTGCTGAGTTTTTTCTTTTGTGTATTAAGTATGATTTTTATCTTTTCTGGTCAGCTTGATTTTGGCAGCTATTTGTTCGGTTTTTCTTTGATCTTATTATTGGCTTCTTTGATTTATTCCCTTCGGGAGCTACAGATTTCAACCAAAGCGTTGGATCTTGAATTATCCAAAATGGAATTGGGTAGGCGGACTAGATTTTAACAATTTTTGAACCCATCAATCTGCCATTGAGGTGGGGATACTTATCTACTTGAAGACAAAAATTAAGATCTTTAGTTATTCCAAATTTTTTAAGTCGTTTGGCATGGTCAGATTTCACTGCTATTTTCAATAAGGAATTCTTATTTTGGAGATAAAAATCTAAGGCCATTTTAGCCGCATCATTCTCAGCGAGAAAACCATGACCCATCAGTTGATGTGTTAGAGCGCCAGCGTACAAGGTGTCTTCTATATTGGGCGTTTCCTTCCAACCCGCGCAATGAATAACCACAGGTAAGTTTTGATCGATTAAATA
Organism: uncultured Flammeovirgaceae bacterium; assembly: GCA_913050055.1. Classification (GTDB taxonomy): domain Bacteria; phylum Bacteroidota; class Bacteroidia; order Cytophagales; family Cyclobacteriaceae; genus UBA4465. Next base: position 24,967 of record CAJXAT010000013.1, on the reverse strand, counting down.
GTTCAGCGTAGCTGTAATATTCAAAAATGAGCCAATGATCACTTGTTCGGCATTTTTTGATTTTTCTATAGCCATTGTACCGTTGGTTGTAGATACGGCCACCTCTTTTCCAGAGACTTTACCTATATAGTCCAAAGGTGAATTACCTAGATCAAACCCTTTTATTTTGATGCCCCCACGTTCTCCCGCAGTGAGCATCCCCTGAGTTCCTAGGCTTAAGCATGCCTCCACGGTACTCACAGGATAAATGGCCTTAACATTTTCCACCAATGCAGTGACCATACAGGAAGTTGCCCGAAATATATCCACTACAACGGCAATTTTTCCTTCGAGAAGGTGTTGATTGATTAATTTAGGCGTGAGACAAACCTCTATGGATAAGGCCATAAGCTTATAAAAATGGAGTCTTACAAATGATAGCGGGTACTTTTTTATGGCGAATTTCGATGAAAATTTTAGTCCCTATTTGATGGTCGCCAATAGGGACATAGCCCATGCCAATACCTTTATTTAAGGATGGGCTCATGGTTCCTGAAGTGACCTTACCCATGATGGCCCCTTCCAAATTCATAATGGGATAATCATGCCTTGGGATGCCTTTGCCATCGATTTCAAAAGCGATTAATTTTTTCTGAACTCCTTTTTCTTTCTGTAAGGCGAGTGCTGCCGAATTGATAAAGGATTTTGAAAACTTTGTAATCCATCCCAGACCTCCTTCAAGAGGAGAAGTCTTATCATCGATATCATTTCCATATAAGCAATAGCCCATCTCTAGTCTTAAGGTATCTCGCGCACCCAAACCGATAGGCTTGATATCATATTCAGTTCCAGCCTGAAATATTTGATTCCATAAAGATTCTGCATGTTCATTTTTTACATACAATTCGAATCCACCTGCGCCTGTATAGCCTGTAGCTGAGATGATGATCCCATCTATGCCGGCTAGGGATCCTTCATGGAAATGATAAAACTTGATCGCGGCTAAATCAACTTCTGTGATGGATTGCAATACGTCCACAGCTTTGGGTCCCTGTACTGCAAAGAGGCAATAATCGTTTGAGACATTGGATAAAAAGGCCTCCATGTCATTGTTAGTTGAAATCCAAAGCCAGTCCTTTTCAATATTGGAAGCGTTGACGACCAATAAATATTTTTCTATATTGAACCTATAGACAATCAAATCATCTACGATGCCTCCCTCATAATTGGGTAGACATGAATACTGCGCTTGACCATCTATAAGTTTAGCTGCATCGTTACTCGTTACTTTTTGAATCAGGGCTAGGGCATGAGGCCCTTCAACAAGAAATTCGCCCATATGAGAGACATCAAATATACCTATGCCTTTTCTTACTGCTAAATGTTCTTCTTTATCCGAGCTGTATCTTACCGGCATTTCGAACCCACCAAAGGGAATGATTCTAGCTCCAAGTGCTTCGTGGACATGATGTAACGGGATGCGAGTGTTTTCCATAGGTATAGGTCAGATAGTGATTTTAAGTCCTACCGGGCAGTGATCGGAACCCATTACATCATTGTAAATTAAGGCATCATCAAGTTGTCCTTCAAGGGCTGTCGAGGCCAGGAAATAGTCTATTCTCCAACCTACATTTCTTGTTCTTGACTGAAATCGATAATTCCACCAGCTATATTTAATCTCCTCGGGATAATACTTCCTAAAGGTATCTAAATATCCCGCACTTAATAAGTTTTCTAAACCGTCAATTTCTTTTTGAGTATATCCACTCGACACATTGTAATTGGGTTTAGGCCTTGCAATGTCAATTTCTTTATTGGCTACATTGAGATCCCCGCAAATAACTACAGGTTTTGTTTGCTCTAAACTTAAAATGTATGCTTTAAATGCGACATCCCATCTCGTCCTGTAATCTAATCTTTTTAAACCTTCTCCTGAATTGGGTGTATAAACGGTAACTAAAAAATAATAGGTAAACTCTGCGGTAATTACACGGCCCTCTTGATCATGATCTTCCACTCCCATATCAAACTTTATATTTAACGGTTTTTCTTTGGATAAAATGGCAGTTCCAGAATATCCCTTTCTTGCTTTAGATGAGTTGGTATAAATGTGGTATCCTTCTATTGCCGAAAATGCTTTTTGAGCATCTTCAGGTTGTGCCTTAATTTCTTGCAGGCACAGCACATCTGGATTTAAGGCCTTCAGATCTTTGAGAAAATCTTTTTTCATAATAGCACGAATGCCATTTACGTTCCAAGAAACAAGATGAATGATTGACATAAGGGCTAAATTAAATAGACCTTGTGATTATTTAGGTAGAAGTTGAAATGTTTTTCTGTGATAGGGTGTGATACCTTCTTTGCGAATCCCCTGTCGATGGGCGGTGGTAGGATAGCCCACGTTGGTTTCCCAACTGTAAAGAGGATATTCTTTTGCTAAGTCTCGCATGAGCTGGTCTCGATATGTTTTAGCAAGTACTGAAGCGGCGGCTATTGAAAAGAATTTCGAATCACCTTTTATGATGCATTGATAAGGGATAGAACAGTGAGGGGTATACCTATTGCCATCGATGAGAAGGAGTTCGGGTTTGATTTTTAACTGGTCAATAGCCCTATGCATAGCTAAAAATGAGGCATTAAGAATATTGATATCATCAATTTCTTGAGGAGAAACCTCACCAATACCATAAGTCAGCGCCACATTTTTTATTTCTATTTTAAGTAATTGACACTGAGAAATGCTAAGTTTCTTAGAATCATTCAGAAAATCATGTTTGAAATGTTTGGGTAATATGACCGCTGCTGCTACAACCGGTCCCGCTAAGCATCCTCTTCCCACTTCATCACAGCCCGCTTCAGTTTTGTTTACATCAAAATATGAATTCAGCATTGTACCTACCACTTTATTATTGAATGAGTATTTTCCCCATTTCAATAAAATCTTTTGTTTCAATAGAGACCAAATAAATACCAGACTGTAAATCACCTCTTTCAAATAAGATTTGTGACGTCCCGCTCGCTAAATGGTAGGATCGAACGAGTTTACCTTGTAAGTCCAAAACTTTAACTGATGCTTTTGTATTTAATCTAAATTCAATTTGTGCTGAAGAGATGATCGGATTTGGATAAATACTGAAGTTATTTTTTTTATTTTCATAAACAGCTAGGGGCTCTTCCTGAATGGCTAAATCATCAATGGCCCATCCCCAACCTGTGACAGCCGCATCTGCGAAGAGACGAAAGCGGATCAATACAACGTCATTTGGATTGAACGTTTCTAGCATGTTAATGGTCCTTGTTTTATATAAGCTAGGGCTGCCATCGCTGCCACTGTTGTAAGCTGAATTCCACTCTGGATAAGCATCGGAATCATAACCATCAAGAAAAGGAATCCAATTAAGGCCATCAGTGGAACCTTCCACAATGACATAATCCCAAAATTCTTCATCACCAAAACTGGTCCCTGCTTCACCCGTTTCCACAATGACAATTTCTTCGAATTTAAGGATTGCATCTGTTTCATTAATTTGAACAGGTATTTTTAAGATGGAGATGAGTTCCCTTGATGATGGGTGTGGATGAGTAGTATGCAAAGCTATGTTTGAAAACTCACTTTCGTAACCCATTTTAAATCCATATAAGGCGAGTTGGTCAAGTGCAACTGAAAAATCAGTACTGTAGCTGGTTTGAACATCGAAAACCTCGAATAAGAAAGCTTGTGATTCTAAAGATTCGTAACTCTTTCCATCTTTGTAAGCCAGGGTCTTGATGAATTCCATCCCATTTAAGTTTAAGTTATCTAAGGTGAGGCTGACTGCTCCGAGCTCTTGTTTCCCCACAGAATGGATGACATTATCATCAATTATTACTTGGGTAGAATCAAAAAGATTTGAATAGGATAAGGCAATGGTCGTCAACCCTTCAGGGTTGATACTTACTTGTTCTACGTTAGGAGCAAAAACAATTTCTCGTTCGACTTCAGGCATGGTTACGGACCAAATACCTCTACCATACGTAGCAATTATGATTTGATTATCTTGGATTTTCATATCTAATACTTTTACCATAGGAAGATTGGAGTTGATTAAATTCCACGACTCTCCCCCATTCAACGATTCTACAATTCCAATTTCAGTTGCTACCCACATATGGCTAGGATCATTTGGAAAGCATATTAATCCCTCCACAACGGTATTTGGGAATCCTATATTACTGGTTCCGCTATTAAGGTCAAATCCTGTTATATCTACCCAAGTTTTTCCAAGATCTTTTGTTTTAAGCACTTTTGGTAAACCATCAATACCAAATTGCGCAAAAGCTGTACTATCTTCGGTTGGATGGGTATTAATTGCTACAACTGGACCCATATTCGGGATTTTTGAGTAAGTTTCCGTTGGAGTGAATGTTAGTCCACCATCTGTAGAGACAAAAACTCTCGTATTTTCACTCATATAATTAGCGGCCCAAATGATTTTAGCATTCGCTTCAGAAACTTCTAAATCGGTATAATCACTCGAAATCCAATAGTCTGATTCGATGGGTGTTAAGTTCCAATTTTCACCAAAGTTATTAGACTTATAAACTCCATTAGCGCCTACTGCATAAATACGATCTGGATAAGATCTAGAATTTGCTAGTCTAGATAAAAAAGGGCCATCTTCTCCTATTCCAATTGAAGCGCTATTCCATGTTTGTCCACCGTCAGACGACGAATAAAAACCATTGTAATACATCGAACCTATAACTTTCTTAGGATCGCGATTATTCCACAGTACTTCAAATCCATCGCCAGCAATAACATACCTATACGCTGAGCTGGCATTGGAAGAACTTCCTTCTTGGGAGAGATAAGTACCTTGATCTTGCATGCCACCAATATATCGGTCTTCCCCGGGCATTTTGTCAGCAGCATAAAATTGAGTTGTATTAAATCCAGTGCTTACAAAATCAAAACTCATATCCTCATGTCCGGGTTGTTTTGATAATTTTGATAAATAAATACCGCCATCATTGGTGCTTAAAAGGTTAAATGTTTGATCGGACTTATTAATATTGATTGCATGAAGGCTATGATGATCGGGATGAACGGCATTTTCTCCGTCATTAGGTTTGCCATTAATTAAAGAATTATTTCCATCAAATTGATTGTAAGCATCAGATATGTTGAAAGTTTCTCGAACAATTGTTTCTTTATTAAAATAGCCTATCTCGATATTAGCAATAGGTAGTTCTATAGGATCAAAAGTATAATTCTCTGTCCCTACTGGCCATAAAAAATACATTTGCTCGAAAGTCTGCCCACCATTTATTGCGATATTGCTGTCTGGAGATCCATTGTAATCTATTAAATGAATGAAAAGATATTCTCTCGAATGAAGACTGCTTTCTGAGGTTGTATTGGCTGGAATTAAATTCCATTTACCATCTTCTTGCTGATCCCTGAAAGACACCATAAGTTGCATATTATTTTTTATATCCCATACTTGAAAGGGTACCTCCACATAATCTTCATATTTGTAATTGGAATCATTCACACCTGATCCCGCACCATTCACAGTAAATCGATGGGCTTTCTGTGTACCTTGACCGAATCGTAATTCAATATTTTCTATTCGGGATAAACCAACTTCTCCAATGTCCATAATACCGTCAAATTGAGCACCTCCAAAGTCGATAAAGGACAAGAAATCTTCGGTATTACTCTTTCTTAATTCTAAATTTTTCACAGATTTTACTAAGTCTGTCAAAGTAAATTCCCATATATTGACACCTCCAATGTATACTTTGTCAGCATCAAAAGGATGTGCAAGAACCGAATTATCATAACTTCCTTGAATCAGAAAATTAAAATTTTGTGAACTATTTAATTCTCCAACAAAAGACCAACTCTCTGCTCCGTCTTTTGAAACATATAAAAGACCATTTTCTTCTGAGGCCCAAATGATTTTTGAATTTACAGGAGATATTCCAAGTTCAATTCGTCCAGGATTTGTTGGTAAGCCCGTGCTTTTATTTGACCAAATTTGTCCACCATTGATTGATTTATAAACACCTCTTCCGGCTATGGCTGCGTATTGTATATTCCAATTTGTAGGATCATTCAAAACCATATCCACAACATCGCCATTTGTCAATAATAACGATTCAGACCATGAAATACCACCATCTAGTGATTTGTAAATCCCAGATTTTACTGATTCTTGAGACCATCTACTACTTGTCCCGCTCACGACCACTTCATTTGCATTTTCTGGGTTGACAATTATTCTGCCAATTTGCTGCGCCGCAGGGATCTCATCAGGACTGATTATTTGAAACCAATCTTGGCCATGATTCGTTGATTTAAATAATCCTGAACCATTTATATCACCTCCGCCATATTGTTCTCCTGTGCCCGCGAAGATGACATCAGGATTAGACAGAGATTGTGCTAATGCGTTGGTACCAAGATTTGGGAGACCTTTGGAGGAGGTTTCCCATGAACTGCCCCCATTGCTTGTTTTCCAAATTCCTCCTGTTGCAGCTCCTGCAAACCACGTGTTTTGCGAGGCATCATTTGCATCTAAGAAAAAGGCCCTAGTTCTTCCGGAAATGTTTCCAGGTCCACGTTCAGCAAAGGAATATACTGTTTTTTGACGCGCATTCTGATTTCTAGCTTGTAATTTTTTGAATTCTTTTAACTGATAACCGCCTTCATATGTAGGCCCGTCTTGCCCATAACCCGTTTTCATTAGTTTTTGTATTTCCGTATGTTTATTAGGGTAACCCATTCGTATACGTTCCTTTTTTTCTTTTTTCTCCCAGTTAATTACTAATTGTAACCGTTCCTCAGGATTTAATAGCTTCGAAGTAACATTTGTCTGGGAACTTTTTTTTAAGTTGAATAGTAAGAGAATACATATTAAGCTGGCACTAAGAACAAAAAAATATTTTTTCATTGGGGTACAGTAGCGTTTAATTAAACATCAATTATTGAACATAATACGCATTTATGATTGGATTGATTCAAAATGCATTGATTGTAAGCTTATAAATTTCGCCTTAATCTGCTATTACAAATGTGAGGCAACATAAGTTCATAATTTTAACTCGTAAATGTTGTTTAAGGTAAATCTAGTGTTTATTAGACTATCGTGTATCTCAACTTAAAAAATTTCTTTGAAAATGCTAAGGGACAAAGAAAAACTCTGGAAATTAAATGATTAAAATATTTGCAAAGAAGCACTAAACTTTGAGTAATTTGCCAGTTCAAGCAAAATCTAATGAAAAGTGAGCTGAGAAACGCTCTTTTTCTAAATTTTGGAGGAACCATTTTGTACTCTATTTTATTGAGATGAATTAATTTATGACGGAACTCTAGATTACAAAAAAACTGTTCTAATAATAAGAATATACAAATTTTTTTAAACGTTAGGTCATGTAATTATTTCAATGGATGATGATTTGAAAGTCTAATTTGGAAGTATAAGAGCATTATATTTTTAATAAATATTTTTGAAAATTCTTAGAGTAAAGGTTATTTGAATTAAATTTAATTGCTTTTAGATCGGGTGAGCTCTTGGAAGAATCTCAAATTTTGGCTTTCCGATTTAGGAAACTATTGAAAGTACAGCTTTCAAATTACTTCTTTGATAAATTGTGTTACATTTTTTTGGCCAAAAGGCTTACTCTTGGTGCTATCCAATTTGATGAATCTGAAGATTTAACGATAAAAAACCAGGCTTTATAAAAAAGTTGTAAAAATGTGTTTTTGATGGTTCTATAACAGATAGTTTAAGTCTGATAGGACTGTTGAAGTTGGCCCTAAATTATTCATTTTCAGTTCAAGTATTTTGGAGTACGTCTTGTTTGAAAAAATTAATGACACCTTCCTTCAATAAGTAAAATTCATGATCGGTTTCTGATTGCAATTACCTATTTTCGCCATCTTGTGGCCAAAAGAATCATGACGATTAAGGATCATTTTCTAAAAAACATAGTTTTAGCAACTCCCGTCATTATTGGGCAGCTGGGACATATCATGGTCTCTGTTGCAGATACAGTTATGGTGGGTAAAGTGGGAGTGATCCCGCTAGCAGGGGCTACTTTTGCAACGGCAATTTATCACGTCTTTATGCTATTTGGGTTAGGAGTCAGTTATGCAATTACTCCATTAGTTGCGGCCACTCAGCCAGCAGATAAAAAAGGGCGTTTGGCATTTTTACAAAATAGTATTCTTCTCAATACCCTATTAGCTTTAATAATGTATTTAATTGCTTTGATATTAACGCCATATTTATCTTTTTTCGGTCAAGAACCGTCAGTGACTTGGGCGGCTACTTTCTATTTAAAAATAATTTCAATGTCATTGATTCCTTTGATGATTTTTCAGGCATTCAGACAATTTTCGGAAGGACAATCGAATACATTATGTCCGATGATAGTTTCTGTTTTGGTCAATTTATTAAATGTGTTGCTAAATTATGTATTCATCTATGGCCATTGGGGATTTTCTGAAATGGGCCTCAATGGGGCAGGTTACGCTACTTTAGTTTCTCGATGTGTTATGGTAATTTTAATAATGATATTTACCCGAGATATGTGGCGTGGTTTAAGCGGACATTTTGATTTGAAAGTGATCAAGCGTTTGCTGAGAATAGGCGTACCTTCTGGTTTACAGTATGTATTTGAAATTGGAGCATTTTCAATGGCTGGAGTTATGGCAGGTTGGATCAGTGCAGCCGCTTTAGCAGCACATCAAATCGCTTTGAATATGGTTGCAGTAACCTATATGGCTGCATCCGGGTTGGGCGCAGCTGCAGCTATTAGGATTGCAAATCAAATGGGGAAAAAGGATCTGAAAAATTTAAAATTGGCAGGATTTTCATGCCTAGCCTTGGTAGTTGTTTTTATGTTTTTAGCGGCGATATTCATCATCACAGCAAGACATTGGTTGATTCAACTGTATATTGACGATAAAGCGGTACAAAAAATTGCCTTAGGGCTGTTGTTAATTGCGGCAGGTTTCCAAATATCGGATGGTTTACAAGCGGTGGGTTTAGGTATCTTGAGAGGTTTGACAGATGTTAAAGTACCCGCTTTTGTTACTTTTTTTGTCTATTGGATATGTGCCATTCCCGGCAGTTATCTCTTGGCTTTTCATTTTAAGATGGGCCTTTCGGGTATTTGGTATGCTTTATTAGGGGCTTTGACTTTGGCCGCTTTATTGCATATTTTCAGGTTTATTTATCTTGCTAATCGGATTCAATTTTAAGGTCAGAAGGTTTTTTATTATTCAAGTAAAAAAATCACCTATTTACATTTTCAGACAGTTTTAAGCTATTTTTGCCTCAAAGTTATTTGATGAAAAATCAAAAGGCTGCGCTAGGCTTTATTTTTGTCACGATCCTTATTGATGTGATTGGATTGGGTATTATCATACCGGTGATTCCCAAACTAATTATGGAGTTAAGCGGGGAAGATATGAGTCAAGCTTCTCGCTATGGAGGTTTATTGATGTTCATTTATGCATTTATGCAATTCATTTTTGCTCCCATATTAGGAGGGCTGAGTGATCAATTTGGTCGGAGACCGATACTCTTAATTTCTTTGTTTGGCCTAGGTTTAGATTATCTTTTGGTAGCTTTTTCAAGTACTCTTTGGTGGCTGTTTTTAGCGCGAATCATTGCAGGTATTGGGGGGGCTAGTTTCACGACGGCATCCGCCTATATAGCAGATATTTCATTACCAGAAAAAAGAACCCAAAACTTTGGAATGCTTGGTGCGGCCTTTGGATTGGGATTTATTATTGGTCCCGTCATTGGAGGGATATTGGGAGATATTGGCTCTAGAATTCCTTTTTTTGCAGCTGCCGGGCTGGCTTTGGTTAATTGGTTGTATGGTTATTTTATTTTACCTGAATCCTTGTCAGAATCAAATAGGCGTCCTTTTAAATTATCTCGAGCAAATCCTTTTGGTACTTTTAATCAGCTAAAAAGACATCCTCTTATCATTGGATTATCCGTCGCTTTATTTTTCACCTATATCGCCCATCATGCTACACAATCAACTTGGGCCTATTTCACTATTGAACGATTTGGCTGGAGTGAAGCTGAAGTAGGATACTCGTTAGGTTTTGTCGGCTTAATGATTGCTCTGGTTCAAGGGTTGATTATCCGTCATGCTGTCAAATTTATGGGTCAGATAAAAGCGGTATATGTTGGCCTAGGGTTTAATATGCTGGGCATGCTTTTGATTGCTTTCACTACGCAAGGATGGATGATTTATGCCTTAATGTTTCCCTATGCCCTTGGTGGCTTAGCAGGACCTACCATGCAAGCGATGATGAGCGTAAAGGTAACTTCAGATCAACAGGGTGAATTACAAGGAGGATTGACAAGCCTGATTAGTGTTACTTCCATCATAGGTCCTCTTTTAATGACGACAGTTTTTGCTTTTTTTACGGCTGCCCATACGATTTTTTATTTTCCAGGAGCTCCATTCATTCTTGGCACTATTTTAAGTGGGATGGGATTAATATTTGCCTTCAAGACCCTCAAGGAAAGTTGAATAGAGGTATATGAATCCGTGAGATGATATTGAGAATCAATTTTTATCTTTCAAATAATTTTCAATAATAGCATGTTTGGGGCCGTTTTTGAAAGGAAATGAAAGGCAACAACGAAGCATTTCGAATTGATTTGTAGATTCTGCATCTCTCTATGATCGACATGCTTCAACTTTTACCGGAGGAGCATTAACCCAATTATTATTGGGAAAATTTTGAAATAAAAAGGGTATCTGTCGATTTTTCTTATTGATTTTTTTTGGATTCGCAATTCATTTATTTCTTCTTGATTGAATTTGCACCTGAAAAAGTTGAAAAGATGATTAATTTTGATTAAATTCGCCAAATTTGTTTTTAATCTTGATATAAGTCTTTTGAAGCTTTGCAGCTTAGAACACTTTAGAAAGACTTAAAAAAAACATTGAAAATTTCATATAATTGAGCATTAATGCGACAGCTAAAGATAACCCAATCAATAACCAATCGAAGAGAAAGTCATACCCTTGAGAAATATTTCACAGAGGTGAGTAATGTTTCCATGATTACCCCTGACGAGGAGGTTAATCTAGCTCAGAGAATCAGGGAAGGAGATCAATTGGCGTTGGAAAAATTGGTAAAGTCAAATTTAAGATTTGTAGTTTCTGTTGCTAAACAATACCAAAACAGGAGTTTACCTCTGAATGACTTGATCAATGAAGGGAATTTAGGATTAATTAAGGCAGCGAAAAAATTTGATGAGACTAAGGGTTTTAAATTCATTTCATACGCGGTTTGGTGGATCAGACAATCCATCATGCAGGCGTTGGCTGAGCAATCGAGAATTGTAAGACTACCCATGAACAAATCAGGGGCCATCAATCAAATCAGAAGGGCTTATGCTGAGCTTGAACAAAAATATGAACGCGAACCCACGGAAGAAGAGCTATCGGATATTTTGGACATGAAGCCCAATGAAATAAGGAATACATTAGGTGCTGAGGTCAAGCAGACTTCTATGGATGCACCTTTTGGAGAGGAAGAGTCCGGTTCATTGTTGGATATATTGGAGAATCATACTACCGGACCCACCGATGGTCAGTTGGTTTTCAATGATTCACTGAAGGTGGAAACGTTGCGGGCCTTGTCGACACTTACGGCAAGAGAGAGAGAAGTCATTATGATGAGTTTTGGCATTGCCTTAGATAACCCGTTTACTTTAGAGGAAATTGGTGATGCGATGGGTTTAACGAGAGAACGAGTAAGACAAATTCGTGAAAAGGCCCTGCAGAAATTGAGAGAACCTAGTAAAAACAGAAGGTTGAAAGAATTTTGTGCTACCTAAAATTTTAAAATATAATAAAAAAAGGCTTCGTTCAATGAGGCCTTTTTTTTTGATCGGAGGGCCTGTCTTTAACCATATCAAATGCTTTAGCGGGTAAGATTTTTGAAAAAAAAAAGATTATTAACCATCCTCAAATTGATTCAGCTTATTTTTGTGATTTACTATTAAGATTAAATGGATTTACTTTCAGAAAGAATTAAAGGCATGGTTGAGTCATCTACACTTGCCATGGCAGCTAAGGCGAGAGAGATGAAGCAGAAGGGCTTCGCGGTCATCAGTTTGAGTCTAGGAGAACCAGACTTTAAAACACCCAAACATATTCAAGAAGGTGCAAAAAAGGCAATAGATGACGGGAAATATTTTTCGTACGCGCCGGTCAATGGCTATTTGGATTTAAGAGAGGCGATCAGTGAGAAATTTAAAAAAGAAAATGAGCTTAATTATGCACCCGATCAAATTGTAGTTTCAAATGGGGCTAAACAATCTATAGCAAATTTGTTTTTGGCATTATTAGATTCAGGAGATGAAGTCATTATATATGCACCTTATTGGGTGAGTTACTCGGCACTCGTCGAATTAGCTGAAGGCAAGTGTGTCCTTATTAAGGGCCACATCAAAGATGATTTCAAAGCCAATGCGGATCAACTGAAAGCGGCCATAACAGCTAAGACTAAAGCTGTTATTTTTTCATCACCCTGTAATCCTACCGGTTCGGTTTTTACTAGAGAAGACTTTGAAGCGATGTCCCAAGTTTTAAGTGCCCATCCAGAAATCATTGTAATTGCAGATGAGATCTATGAATTGATTAATTTTGCAGGTGCCCATGTGAGTATTGGATCTTTGCCAGGGATGCAGAATCGTACCGTCACAGTGAATGGCTTTGCCAAAGGCTTTGCGATGACGGGATGGCGGGTAGGCTACATAGGTGCGCCCCTCTGGTTGGCCAAGGCAGCGAACAAAATTCAAGGGCAAATCACTTCCGCAAATTGCTCTATTGCTCAAAGGGCGGCTTTAACAGCCTTAACTTCTCCAAAAGAGGCATCTAAAGCCATGGCCAATGCCTATTATCAACGACGTCAATTGGTCTATGATTTATTAAAAAAAATACCAGGCGTTGAAGCAAATATGCCACAAGGAGCATTTTACTTTTTTCCAGATGTGAGTAGTTACTTTGGTAAGAAAGGAATCCGAGATGCGGCTGATCTTTGTATTTATTTATTAGAAGAATCGTACGTCTCTCTGGTTTCAGGAGAGGGTTTTGGCGAGCCAAATTGTCTGAGGTTATCTTATGCTGCTTCAGAAAAACATTTAAAAATAGCTTTGGCTCGAATAACCAAAGCACTAGAAAAATTGATCTGACCTATGCTTCATCAGACGTTAGCAGATATTTTTACAGCCTTTAAAAATCTAAAAGTTTTAGTGGTAGGAGATGTAATGTTGGATGCCTACATAAATGGAGCGGTTGATAGAATTTCTCCCGAGGCTCCGGTACCTATTTTGAATGTGAAATCTCGCGATCAACGATTAGGAGGAGCAGCTAATGTAGCCTTAAATATTCAGTCCTTGGGCGCTATCCCAATTTTGTGTTCAGTCATAGGAGAAGATGCAGCTGGGAATGAATTTTTAGGTTTAATGGCATCCTCTGGACTCCGGATTGATGGAATTATTCGTAGTACCCATAGAAATACTACTCAGAAAAACAGAGTCATTTCGGGAGGTCATCATCTCCTCAGAATTGATGAGGAAGAGGATCATCCCTTAAACAAGAAAGATAAAAGGTCACTCCAAAGGAGTGTCTTTGAAATTATAAAAGGTTGTCATGCCATCATTATGGAAGATTATGACAAGGGCTGTCTTGATCAAATGTTTATTTCTGAGATAATGAAGGAGGCCAAAAGACTTAAAATTCCAGTCGCTGTAGATCCTAAAAAACGGAATTTCTTACATTTCAAGGGGGCCAGCTTATTTAAGCCTAATTTAAAGGAATTAAATGAAGGCCTTAAAGTGAATATTGATCCTACTCAGCAAAGCGTCATACATAAAGCAATTGGTCTTTTAGACAAGCAGCTAAGCTGTCAAAATTATTTAATAACCCTATCAGAATATGGTGTTTTTGCCAGTAAAGGCGAGCAATTTATTGGTCATCCAGCTCATTTGAGATCGATTGCTGACGTCTCTGGCGCTGGAGATACGGTCATTTCTATTGCTGCATTAGGCCTTGCCCTTGATTTACCCTTGGCATTTTGGTCTGAGTTGGCCAACCTGGGAGGAGGCATTGTTTGCGAGCACCCAGGTGTAGTCCCCATAGATGCCAAACAGCTTTTTGAGGAAGCCCTTGCTCATTCATTATTCGAACCTTTTTTTAAGCCTTAAAAGCTTTTACGGCTTCAATGAAAATTTTAACGTGATCTGGATCGGTATCTGAATAAACGCCATGACCTAAATTGGCAATATGAGGATGGCCTTTAAACTTCTCGAGCATTTTTTTTGTTTCAAATTTGATCGAGTCTCGATCGCCGTACAAAACACAGGGGTCTAAATTGCCCTGCAATGTCTTGCCTTTAAGTAAAATCCTTGCTTCATTGACGTCCATATTCCAATCTAAGCCAATGATATTACAGGAGAAATTGCTCATTTCTTTCAAGGCAAAATAGGCACCTTTGGCAAATACAGTTACCGGTACGTCAAGAATGGACTTTGAAATCTTTTCGATATAAGGTATAGAGAATTCTCTGTATTGATCCGGTGAAAGTATACCTGCCCAAGAATCGAAAACTTGTATGAGATCAGCTCCTGCGAGTACTTGATTGTGCAAATATTTAATGGTACTATCGGTAATCATACTCAAGACGTTATGCGCTAATTTGGGTTCTTGGATGAGAAATTTCCGTGCATTGGAGAATGTTTTACTTCCCCCTCCTTCTATCATATAGCATAAAATAGTCCAGGGTGCCCCAGCAAAACCAATAAGAGGAACACGGCCTTTGAGTTCTTTTTTAACTAGGCGAATGGCCTCGTAAACATAGTTAAGTTCTCCACCCTCAACCTTATGCAATGATTTGATATCTGCTTCGGACTTTAATGTTTTGGGGAAATGTGGGCCTTTTTTTTCGATCATCTCATAACTTAATCCCATGGCCTCGGGAATGACTAGAATATCTGAAAAAATAATAGCGGCATCTACGCCCAATAAATTTACAGGTTGTAAGGTGACCTCCGCTGCCAATTCTGGCGTTTCAACTAATTCTTTAAATCCACTTAATTTAGCTCGTATAATTCTGTATTCTGGCAGAATTCTCCCGGCCTGTCTCATGAGCCAAACAGGGGTTCTTTCTGTCAGTTCACCTTTTGCTGCCCTGATGAGAAGGTCATTCTTTAATTCCATATTGCAAAGATAATTGGGTAAGATTTTAACTCAATGAATTTGACTTGATGTTTTAGTATTTAATATATAATCATGTACTAGTTTCATCTTTTATTTTGTGAAAATGTATTAAGCTAATCTATGAATCAGGTGAGTATCCCCAATGAGTTTCCTAAGAAATAAAATAGAGCACTTTCTATAGAGGCCCAAAGAAGTCCACTTAATAACATCCATTTGATGATTTCTTTTTTCTTGGCTCCGACAGCATTAAGGAGTAATGCTCCAATGACCGGACTGAGTACGATGGGGGTGATAAAGGCTACCCCTTTGACACCTGAATATTTCCATATTTTAATAAATTTTCTGGTTCTTGGCGTAAATTTTTTATTCTTTTTTAGGCTAAAAAAGCGTTGGATAAAAATCTGAATGATATAGTTAAAGAAGGTGATGGAAAAAACGGTTGACATCATCCCTGCAGTAGTTAATAGGATAGTGGGGCCTATACCGAGACCATATCCGATACCCAATGCAGGACCTAAAATGAAACGAATAGCACTTGATGCATAAACGGTAAAGTAGGGTATGATCTCTGTCATTTCTGGAACATCAAACTGTTTTGACTATTTGTTTGTTTTTAAACTAGGCTCGTTCATCTTTGCCATCAAAAGTATCTTAAGAAAATTGAAATTACTTGAAAATTTAATAAATGTTCATGCGCCATCCGGAGAAGAATTTCGGATGAGGGAATTTCTGTTGGATTATATCTCCACACAGAAGCATCGCTGGAAGGTGATGCCCGAGGTAGTGTATGGCTCTGAATTTCAGGATGTAGTTATGTTAGTTTTTGGTAAACCTAGAACGGCTATTTTTGCCCACGTGGATACGATTGGGTTTACGGTCAGATATGCCAATCAACTGGTGCCAATTGGTGGACCTGAGGCCGAATTGGGATTTGAATTGACTGGAGAAGACAGCATAGGTTCTATTGTTTGTAAGCTACTTCCTCAAGAGGGACGACTTTTTCATGATTTTCCTCGGGGCATTGATAGAGGAACTTCTTTGGTTTTTAAGTCAAATTTCAGGTTGACAGAAGAATACGTGCAGACCCCATATTTAGACAATCGTTTGGGGGTCTACAATGCCTTAAAGGTTGCTGAGCAATTGGAAGATGGTGTCATCGCTTTTACAACCTATGAAGAGCATGGCGGTGGGAGTGTACCCTTTGTTCTTAGGTATTTAGAAGCGCGCTTTCAAATTAGAAATGCATTGTTAAGTGACGTTACTTGGGTGACAGAGGGAGTTCAGCCAGGTAAAGGTGTGGTGATTTCGTTAAGAGACCGCAATATTCCTCGAAAGATCTTTCTTGATAAATTATTACAATTGGCGGCAGAAAGTGGCATCCCTTATCAGCTTGAAGTAGAAGGTGGGGGCTCTAGTGATGGTAGGGAAATTCAAATGTCTCCATTTCCTATAGACTGGTGTTTTATTGGGGCGCCCGAAGATTATGTTCACTCACCCGATGAACGCGTGCATCTCAAAGATATTGATGCAATGATTGGGATGTATAGCTACCTCATGAAAAATCTTTAACTTGACCAACTGATAATTTAATTAAACCATAATTAAAATGTTAAACATTGTGCTTTTCGGACCGCCTGGAGCAGGTAAAGGAACCCAAAGTGAGCTGATTGTAAAGCAATATGGACTTTTACATTTATCCACGGGCGATCTATTTAGAAAACATCTGGGAAAAGGGACAGACTTGGGAAAATTGGCCCAAGGCTATATGGACCAAGGTAATTTAGTTCCAGATGCTATAGTTATTAAAATGGTTGAAGATCGAATAGCTACAGAATCTATGGCCAAAGGCTTTATTTTTGATGGATTTCCAAGAACGGTCCAACAGGCCCTGGCATTGGATCAAATGTTGTTAAAACATGATTTGTCGATTACAAGTATGTTGTCTCTTGAGGTAGAATTTTCAGAACTGCGAATCCGCTTAAGAGAAAGAGGGAAGACTTCAGGACGAAAAGATGATCAAGATGATGCTAAAATCGAAAATCGCATAAAAGTATATAATCAGGAAACTACGCCAGTAGCCATATATTATGAGCATCAGCAAAAATATGTAAGGATAAAAGGAGCAGGCTCAATTGAATCTATCTTTCAATTTATTATACATGAGTTGGATGCATTAAAATAAAATTTTTTTGGCTTCAAACTTCATAGACTATGTAAAATTTTTTGGTAAATCAGGTGTTGGGGGTGCAGGTTCGGTCCATTTTAGACGTGAAAAGCATGTGCCGTTGGGTGGTCCTGACGGTGGAGATGGCGGACGCGGGGGCCACATTATTTTAAAGGGGAACAGCCAACAGTGGACGCTCTTGCATTTAAAATATAGGAAACACATAAGGGCAGAAGATGGTGGAAATGGAGGTGCCCAAAATAGCTTTGGGGCCAACGGGAGTGATATTATTTTGGAGGTGCCTGTTGGTACGATCGCACGGGATGCTGAGACGGGAGAAAAATTATTAGAGATTTTGGCTGATGGCGAAACAAAAATTTTGCTTAATGGAGGAAGAGGGGGACAAGGAAACTCACATTACAAAACCGCGACCAAACAGGCACCAGCGTATGCGCAGCCGGGAGAAGAGGCCATTGAAAAGGCTGTAATTCTTGAATTAAAGCTGTTGGCCGACGTGGGTTTGGTCGGGTTTCCCAATGCAGGTAAATCTACTTTGCTCGCAGCTATGTCTGCGGCTAAGCCAGAAATAGCAGATTATCCTTTTACGACATTGACTCCTAATTTAGGCGTAGTGGCCTATCGTGAGGGTCAGTCTTTTGTGATGGCCGATATTCCAGGAATCATTGAAGGAGCGGCAGAAGGCAAAGGATTGGGGACTCGGTTTTTGCGGCATATTGAGCGCAATAGCATTTTGCTTTTTTTGGTGTCTGCAGATGCAGATGACATTTTGAAGGAGTATTCAATACTGCTCAAAGAATTGGAAAAACATAATCCAGAACTTTTAGATAAAGAAAGAGTTTTAGCAATTTCAAAGGCAGATTTACTTGATGATGAATTAAAAATTGAAATTTCGGCCACGCTGACAACGGTGTCACATTTATATATTTCGAGTTGGACTGCTCAAGGTTTTGTGGCGTTAAAAGATGCCATTTGGCGGTATCTAAATTAGACATCTGTCATATTGTCATTATATTGTATTTTGGCAATAAAATTGTCTTACTTATAAACCAAAGACTTTCATTAAGAGATCTATGACAAAGAAGAAAAAAAGCGCAGACAAAAAAGCGAAAAAGGATATTGAAAAGCTAGCTAAAGAAATAAACGGAGCAGTGGATCCTGCTATTGATTTGGAGAATCCAGAAGAGGATTCAGTTGCTGCTTCAGGAGAGATCGATTTAGCTGCAGAGGTAGCAGAATATAAGGATAAATATTTAAGATTATATTCCGAGTTTGAAAACTACAGGAGAAGAACTTCTAAAGAACGTCTTGAATTGATCAGTACCGCCAATAGTGGATTAATGAAGGCTTTAATTCCCATTGCGGATGATTTTGATCGAGCATTGAAAGCGGGAACGGAAGGCGCTGTTGAAGGCGTTGAATTGATTTTCAATAAATTTAAAAATACGCTTGAAGGGAAAGGGTTAAAAAAAATGGAAACGGCTTCAGGAGATGATTTTGACGAGAATTTCCATGAGGCAATCACTCAAATACCCGCACCTGACAAAAGTTTAGCAGGCAAAATTATTGACATTGTCGAGCCTGGTTACTTTCTTGGTGAGAAAGTGATCCGCTTTGCCAAAGTTGTAACTGGATCCAAAGATTAAGATGAGCAAACGAGATTGTTATGAAATATTAGAAGTGAGCCGCAGTGCCACTGCAGATGAGATTAAAAAGGCTTATCGAAAAATTGCTATAAAATATCATCCCGACAAAAATCCTGACGACAAGGCTTCTGAAGATAAGTTCAAAGAAGCGGCAGAGGCTTACGAGATCCTAGGCAATGATGAAAAAAGAAGGCGTTATGATCAATATGGTCATCAAGGTAATCGAGGTGCCGGAGGATTTTCTGGAGGTTCTATGAATATGGAGGATATTTTTTCACAGTTCGGCGATGTTTTTGGCGGTGGGGGTGGAGGTAGCCCTTTCGAGAGTATTTTTGGTGGAGGTGGTTCAAGAGGTGGACGTAGGCGAAAAGGCACCAACTTAAGAATTAAGATTAAATTGACCCTTCAAGAAATCGCTGAGGGAGTAGAGAAAAAGATCAAGGTCAATAGGCTCATGGTAGATCCATCGACCACTTTTAAGTCTTGCCCTTCTTGCCAAGGTACGGGCCAAGTACGTAAAGTAATGAATACGATGCTAGGTCAAATGATGTCTAGCGCTACCTGTCCGTCATGCGGAGGTGCTGGTGAGCTCGTAGATAGTAAAGGATCAGGAGCTGACAATTCAGGGATGAACCGTACAGAAGAGGTCATTGCCATAAAAATACCTGCTGGAGTCAGTGATGGTATCCAATTATCGATGTCGGGTAAAGGAAATGAAGTAGCAGGAGGCGTCGCCGGCGATTTATTGATTGTTATTGAAGAAATCGAGGATGATCAGCTGAAGAGAGATGGAAATAATGTCATATATGATCTCTATTTATCATTCTTAGATGTGGCTTTGGGCGCCTCTGTTGAAGTACCCACCATAGACGGAAAGGTGAAGATTAGAATTGATTCAGGAACTCAAAGTGGCAAAATTTTAAGATTAAAAGGAAAAGGAATTAAAGATATTGAGGGTTATCGTAGAGGGGATCAATTGATACATCTCAATGTTTGGACACCAAAAACACTTTCAAAAGAAGAACGAAGTATTTTAGAAAACTTCAAAGATTCAAAAAATTTCGTACCCGCACCGTCAAAGAATGATAAGGGATTTTATGAAAAAATGAAAGAGTTTTTTGAATAAGTAACATTTTATTAAGTAATCATTTTTGGTCATTAATTGTTCTGAAGTACGCCTCCTGTGATCAAAATCTGTGCGCCCATATAAGTCGTCATGATTCATATTCCAGCCTAATGAATATCTCATAAAAATTTTCTTTGGGGCCAATAAGGAATCAGAGATAAGGAAGAGTAAGGTTCCTATCAAGACGTAGCGGTAACTTTTGGAATTTGTTCTTCCCTGTCTGAGTCTGGCGATACATGCCATACCTATGAGACTAAGGCCATAGATAAAAACGGGGATCAGAAGCTCATCAGTTTTTGGAAGAAGAATGTAAAACAAGAAAATGTCAGTTAGTAGATAAGGGAGTAAAGGAAGGAACTTTTATTTAATAGGTTCTTCGACCGACTTTAGAAATAAGAAAATATAACATAGCTGAGCCATGAAAAACATGGCGACGCCCAATAAAAAATAATTATCTCCTTGCATAAGGGCCAAATCGCCTAACCAAGCAAACACGATTGAAATCCAGAGCAGGATAGTATTTAGGGTCACCTGCTCAATCTGAGATTGATAAAGATAGTAGAGCAGGATAGGCATTAAAAATGGCTTCGTAGCATTTAATATTTCTTGATTATTGAATACAATGCCTAATAAATGAACCATACCCACCAAGCCATAAAGCCATTTTAATAGTTTAGGAGTCATCTTTTTTTAGTTAACACAATGATAAAGGCAATAAATGAAAAAAATGCCGAAATCATAAATAGCCAAGGAAAACGTGTAGTAAAACCTTGGTAGAAGCTGCCGGATATAAGCGAGCCCACACCAATACCGACTTCTAAAAAAATAAACAAAGTTGAAATGCCTCTGCCTATACTCTTTTCAGGTGATAGGTCTATGGCCCAAGCAAATAGCGTAGGGGAATTGAGACCATAACCTATCCCAAAAAGAAAGGCTCCGGCAAAATAAGTTGTATTATCTGTGGCAAAGCCAATAATAATCATGCTGATACACAAACACAGCGTACTGTATCTTAAAATTAATATACGTCCAAAATGATCAGACAACTTACCACCTAGAAATCTAACCAAAAGTGAGGAACCCGTAAAAAACGAGAAAAATAATCCCTTATTCTGAATACCCAAAAAGCCACTAAAATCAGGGGATAAGGTAATCACAGTTCCAAAGGAAAAAGTAGTTAACACCATAATCAATGAAGGAGGAATAACCGAAGGTTCATACAAATCTGCTTTCCCTATTTTAAGAAGAGCAAGCTTGAAAGGGTCTTTGTTTTTGAGCGTTTCTTTCATACCAAATAAAATTAGTACCGAACCAATGGAAAAGACCGAACTACAATAAAAAAGCGTATTGATATCGTAGGTTAAAAAAATCCAAGAACCGAGAATAGGAGCGGATGCCATACCAATGGTACCAAACATACTTAGGATACCCAGAGCTTCTCCGCGGCGGTTAGCAGGAATGATATCAGCGACATAAGCCGAGGTCCCGGTGGGCTTGAAGCCTGCACTGAAGCCATGTAAGAATCGAATAATTAAGAATCCAAAAACAGTAGTCGTTAAAGGGTAAATCAATGCAGCCAGACCACTGATGCAAGCCCCGATGAACATAACGGGAATTCGCCCCCATTTATCGGTCAATTTACCACTGAATGGACGAGATACGGCCGCACTTAAAGTAAATAATGACACGACCAATCCTAAATATTCTTGGCCATTTAAGCTGGCAAGATAATCAGGCAACTCAGGTAAAATCATGGAGAAGGAACCAAAGAACAAAAAAGAGCTGCCACATAACAGCCAGAAACTCAGGGTATAAATTTTTGCTTTTGGCGTAATCGATGGAGCACCGACATGATTATTAATCATTATTATCTCTTAAAAGAAAGGCCTTGATGTAATCATTAAGGTCACCATCTAAAACGTTTTGCACGTCTGTGCGCTCATGTCCCGTTCGTGCATCTTTAATCAATTTATAAGGATGCAAGACATAATTTCTTATTTGAGATCCAAAATCAATCTTCTTTTTACCTGCTTCCACTTTATCACGTTCGGCATTTTTCTTCTCTACTTCAATCTGGTAAAGTTGGGATTTAAGCATGGTCATAGCACGCTCTTTATTGGCTAGCTGCGATCGATCGACCTGACAAACTACTACAATTCCAGAAGGCTTATGCGTTAGTTGAACCTTAGTCTCTACTTTATTAACGTTTTGTCCTCCGGCTCCTCCTGATCTTGAGGTATGCATTGTCACATCATTGGGATTGATTTCTATTTGAATGCTATCATCCACCACGGGATACACATAAACCGAGGCAAATGAGGTATGCCTTCTACCCCCACTATCGAACGGAGAAATTCGCACCAATCGATGAACGCCGTTTTCGGATTTCAGAAATCCATAAGCCAAGAGACCTTCAAATTCAAGAGTTACGGATTTGACACCCGCCACATCACCCGCCTGAAAATCAACCTCTCTCACTTTGTACCCATTGGATTCACCCCACATGATGTACATGCGCATTAAGATACCCGCCCAATCATTGCTTTCGGTCCCACCCGCACCAGGATTGATTTGTAACATGGCCGAAAGCTGATCTTCCTCTGAGGAGAGCATTTTTTTCAATTCAAGCGCTTCGGTTTGTTTTAACGCATGCTGAAAGGCTTGCTCTACTTCTGGTATTGTGGCTTCACCCATCTCCATGAATTCAAATAGGGTTTCAGTATCCCCAAGGCTTTCTTCTAGTTTTTCATAACTTGAAGTCCAGGCCTTTTTCCCTTGAATGATTTTCATGGTTTTTTCTGCTTCCTTGGGATCTACCCAAAATTCAGGTTGTGCTGAAACTAATTCTAATTCTTTGAGCTCTTTTTTCTTGGCATCGTAGTCAAAGAAACCTCCTTAAGGCCAATATGCGTGCCTTCAAGTCTTTTAATTGATCAGTAGTCATCGGATCAAAAACTTTTTTTTAGTGAATGATTTATTAAGTTGCGAAGATAGATAAAACCTCGGCCTAAAAGAATTTATCTGTATGAACCATTCTTATTTTTTAATTTAAGAATGACAAAGCGGATGGTTAAAACGATTTTATTCTTCTCTTGCATTCTCTAAGAGTTCTTCAATATGTGGTTTGATCCATTGATTTCTTTCTTCATTGAATAATGACATGTCATTTAAAATTAAGATCCATGTATCATAATATTTATAATAGGGCCAAGTTTCCTCGTGCTTTATCCATTCGATTCCTATTTTATCAATCATTTCTTGAAGGATATCCTCGACCCTTGTTGGATCAAAAACGTCTTCAATGAAATATAGATATCTTTCTAAAAACTTTATTTCAAAAGCTTTATTTTTTATAAGAGCATCGAAGAGTAGATAGCCGGGTGCGATTTGGGGAAAGGGGACATTTTCCACCCCTACTTGGTAATAATCACCAAGCCATAAAATTTCTTTACGAAATAGTTGCAATGAATTCCCAGGTTGTATTGTAGATACTGATTGTGCAACTTTAAGCTCAGATGGATATGTAGTTGTTGCTCAAGAGGAAGGGCTTTTTTATTACGACAGTGAGGATCGATTAGATTGTTACGTATGTGATGGGAAAAAAGTATTTTTAAAATGGTTTAATACATCATCAAAAAATAAAGACAAGAAAGGATATGTAATATTAATTATGGATGTAGGTAGAGGATTACAACGTGTGAATTTGTATGATTTAGTAAATAAATACAGTGCATTTAGTATGACTTTACGCTCATCGAGTAATGCGATGAATACTAGTAGTAATAATAACAACAATAACAATAGCAGTAGTAGTAATAATACTAATAATAATAATAATAACAACACCAATAATAGCGCTAACAATGCCACGAATTTTGGGCAAGATATACGTGCAACTGCAAATAATGCTAGTTTGCTGAACGTAGATGGTAAAATAAATCATCTAATTCGTCAATGGGGTTGTCTAATTATAATTACAAGTACGCAGAAAGTTTATATATTAAAAGAGAAAGGGTTAGAGGAAAAATTGAATCAATTATTTCGAAAGCATTTGTATCAAAATGCATTGAAAATTGTCAGTGTTGAACAAAAAGGAATGACTAGTGGACGCCGAACGTATCAAATACACAAAATGTATGCGGAACATTTGTTCGATAAAGGGGAATATTCCAAAGCGATTGATCAATACATAAAAACAATTGGTGGCACAGGAGTTCAGCCATCTGATGTCATTCGCCGTTTTTTAAATGCAAAACACCCTAGACGTATTATCAACTTGACCAGATATTTAGAAGCGTTGCATATGCATCGCGATGGTGGTGTTACTCCAGTGCACACTTCTTTATTGATTAAATGCTTTACAAAGCAACAAGATAGTGAAAATATACAGAAATTCTTATCGACTAAATTTGGTGATAAATTTGATGCGAAGGCTACTGCACAGGTTTTGAGAAAAGCTGGGTATATACAAGAAGCTGCTTCGTTGGCAGAGAGGTATGGAGAAAGTGAATTGTATTTACGAATTTTATTAGAAGATTTAGAGCAATGGGAAAGGGCGTTGGAATATATATCACAATTGCCATTTTTAGATGCTGAACAGGCGTTGAAACAGAATGGAAAACTTTTATTGCAACGTGTACCAGATGCTACGACAAAATTATTACAGGATATGTGCACGCAACCACATGAAACTGAGTTCATTGATGATTACAATATAGATGATAACACTGGTTTGCCATCCAGAGAAACTACTTTTTTACATGGAAAAGCAGAAGATTTTTT
>CAJXAT010000012.1 GCA_913050055.1 uncultured Flammeovirgaceae bacterium | reverse complement strand
GAAGTTCCCGTAACCAACTTTTTCCGCGACGAAATTATCCCCTCCGAAGATTTGCCTGTCAAGCGAGTCGCCTACACCCCTTGCTTCCGGAGAGAAGCAGGAAGTTGGGGGAAAGACGTCCGTGGGCTCAACCGACTGCACCAGTTCGATAAAGTAGAGTTAGTCAAATGGGTACACCCCGACCATAGCTTCGAAGAACTGGACTCCCTGAGAGCGGATGCCGAGGGATTGCTTCAAAAGCTCGAACTTCCGTACCGCGTGCTCTTGATTTGTTCCGGAGATATTGGCTTCCCGCATTCCAAACAATTTGACCTGGAGGTCTGGGCCGCAGGGCAAAAAAGGTGGCTTGAAGTGTCCAGTTGCAGTAACTTCACGGACTTTCAAGCCCGCAGGGCAAACATCCGGTTCCGCGACTCGGACGGCAAGCCCAAACCCGTTCACACTCTCAACGGTTCGGCTCTCGCCATTCCCCGTGTCCTGGCTGCCATTCTTGAAAACCACTTGCAGGAGGATGGTCGCGTCAAGATCCCCGAGTGCCTGCGCAAGTGGTTCCCTTCCGACTTCATTGGTCCCTGAGGAGACCACTCGACAAGTGACTGAGCAGCTTACTTCGGGCAAAAAGCTTCGAGCCGCCTCAAGTGAGCTACTCACAACCTTCCCATTGAATTGCTGGCACGAGAAGGCGGTCGGTGCATTGAAAGATTTCTCGAGCTCGCCCATTGCCGTTGCATGCTCGGGTGGAGCTGATTCAACCTTCGCTCTTTTGATGGTTTATGCGGCATTCCCTCACTGTCGCAACAGAATATGCGTCCTCCACTTCAATCATGGCTTGAGGGAGGAGTCGGATAAGGATGAGCAATTCGTCTCTGAATTGGCTCGGTTACTAGAACTCAATCACTCGATTTACCGACCTTCGTCTCCTCGTACAAAGAACGACGAAGGAACTCTTAGAGACGAAAGGTTAGAGCCATTCATCAAGTTTTGCAAAAGCAGCAAAACAAAGCTTCTGATTCAAGGCCACAATCAGGACGATGTTGCTGAAACAATGATCTGGAGACTCGCCCGTGGGGCAAGCCCTCAAGGTCTTTGTGCTCCACGCCCCGTACACAAGCATGGACAAATTCATATTGCCCGACCATTCATCACCATCAATCGTGAAGATATTCGCGCGAAACTAGCGGACTTCAGGATTCCCTGGCGCAACGACAAGAGCAATGAGTCCTCATACTACCTTCGCAATCGCATTAGAAAGAATGGCTTAAGGCAACTCAAAGAAGATGCCGACAGGGATCTGCTGGGAGGTATGAGCAGAAGTAGGGATTTACTGGAAGAACAAGAGGAAGCTTTAAATGATTGGGTTGAGCGGGTTCTCGGAGAATGCATAAGCAATAACGAAATCAACACGAAGGAGTTAAGGAAGTTACCTCAGGCAATAAGAAGAAAAGTCGCTCATCTCTGGCTTGCCAACCAATCTGAATCGATTTCAACTACAGCAATTCAAATGGACAGGATCCTCCGTTTCGTCGAATCAGACGACAACCTGGACTTGTCCCTTTCATCCAACCAAAGAATCAGAGGCAACGAGCACACTATCTTCCTACATAGCAACCAACCCAAAGCCACTGGGTGGAAGCGTTGCTCTATAGTGTCAAAACACACCTTGTTTTTACCCGGCAAAGGTTCCATTTTAGCTCGCACTCTGAAAAACGAGGATAGCTTGGTCGATCAAATTCTTGCGGGACAAGTCGAACCGGCGAAGGAAGCTTTTATATCAGGTCAAGGGAATGCATGCTGTAAGTTGTTTGTCAGAACCAGGCTACCGGGTGACCTGTATCGTCCGATTGGGGCTCCGGGTAACAAAAAAGTAAAAAATTGGTCATTATTTCACATGGATTGGAAGGGAATGCAGATCGCGCCTATGTCAAGGGCATGGCCAATGCCCATTTTTCTGAAGGTTTTGACGTCCTCGCCTGGAACTACAGAGGGTGCTCGGATCAAATCAATAACCTGCCCAAAATGTATCATAGTGGTGCCACAGAAGACCTCTTCGCAGTCGTCAATCATACCGAAAAAGACTATCATGAAATTTATCTGATCGGTTTCAGTCTTGGGGCCAACCTGACACTCAAATTTTTAGGTGAACAAGGCGCTTATAAGAAGGTGAAAAAAGCTTGTGCAATTGCTGCCCCTCTGGATTTGAAATCTGGATCACTTCATTTGAACACACCAAAAAACTATCATTATCAACGGAGATTCATGAGGTCTCTAAAAAAGAAAGCACGAGCTAAGCATGCCCAGTACCCAGAGCTCTTCGATCTCAAAAAACTAGAAAACATCCATACTATTTATGATTTTGATGACTTAATTACCGCACCCATACATGGGTTTGAACATGCTGAAGATTACTATGAGAAATGCAGTGCCAAAAATTTTCTAGAAAATATTCAAATTCCTACCAAAATACTTAATGCAATGAATGATCCCTTTTTGACACCAAAAATATTAAATAAATCCATTGCAGGGCATTCAGATCATGTTTCCTATAAAATCACCCCTAAGGGGGGGCATTGTGGCTATCCTAATTTTATCGCAAAAACTTATTGGTCTGAGGTATTTGCTGTCAATTATTTTAAAAGTTAGGCTAAATTACGTTTACAAATATGATAGATCGATATACCCTTTCAAACCATCAAGAGGTCTTAGAAAAACATTTTAGTGCCACTTTCAAAAATGAGTTTGTACCTCGCTACAATGCCGCACCGACCCAAGACCTACCCGTCATTACGCAAGACAATACGGCTCATTTTCAATATTTTAAATGGGGATTGATATCGAATTGGGCAAATAACAAAAAAATGAGCCCTAAATTGTTTAATCTGGATACAGAGACCTTGTCAAAAAAAGCGTCTCATCAAAAAAGTCTAAAATCGCATAGATGTCTGATCCCTGTAGATGGATTTTATGTTTGGAAACCTTTTGCAAAAAAGAAAGCCGTCCCTTATTTCATTTCTCGTACCGACAAAAAGCCCCTTGCCATTGCTGGGATTTGGGAAGAAAAAGATGATTTCAATGAAAAGGCAAATCATAGCTTTATCATGATCACGCAGCACTCCGATGAGCGAATGACCCCTTATCAGGAAAACATGCCTTTGTGCTTAGGTGAAAAAGAGACCATCTCGTGGATGAATGCAGGCACCACAGCTCTCGAAATTGAAGAAATCAGCAAATCAACGCATCTCTGGCCACTTACCGCGCATCCGGTCAGTCCATTGATCGCTAACTTAGAAAAGGACTCACCGAGCTTAATTGAACACAGTCAACCTTCAGACCAACATGGTAATTACACCTTATTCCAATAATAAAATCATATCGCCTAGATCAAAATATTCAGCCTTTTTTAAAGAACATAAAATCCATTTATGTACGGAGTTAGAGTTAATCAACGCAATGAAGAAAGATGACTCCATGAGATGGCTGGAGTTTTTTGATCGCACATCATTAGCGATTAATGAACGGTTAAAAAAATTCCAATTTTTCATTTCATCTCTTTCCTCAACAATGTGCTAATCATGTTGTAATGTCGGCAACTTGATAACAACGCTATTAAAAAAGAAGATTCAAAAACATGGTAAAGGTGAAAGGAATACCGTAGGTATTTATAATTTGATCCCCTGGAACATTGACCGATTGGTTCAATCTTATGTTGGTATAGTTGGTGATATTGAGCAATGAAAATCCTGTTTGAAAATTCAATTTATTGATATCAAAAGAATATTGGGCTGCGGCATCGGCACGAAAATACTTAGATGATATTGGCATCCTTCGATCTTGTGGCCTATTAGGAAAACCAGATCCGTAAACATTACTGACGGTAAACTGCCAAGGATAAAAGTCTAATATGGCCGCAGTTTTCAATTCGTGTTTTTGACTTTGTGGAGCTCGAAGTTCTTCTTCTTGCCCTTTTGGTTTATTGAACTTTTGAGTTACTTCAGCTAATGAATACGAAAGAATAAATTTATGCCTTAGCATTGATTTTTTCAAAAAAACATCTAATCCCTTACTCTTTGCAGATCCCACATTCAAAATTGAATTGAAATTTCGATTGAAATAAAATCTACTCAAACCATTGATGGTCTTGTAATAACCCTCTAAATGCAATTCAAAATTATCAGGACGAAATGCCCAACCCAAAGTATGATGATTAGCATTCAAAACAGGGGTTTCTATGCCATCAGCAATCTGCCAAATATCTGATCGATTGACATAATCATCAATAATTGGACTTTTGTTAACAAATTGATTGTATATCCCCCAGCCTAAATAGACACTCCAAAGTTTATTAATTTCCCATCTCCCATTGATTCTCGGCTGTAGATAAGCTTGGTTCCTCATATTATCAAAAAAACTGGTCTTGATACCCCAATCGATGTACAGACGTGAGTTCCACTGCATTTGGTCATGTACAAAAAGATTAAATCTGGTAAGTGACTGAGATTCATTATTCAAAATATTAAATCCTTTGCTCGAGGAAATATAGGTTTGGTTGTTAATGATGGATAAACCTACTTGTAACTGATGAATCCCTTTTGCTGAAAACGCATGTTTCAAACTCAACTTAGCTTCTTCAATAGGGTTGGTCCACGTATCTTTAATTTCTGGAACTAGGGAATTATCATCCTCATAATAACTTACGTTGAGAACGGCCCGATATATACTTTGTGTTAGCAGGAAAGATGAATGTCCTCCTTCTGACCATTTTTTAAGGTATTTGATGGCATAACCCGCTTGGTTGGAATTTATATTATTATCTTCAAACGTATTATCTCTGCCCGATCTGCCTTCTTTACTCTTAAAAGTTGAGTAATAATCATCCTTGCTCTGCAGATAACTCAAAGAAAGTTCATCACCTCCTTTAAACGTAGTATTAAATTTGGTATTGAAGTCCGAATAGTCATAATTAGAGTTGATAAAATCATTTTTATCATCATGTTCGGCTGACCAATTTGTAAAATTGAAGTAGGTTTTACGCATACCTACTTGTAAGGATGCTTTATTGGAAAATAATGGAATATTTAGTCGCCCACTCGTAAGTTGATTGATAAGGCTCAGTTCTCCGGTCAACTTGGTTTTGTCGCCTTGCGTCCCATCAATTTCAACAACACCACCCACTCTGTCACCATGTAATACACCGTAGCCGCCCTTGTAAACATTTACATTCTTGACCATGTATGGGTTAATTCTGCCGATATCATCACTGATACCCCAACTGTTGAACATGGTGATTTCATCGTATGTAACCCTATTTTGACCGCTATAAGAACCCCAAATAACAAAATCAGTATTCGATTCACCTGCAGCCAATATCCCTGGATATAGCCTCAGATTATTGAAAATTAAATTATTACTCATCCCTGGTGCCAAGGCATTATTGACATTATTAAACTGAATTTGACCTATATTTTTTCCTAAATGTGCTTCGCTCTTTTTGTTACTCTCGGCTAAAAACACAGCATCGAGAAGTAGCAAATGAGGGGCTAATATCAGTTGAATTTCATTTTGGGCAGTCATTACCGTATCCAACTGCTGATAACCCAAGCCCCAAGCAGAAATACTTTCAGAAAAATGAGCTGCTTGTACCGAAAACTTTCCATTTTCATCTGTTTGAAACTCTTGATCCCCTATCTTAATCAAGCCATAAGGAATTATTTCTTTTGAGGAACTTTCCATTAACTGACCTTGAAATAAATAAGTTGAGATAGATTGCTTGGGCGATAAAATAGTAGGATTCGAAAAGAGATACACTTTATTCATCAAACTTACCTCTAGATTGCAATGGGCTGCCAACCTATGCATGAGAGTTTCAACAGATCGAAAATTTCCAGTTAATGTAATCTGGCAATTTCTTGAAAAATCAGCATCTATAGATACTTGTACCCCATATTGATCATTCAAATCTAGTAATATGTCATTGAGGGGTTGGTTTTGATAATTCAGAGTCCAACCTTGTCCCATAAGGGCGCCCTTACACAACAAGGAAAAAAAAATCAAAAACACATATTTATTGGACAAAATAATCAAGATATGCGTCAATAAATGATCTTTTTTATTCGGTACTTTCTAGCTGTTTCTTTTTCAAAAGAAAATCCCAAACTATTACATATGATTTTTAATGTAGTATCTGCAGATTTGGCTCGATCAAAGAAACCGGTATAGTAAATATCGCTGTCTATCATTTCCATTTGAATATCAATATCATAATGACGCGCTACGTCTGCCATCACTTTTGATATGGGCGTAGTATTATAATTAAATTTGCCAAGTCTCCATGCCATCACATCGGATTTGGACACTTTATGCTCAATCAATATTTTGTTTGATCCCACTTTTTTTAGATAATCTCCTGGGTTTAAAATTGAGGTGTTTTCAAAATGTTTTACTTGAACTTTTCCTGTTGCACAAAAAACTTCATATCCACTTTTTCGAGCAAATATATTAAAAGTTGTTCCCAGCACTTCAGTGGCATAACTTCCTGATTGAACAGAAAATTTAGAACCTTTTTTCACTTCAAAAAATGCTTCCCCTTGCAGCATAACTTCTCGTTCCATCCACCACCAAATGGGATAATATTTCAACTGTGAATCTGCATTCAAATGAACTAATGATCCGTCAGGTAAATTGTAGCTGATCAATTGGCCCAATTTCACATTAATATTTTTCTCATAAAAGCGAGCTAATAGGCCCAAACCAAACATAAAAACGATCATGGCCGCTGCACGCAAGAACATTGGATAAATGTGAATTTTTTTTGGCTCATCAGAAGAAACATCATCCTTTAAGTCTAAGGAAGCCCAAATCTCTTCTTTTGTTTTTCCATAATCTATGCTCGATTTAGAAAATAACATTTTCTCCTCATCACTGAACTCATTATTATGCAAACTGCTTTTCATACTATTAAGAGTTTTCTTAGATCTTTCAATGCAAAACGCATGCGTTTCTCAACTGCTTTCTCTGAAATCATAAGTCGAGTGGCAATATCACCGTAGGTCATGGCCTCCATTCGACTCATAAGGAAGACAGCTCTACGCTTTTCTGACATCATCCTTAACGCATTTTCATATTTTGTCATAAGTTCATTGAAGTCTAATTGATTTTCGGTTTCATTAGATTCTAAAGGTTGTTTTAAATTGAGCTGATATTTGTATTCCACTTGTTTTTTTCGATACTCCGAGATCCAAAGTTCTTTGACCATTTTATAAAGTAATGCCCTTGTCTTGTCACCTTCATAGGAAATTTTCTTTTTCCATACTCTTAAAAAAGCCTCTTGGACGATGTCTGTAGCCAACTCAGAATCCCCACAACGATAAGTGATGTAATTACGCAATTCATCAAACCAACGATCAAAGCATTCTTTAAATTTATCTTTCTCCAAGCAAGCTATAATTAAGCGACATGGCTCATCCATGTCGCATTTAATCTAAATATCCTAATTCCTTATTATTGGTAGAAATTAATATGATCCATCCCTATCGTTCTCTTAACAATCCTTTTTTATCTCTTCAAAGTCTTCTTTGGTATCAATTTCAACCTTAATCCCATCGGGATATTCTAAGCTGATAGGAAACACAAATGTGCCTCTTTCTTTCACCTCAGCATTGGCTTCATGCCAAGATTTTACCGCTGCTCGGTCCTCTTCACTTTCCAAGATGATTAAGGTGCTATCAGGCATCATCAAGATAAATGGATAAACTATCTCAAAGCAATCTCCTCTCTTTCCATCTCGATCTTTGCCATTTTTACATCCTTCAGCAATAGATTTAAGTTCCCCCTCATCGCTGATGGTCATTTCAATTCCATCCAAAAGTATATTTATAGGAAATACAAATACACCCTTCTCTTTAACCTCAGGGTGCGCGTCATGCCAGGCTTTAACTACTGCTCTATCATCATCGCTCTCTAAGGTAACGAGCGTACTGTCAGGCATTGTCAAGGTAAAAGGATAAACTACCTCAAAGCAATCTCCTCTCTTTCCATCACGACCTTTGCTATTTGCACATCCCTCTGCAATAGCTCTAAACTCATCCTCATCGTTGATCGTCATTTCACTTTCTTCAACCAAAATATTCAACGGAAAAACGAATAGAGGTCGCTCCTCTTCTTCAGGATTTACCTCATACCAAGCTTTAACTAAATCCCATCTTTCTACATCAGAAATTTCAATCTCCGAAACATCTGGCATTACTAGCGTAAAAGGATAAACAAAATCAAAGCAATCTTCTAAGGCTCCACTATTGCCCATTCCCTTTTTTCCACCTCTTCTCCCTTGCTTAGCTTTAAAGCCGTCGTCTGCAATCAACATTCTACCATCCATATCAAAATAAGCAACAGATTTGTTGGCAACCTGTCTTCCCTTATGCTTTCTCAAGTCAACCTGGTAACCCAACTCTGGCGCTAATTCACTTTTGGAAATATAGTTGCCAGGATAAGAGGTATTAATAGCAATTTTAGATTCCTCCGGCAAGGAGTTCATTGATATAATTACTTTATTTTCTACATTTTGAATAGCTACGATCAACTCCAAATCACTCGTGAAGTCTTTTTTTGTCATCGTTTCTTGACAACTCATACAAAACATAATCATCACGATTAGAGTAATGTGTGATTTCAAATTTTGAAGTACGATTTTCATATTTTTTTTCATCTGAGAATAATTAAAATTAAACATTTTACTAGGATACCGCTTTGGAAAAGCTATACCCTACCTTGATGATTAAATAAAAAATTAAATTCATTACATACGGCAAAGTTATATTATGTTTTGAACTCATGTTACTATTAAGAATATCTATTTATTGAGCTCTCTTTGAGGATAAAATCTGATTATATAAAAGATTGAAATTAAATTATATAATTTAATTGATTGACATTGTATTTGGCCTTCTTGGTTTAATGAGTAAAACTCAAATCAAAAAATGGCTTTTAATTCGGTTGGTTAGCTATTTACAACATATAAAGAGTAGGCTAAAGATGCTGTCAAGTACATTTTTTGAACATTTTAACACCTTTAACTATCTTTGTAAGTGAAACGCATTAATATACTTCTATGTTCAGATCTAAAATAGCTAGTATTGGCCACTTCTTGCCAGAAAATATCGTAACCAATAAATCGCTTGAATCTGTCATGGAGACGACAGACGAATGGATTCAAGAGCGTACAGGAATTAAAGAAAGGCGTTGGGTCGTTCCCGGAGACGGAAATACCACTTCTTCAATGGGAACCAAAGCTGCCCGTAAAGCAATAAAAAATGCAGGTTTAACACCTGATGATATAGATTTCATTGTCTTTGCTACCCTCAGTCCAGATTATTATTTTCCGGGTCCTGGCGTGATGGTTCAAAAAGAATTAGGCATTAAGGAAATCGGCGCCCTAGACGTCCGAAATCAATGCTCAGGATTCATTTATGGTCTTTCGGTAGCTGATCAGTTTATAAAGACGGGTATGTACAAGAACATCTTAGTGATTGGGTCCGAACTTCATTCTGGAGGGCTTGAAAAAAGTATCCGAGGTCGTGGTGTGAGTGTTATTTTTGGTGATGGTGCCGGTGCAGTAGTTTTGCAGAGATCAGAAAATTTGGAAACAGGTATTTTATCAACGCACTTGCATGCCGAGGGTTTGCATGCCGAAGAACTGGCCTTGATAGGTCCCAGTACGGGTCGATGGGTCCCTGAAATTATCGAAACTAACGATCCAGAAGATACCAGTTATTACCCTCACATGAATGGCAATTTTGTGTTTAAACATGCCATAGTGCGATTTTCAGAAGTAATTATGGAAGCCTTGATGGCCAATGAACTCAAATCTGAAGACATTGGTATCTTGATCCCACATCAAGCGAATCTCAGGATCAGTCAATTTATCCAGAAACAAATGAACTTAACTGACGATCAGGTTTTTAATAATATCATGCATTACGGAAATACCACAGCTGCATCGATACCCATCGCTTTAAGTGAAGCATGGCAAGAAGGGCTCATCACAGAGGATAAAATAGTGTGTCTTGCTGCGTTTGGCAGTGGTTTTACCTGGGCATCAGCTTTGATTCGCTGGTAGCCATCCAATTAAATACTCTTTGAAATGTTTAATGTTTTTTAATACAAAAAATAATAGCAATAGATTTGGATATTCCTTAAAATTAGACATCCATTTAGATATATGAGAGGGTTATTATCTGCCACAATATTTTATTTACTTTCCTTTCAGTCCTACTCCCAAAGTAGCAATCTCAAGAAGATCATGATACAGTTGGACACTATGGCCGATGGACCCGTACAAGGTCATTTCAAAAATAATGTACTAGCCTTCTCTGGAGAAGTAGTCTCTGGAAAAATGTCAGGACAGTGGCTTTTTTGGAATACGCAAGGTGTTATTAAATCCAACAGTTTTTATGAAAATGGAAAAAAGGAAGGCTTAGAACGCTTATATGACAAAGAAGGTCGTATTTTGAGTGAAAGTAATTTCTCTCTTGGCTTGCTGAATGGTATTTATATTGAATATTACGAGCTTTTTAGCCCTGCCCTCGTGGGCTTTTATAATCAGGGAAAAAAAGACAGTATCTGGACTGAATACTTCCCCTCTGGACTAATCAGCTATACTCAAAATTTCAAATCAAATTTGCAACATGGCCCACAAATCCATTATTATCCAAATCAAGAAATTAGTAGATTAGAGTACTACACCTATGGTATTAAATCTGATCAATGGACGTATTACCACACCAATGGAGCCAAAAGTAAAGTCCTTAAGTATGAAAAGGGACTGCTTGACGGCGACTATCAAGAGTATTATCCTGAGGGAACCAAAAGCGTAAAAGGAACTTACGAATTGGGACTTAAAACAGGGATTTGGCTCAATTTTTATGGAAATAATCAACTTTATTCTATTGGTGCTTATTTTCGCAATGAGAAATCAGGTATTTGGAAATACTTTACCGAAAAAGGAGCCATTGACTATGAAGGATTCTATGAGCATGATTTAAAAACAGGTCAATGGATTTATTATTACATAAATGGCCGTCTAGAAAGTATTGGTAGTTATCTAAATGATGAGAAAGATGGATTATGGGGATTTTTTTATCCCAATGACCAGCTCAAGCAGGAACAGACCTGGCGACAAGGAAAACTCTTA
The DNA here is from genome assembly GCA_913050055.1 of uncultured Flammeovirgaceae bacterium. GTDB lineage: Bacteria > Bacteroidota > Bacteroidia > Cytophagales > Cyclobacteriaceae > UBA4465. The sequence goes on along the minus strand of CAJXAT010000012.1, from coordinate 25,450 downwards.
GAAGTTTCTGATTATTATTCGATCAAAGGCGAATTATTATTCAGAGGAAATCTTAAAAATGGCAATGGTACCTATTTTGAGTACTATCCAGAAGGAGAAATAAAACTAAAAGCTAAGCTCCAAAATGGACGTTTCAGTGAACTATACAAAGGTTATCACATCAACAATACGCTCGCCTTTGAAGGAAAAATGGAACTTGGTTTGAGACAAGGCTTGTGGTCATTTTATCATTACAATGGAAGCATCTCTACTACAGGATCCTATCTCAATTCTGAGAAAATAGGTCTTTGGAAAGAATACTCTAAATACGGTCGATTATTGAACCGTCTAAAATATTAGGTTTAAATTTTGCTATTCTAAACCCTGAAAATTAACGCAAAAACAGCAGTTCTCTGTATTTAACCAACAGCCAATCTTCATCATCAACTAACAACTCCAACTTATCTACTGAATATCTGATTTGATCAAAATATTTAGTTTTTACTTGATCACAATAGGCGATGGCTCGCGTTATGGAATCCTCCATTTTATTTACTTTTTTTCTTTCCTCTACCATTTCATTGGTGAGCTTTTTAATCATGTTGATATGGTTAGATAGATCTTGAATAATCTCAATGATATCCTCTGCATTAATGTCTAACCCCTTAAGACCATTGGCATTTTGAATCAGCTTGTTTTGATAAATAATGGCTGTAGGAATGATATGATTCAATGCCAAATCACCGATGATACGTACCTCTATCTGAACTTTCATGATGCAATTTTCAAGCATGATCTCGTGTCTCGCCTGTATTTCAATCTCGTTAAGTACCCCATGTCACTTAAATAACCTTTTTGCCTTTTCTGTGATTAAAAAATCTAACGCTCTTGGCGTATCTCGTCGATTCCTGATCAAATACCACATAATTTTGTATTCATCAGCTCATTGTAATTAACATAATTTAAAAATAAATTAATTTTATAAACGTTAATGGATCAGAATAATGTTCAATAAAGAAATTATTGGAACTTATTAGTGGGAATATGAATGAGAATCTTTAGTATAGAAAAAAATTGAGTATAATGATTTGAATTTGATCAAAACTATCCATACTTCGTGACCTTTTAACATTAAATATTTGAGTCTTAAAGGAAGAACCCATTGCATTTATTTTATCAACCAGACTTACATTTAGGCATCCATTCATTGAATGAAGAAGAGTCCAGACATTGCCTGCAGGTCCTTAGACATCAAACGGGCGATCAAGTGCATATCACCAATGGAAAAGGCCTGATTGCCAAGGTGAAAATAATCAGCACATATCGTAAAGAATGCCATTTTGAAATTGTATCAAATGATAAAATCACTCAAAAATCCTTTCATCAGCATCTCGCCATTGCACCCACCAAACAGACTGAGAGAATGGAGTGGTTTGTAGAAAAAGCTTGCGAACTGGGCGTAGACGAAATCAGTTTCATCCGTACAAAAAATACAGAACGCTCTAAATTAAAGTTGGATCGACTAGAAAAAAAAACAATCAGTGCTCTAAAGCAATCTAAAGGAGGGTTTAAGACGATAATACATCCATTGGTAAGTTTCGATACGTTTATGCAACATACCCGAGAAGATCCTCGCTATATCGCGACCGTTCAGCCTGAGCTAGCCCATTTAACCACTTATTTGATACCGCAGTCTCGTCAAATCATTCTCATAGGTCCAGAAGGAGATTTCACATCAGATGAATTGGGGAAAGCATTAGAGAAAGGTTACCAATCGGTGAGTCTAGGTGAAAAAATACTCAGGACAGAGACGGCAGGTATTATGTCTGCCATTGCCGTAAATCTCATCCATCATTATTAAAGCATAAAACCTCCAAATCAGAAAAAAGAAGTCATTCTGTTTCATACCAAGTATACTGTCTGCCCAAATCTAAAACCGCTCCTTTGAATAAAAGCGAATGCGCAGAAACTTCTTCTATCAGCCAAAAATTGCCCTCAGCAAATAACAAGCTATCAGAAAAAAGCAAAGACTTTACCGAGGCTCTCATCATACCCAATGAGAGGGTATCAGAAAAATCAATAGTAATGCCCATGACGTTGACCGAATCATCAAGCGATTCGAACAATAAATAACCCATGACACCTTCCTCATCGGTTTGCCACATTTTCTCTGTCCCCCCATGCAATAAACGTTCTACTTGATAATCATACAAGGCCATTGGGAATCCATCTTCTTCGCAGCTCAAGACGATGCCCAAACCGAACATCCACATCAGTTTATGAAAAAATTTCATCTTTTTTAAAAAATAATTCTTTTTAAGCATCTCATTTATTGAAAAAATCTAAAATTTTACACCCTAATGTATCTAGGTTCTTCTCATTTGTAAGGGATGATTAAAAATAGTATCGCACCCTATACTCTTGTACCCCTCTGTAAATTGAATCAAATTTAGAAAATTGAATCTATTTTATAGCAGGTAACAAGAAAGAAGATCGATTGAATTAAAATCTTATGGCAAAGAGCATAAAAAGAGAAGTCATTGAATGGGCTGCCTTCTTTCTGATTGGAGGAGGACTTTACTTCACGGGATACCATACAGAAGTCATTGGAACTCTTCAGCGTATTGTCCTGAGTACCGGAATCTTCCAACCTGCAGAAAATGAAGCGAACGTATTGGCTGATTATGACCTAGTACTTGAGGATTTAGAGGGGAATACTCTTGACCTAGCAGATTGGAAAGGCAAACCGATCTTTTTAAACTTTTGGGCTACTTGGTGTCCGCCTTGTATTGCAGAAATGCCCGACATCAATAAGCTCTATCAATCGGTAAACAAAGAAGTTCATTTTGCCATCATATCCGTAGATGAAGATCGCGAAAAAGCCAAGGCCTTTGCAAAGCGAAAAGATTTTGACTTTTCCATTTACTTCCCCAAAAGCCGCCTGTCGAAAGCTTATGAGTCCACTACCATCCCTACTACTTATGTCATCGATACCAAGGGTCACATTGTCATCAGTCAAAGAGGCATGGCCAAATACTCAAGTGATGCCTTCATCACCTACCTCCGGGGGCTTTAAAAGCATTAAAGCATATATCTGACCTGCCAGGTAACGCAGGTTGGATGCAGTTTGCTCCATGGCTAGCTCCGGGGAAAGTAATTTTTTATTGATAGGAAAAATAGCATAAAAAAAGGATATTTTAGGATCATAATCAGCCCCCAACTGACCGCAAAGACCAATACAGGCTACCTTTTGATCATGTGCTAATTTTGCTATGAAACCTGGACCTTTGCCATAACTTTTCTGATTATCTATTTCCCCCTCACAAGTTAAAAAAACATCTACATCAAGTATCTTTTCAGGTATCTTGAAAAAATCCATAAAAAATGATGGCCCGGGATGTAGGGTTACTTGGGTATGGCAAGCGGCCATAGCAGCTGGTACGCCACCGCTGGCTCCTTCCCCCACCAGCTCAAAAATATTTTGATTTGAGGCAGCCGTTAACAAATTACCCCAATGTTGAATGATATTTTCAAATACCTGTATTTGATGCGGTTGAACCCCTTTTTGAGGGCCATAGATGCGGACCGCACCTTCATTTCCACAAAGTGTGTTTTCAACATCTACCAATACTTCGATATTTACTTGATGTAGGTTTCTCCTGAGTCTATCAAAGTTGAGTGCAGCTACCAAACGAAGATCTGATAATTGACGCATAGCTACCGCATGACCTGATTTATCTAGGAAATCAGTGCCCAACGCTTTGAGGATGCCAAAGCCACCATCTAGAGTTGCAGAACCTCCAACCGTTAAATAAATCGTTTGAGCTACCTTAGCTAGGGCTTCATTGATGAGCTCTCCTGTACCAAAAGTATGGGCCTTGAAAGGATCTAGTTCGCTCGACTTCAAAAGTCTGATTCCACTTGCTTCTGCTAATTCTATGATCGCCGTCCGAGTTTCAAGATTAAAACCCCATTGGGCATGAATCTTTCTGCCTAAAGGGTCAAGTACTGCGGAACCCTTAGATCTACTCCGAATGGCTCAATCAATAATTTGAGCGAACCATCCCCTCCATCGGCCATCGGAATCATTTCTACTTCGGCGTTCGGATCATAAGCGAGGATACCTTCTTTCATTACTTGGCCAGCGGCTTCGGCACTTAACGCATTTTTAAAAGGATTAGGTACAATGAGTACTTTCATAAAGTCTAGCGAATTTACAAACCTATTGCTATATTAAACTGAATGAACAGCCACACAAAAAGTAACATTCAAAATAATCAAAAAAATAATACTATTTAATCAGCGGTTGAGAATGAATTATATCATTTCTAATCCCTAAAAGATACTCTCCTGATGAAAATACCTGAATCCTCGGTGATTTCATTCCACTCTATTCCATTAAACTCAATGTGAACCATATCCAGAGGATCGAAATGCACTACTTTAGTCGGATAAAGAAAATGCAATAACTGAGTTACTCCCTGATTATGAACTACTATTAATTTTTTTAGATTATTTGAAATCTGGCAAAGCTTCTCAAACATCACCATTCCTGATGCTTGGTAATGTCCTGTGTCAAAATAAATCCCATCTTTAATATTTAAGGCGGTACAAATATTTGTGTGGTACTTTTAGTACGATGGGAACTACTGGCAAAAATACCCTCTAGCGATAAATTGTTTTGTAAGAGCCAAGCCCCCATACGCTGACTTTGACGTAAACCCAGCGCTGAAAGTTTACGGTTAAAGTCATCCTTTGATGAAGTGGTTAAGGCTGCTGCGTGACGTGCCAAGAATAAAGATCTTACCATGAATTAAATTTGAATCTTTCTGCAATATATTACAAAGAAAAAAATGAGAACTCAAAAGATGTGTTTGAATATTCAAAAAAATATTCATCTTTGAGGCTTAATTTGGAATAGAATGGGAAAAAACCTTGTAATAGTAGAGTCACCGGCTAAAGCAAAAACAATCGAAGGGTATTTAGGGAAAGATTTTGAAGTAAAATCTTCCTATGGCCATATTAGAGACCTCCCAAAAGATAACCTTTCCATAGATGTTGAAAATAATTTCGAACCCACTTATGAGGTAACTGCAGATAAGAAAGATATTATTAAGGATTTATTGAAGTCCGTGAAAAAATCAGATATGGTCTACTTAGCTTCGGATGATGACCGCGAAGGAGAGGCCATATCTTGGCACTTAAGTAAAGCCCTTAACCTCAATGATCAAAACACGAGGCGAATTGTTTTTAGAGAAATCACAAAAAATGCCATCAAAAATGCCATTGATAACCCAAGGGTAATCGATCAGAATTTAGTGGATGCCCAGCAAGCCCGAAGGGTACTTGACCGATTGGTTGGATATGAGCTATCACCCGTTCTATGGAAAAAAATTAAATATGGACTTTCAGCTGGACGGGTACAATCAGTCTCTGTTCGATTGGTCGTTGAGCGTGAACGTGAAATCGATGATTTCTTGAGTACGTCTGCCTTCAAAATCACGGCATTATTTGATCTCAATGAGAGCAAAGTTTTAAAAGCCGAATTGCCCAAAAAATTTAAAACGGAAAAAGAAGCTCAAGATTTTCTTGAGAAATGTAAATCTGCTGATTTCTCCATCATAGATCTGATCACTAAACCTGCAAAAAAATCACCCTCACCTCCTTTTACTACCTCTACACTGCAACAAGAGGCTGCACGGAAATTGGGATTTCCAGTTTCTATGACGATGCAAGTCGCCCAAAAATTATATGAATCCGGTAAAATCTCCTATATGAGAACCGATTCATTGAATCTTTCTAATGACGCTACGGAAGGTGCTAAAAATATGATTTTAGACTCTTATGGCAAAGAGTTTAGTGAAACTAGAAAATTCAAAACTAAGAATCAAAGTGCCCAAGAGGCGCATGAAGCGATCAGACCTACGGATTTCACCCAACAAAATGCTGGTGCGGATTCCGCAGGAAATCGATTATATGAGCTCATTTGGAAACGTGCCATCGCCTCCCAAATGTCCGATGCACGACTTGAGAAAACCACCGCTACGATTGGCATCTCAACGACGGACGAAAAACTTGTTGCCTCGGGTGAAGTCATTAAATTTGAAGGCTTTTTGAAGGTTTATCTAGAGTCCAAAGATGACGATGACGATGACGATCAAAAGGACATGCTACCCCCCCTAAACGTGGGTCAGCAGTTGGACCTCCAAAGACTGGTAGGTAGAGAAGTTTTTGCGCGGGCCCAACCACGTTATACCGAAGCAAGTTTAGTGAAGAAATTAGAAGAAATGGGCATTGGAAGACCTTCAACTTATGCACCTACCATTTCAACCATCATCAAAAGAAATTACATAGAGAAGGAAAATAGAGACGGTCGTGAAAGGTCTTATCGAGAATTGATCTTAACCAACCAAAAAATTCAAAGTGAAACCAAAGTTGAGATCACTGGTGCCGAAAAAAACAAGCTATTCCCTACCAATACCGCATTGATTGTAAATGATTTTTTGGTAGAGCATTTCCCAACGGTTATTGATGTTAAGTTTACAGCCAAAGTCGAACAAGAATTTGATGACATCGGCAATGGGAAAACCAATTGGACTAAAATGATCAAGTCCTTTTACGCACCCTTCCATGCACGGGTAGAAGAATCTGATCAGCTCAAAAGATCTGATGTAAATAACAGAAACCGACTCATTGGTGAGGATCCTGTCACGGGTAAGCCCATCAGTGCCAGATTGGGGAAATTCGGTGCGTACGTCCAATTGGGTGATCTTGATGAAGAAGAAAAACCCAAATTTGCCAGCCTACGCAAAGGACAATTTCTAGACAAAATAACCCTTGAAGATGCCCTCGAACTCTTCAAATTGCCTCGAATCATAGGTGCATTCGAAGAAGCTGAAATTCAAGTCAACGTGGGTAGGTACGGACCTTATGTCAAGCATTCCGGCAAATTTATTTCCTTGAAGCCCGAACAAGATCCACTCACTATAGAGCAAGAGGCTGCCATTGTCTTGATCTTAGAAAAACGGGAAGAAGATGCCAACAAATACATCAAAATATTTGATGAAGATGAAAGTGTATTTGTAATTAATGGGAAATTTGGACCTTACATAAAATTTGGAAAAAAGAATGTGAAAATACCCAAAGAAAAAGTGCCTGAATTACTCACTTTTCAAGAATGCAAGGAACTGGCTGATGCGGCACCTGCCAAAAAAGGTAGGGGTAGAAAGCCTACAGCCAAAAAGAAAAAATAGTCAAAATCCCCTCCATTTATCCTTTTGTTGATGAAAATGATTATTTTGAGAAAAAAAAGATAATGAAAGTTTTACGAAATATAAATTTCTTGTTGATACTAGCGTGCAGTCTGAGTTGTACCCATCCCGACCAACAGCAAACAACGATTGAACGCGTGGATGTTGATACTTTTGAAGCCAAATTAAATACGCTTAATAATGCGTTCCTAATAGATGTCAGAACGCCAGGTGAATATAAAAGTGGACATATTGATGGCGCTACCAATATTGATTTCAATCAAGTTGATCAAATGAAAGTCGCCTTTGAAAAACTTGATCATACCCAGCCTATGCTCATTTATTGTGCGGCAGGTGGAAGAAGCAATAAAACTCGTGTCTTGATGGCCGAAATGGGCTTTACGCAAGTCTATGAATTGTCCAGTGGCATGGGTGGTTGGGAGGCTGCAGGCAAGCCCATCTCACTCAAATAAGTGGGTATCATTAATTTTTTATTGAATATAGCAGTTCACTGAAAGTGCCTATCAAGCTTCTCACTAAGTACCTGATTGAGGTAAGTGATGAGTTGATACCGACGAGAAAATCTTTGTCTTTTTTTAATCGGATCAACGTTATTTTTAACTCTTGGGTAAAAGGACCTAAATAGGACCCATTTGAACTCTCAAGCTTGATTTGATTCCTAGGCTGGGGAGATTATAGGCCTTCTAATGGTGATCCTTAAGCCCTCTATTGGAACTAAAACAAATACTGATACTCTTTTATTATCAAACGTAATTGTTCAACATGACAGGCATCACGAGCATTAAAATATCCTCATTTTCATTTTTGTTTGAAGGTTCAATCAGCCCTGCTCTATTGGGTGCACTTAGCTTAAATGTGAGCTGATCAGAAGATATATTGCCCAGCATTTCAATTAAAAACTTAGCGTTAAAACCTATTTCGATGTCTTCACCATCATGTTCGCAAACCAAACGCTCGTTGGCCTCATTGGAAAAATCTAAATCTTCTGAAGAAATCATCAATTCACTTCCTGTGATTTTCAGCCTTACTTGATGGGTCGTTTTATTGGCATAAATAGCGATTCGTTTCAACGAACTCAATAATTCTGCTTTGCCTATGGTGACGTTATTCTCATTATCGGCCGGAATCACATTTTCATAATCTGGATAGCGTTCATCGATGAGTCGACAAATCATTTTAATCCTTTTGAAGTCAAAAAATGCATTGGACGTATTGAATTCCATCGCCACATTGGTAACCTCGGAGGGCAACGTAGCCTTCAATAAAGTCAAAGCCTTTCGGGGAATTATCATACTATGTGACATGTCGCTAACAATATCGACCCGGCGGTACCTGATCAAACGATGTGAATCTGTCGCCACAAAAGTTGCATTGGTCTCATCTAGCTTAAGAAAAATACCGGTCATAGAAGGCCTTAGCTCATCATTGCTCGCAGCATAAATGGTATTACTAATGGCCATCTCCAGTACATCGGAAGAAATATTAACAGAGTAACCATCTGATACTTTAGGCACCCGAGGGAAGTCAGTGGCATTTTCTCCTGACAATTTATAACGACCATTGTCCGAACTGATTTCAATACTATAGCTACTTTCCTCTATAGAGAAATTTACAGGTTGCTCTGGTAAATTTCGAAGCGTCTCCAATAAAATTTTTGCAGGTATCGCAATACTCCCATCTTCTTTTGCCTCAACCTCCAACTCGGTAATCATAGATGTTTGAAGATCTGACGCGGTGATGGTCAAGGTACCTCCTGCGATTTCAAAAAGAAAATTTTCCAAAATTGGAACTACTGGATTTGTAGTGATCACACCATTAATGGCATTGAGCTGCTTGAGTAGATAGGAAGAATTAACTATGAATTTCATTTATATTACTTGTTGTAGTACTAAAATTTTAACTCAAATTTATACACATTTATTGACATCAAAATCATTTTACCCATTTAGAACGCAAAGTCAAGCTTAGATTTAAAATAAGGGAGGATTCTTTTTGATTCAAAAACCATCAATTCATCATCCTGGTCCATAATAAGTCGGATGTTTTGGCCGGGCAATTGTGGAAAAATTCGAATTTCTATGGGTAATTTATATTTAATGTCCGAAAGTGAAATAATCACTTCTGGTGTTGTTTGAGACAGGCTATCATAGGCCGGTGAAAATCCAACACTGATGCGTTCATTTGCCTGCATGTATTCAAATTGATTCAAATAAGCCACGACGGCACTCGAATCTATTTGAGTTAAGCCATCCACTTCGTAAAACGTCTCTTTAAAACGAATCAGCAAATTTTTATCTAATTTTTCAGGATAAATAACTTCCATTTTTTGAATGGTCCGCCAATTGCCATTAAAGACCAATCGATCCCTCCATTGATCACGCTTAAGTTCATAAATACTGGCTAGAAAATCCTGATAACCTGGAATATCTACTTGATAAACTTCTTGATTTTGAACAAAGTAAGTTTTGGTTTTGTTTGCATTCCCCACGACCGAATAAGACTGCTCGCGTCCCTCAACTGTAAGGGTCACTGAGGTCCCCATTTTCTCGTTTCGCTTAAGCAATTGATTTTTTTCATCTCCGGTCAAGGCTCGCGCGACCTTTATTCTTTTATATACCGTGAAAAGCATTTTTCGTAAATTGGGATCGGACGGAAATTTATTATTTATTTTCCACCCTTCTTGACGAGAAAAATAATGATCCAATATTTTAGAGTGAAATTGAAATTTTTCTATCTGTGTCGTATCTCTGATCATGAATAAATCGGGATCAAAGCTGAGACTGACCAAAGCAGGTTTTAAATTAAACAACCACAGGTTTAAAATAATCAGAAGCAGGGATATACCCAGCAATGCGATGCTTTTGACCCTCATATCTTCGAAAATCTTTTACGTCTCAAAATATGAATGGCCATCCCCAGTGTAAATAAAAACACCAAGGGTCCCAATGTGTTCAGCCAACGCCAATAAATACCCTCTTGAATAAGGGCCGTTTTGTTAAGGGGGCGGATCTTGACTTGTTTATTTCTGGATAGCATCAGCCCATAGTCATCCAACATGTAATCCAACGCATTGTACAAAAAAGCTTCGTTGGCGTAGGCCTTTTCTGTATAGGCATCCTTGCCCATGGGCAGGGGGTTTTTATTTTCTAGTGAATAATCATTTCTAACAAAATCTCCATCTGAAATAATCATGATTTTAGCTGGATCTCCTTTTTCCTTCCTAAGATTTTGATCTATCCCACGCGGGGCAAACCTATTGGCATATAAGGAAGTGAATGACCCCTCCAATAAATAACCCAATACTTTGGAGCCTGAAGTGAAAAACTCAGGTCGTAACTTATCTTGGAGGTCATTATAACTTACTTGAACCGGTGGCGAAAATACTTTTGTGTTTTCACTGGTCATGAACAAGGGTGTTTTTCGGATACCCTCCGCCTTTACAGTATCTAATGTGGCCGCTCCTCTAAACCAAGTCGCATCTAGATTTTTGACCGTTACGTGTTTTCCATAGTTGGTAATGATGGGCGAATAAGGCCAAGGTAACATTTCGATCCGTGGCTGCTCCCCCACCGATCCTGTATAAACCGGCGTATAACCACAGTTCACGTCAGCAACGTAATTCCCATTGATCCGTACCCCATATCGGAAAAATAAATCTTGCAAATTGGTCTCAATAGGAAAGGCCAAGGTGCCCGAACCACTGGCTTGACTCATATCTACCGACAACGCATCTATGAATACCAATAAATTACCTCCGTTCATGACATATTGATCCAGGTAATATTTCTCAACTTCACCAAACGCACGAACGGGCTTGGTAATAATAATCACATCGTATCCCGTCAATAGACTCTTGCTGCTAGGCAAGTCTATTCTAAACAAATCATATTTGGACAGCATCGCATTGGTCATCCCTGCGAGGTCCGTCGTGTCGGGTTCCCCATGTCCTGTAATCAATCCTATGTTTCTTTGATTACTCGACTGGATTTGTTTGATCCCCGCGGACAATTCATACTCAACACCCTCGATAGATTGATTGAGCATATCTTCAATGGATAAGGTAGTATTCCCTTTGAGAAGTGGGATGCCCAATTCCCGACCTTGATAAGTAATCAATGCCCCTGGAAATATGAGTTTCTCTGTCTTTTGACCATTTTTTGTATAAGATACATTTGATGGCTGAATGCCTTTATTCATCAGAATTCGGTAATATTCATTTCTCGCTTTCGTTCCTACGGCCAAAGCTGGATCTGAAAAGCGAAACTGAATACGATCCCCTCCATAATAAGTAAACTGCTCTAAGGTCTCTCTTACAGCCACTTTTAACCTTCTGAAATTGGCCGGCAGTTCGCCTTCCAAAAAAACCTCAATGTTAATGGCCTCGGTCAATTGCTCTAAACCATTGATCGTGGAAGGGTGCAGGGTGTATCTTTTTTCTTCTGTCAAATCCCAGCGAAAATGGTATCTATGGGCCAACTGGTTGGCCAAAAACACGGCACAAATACCTACAAAAAATACAAGAAATTGATAAAGACTTCTGCTATTCATTATTTTCGTGCCTCAAGTGAATAATGGGTGGCTAAAAGCATGATCATAATAAATCCTACAAAGTAAGTGAGGTTCGAAAGATCGATAACACCCTTGCTCATGGCGTTATAATGAAACATAATGCCAAAATATTCAATATAATACGCCCATGAATCCCAAAGGTCAATACGCGCTAAGGTGGTGAATCCCGCGTAACTGATAAAACAAAGGAAGGCGCCTACTACAAATGCTACAATTTGATTTTCTGTAATTGAAGAACTAAAAATACCGATAGAGGAAAAGACAGATCCTAAAAAAAACAAGCCAAAATAAGCCCCTACAATACCTGAAGTATCCAAATTTCCAGGTGGGTTTCCCAATTGATAAATGGAATAATAATAAACCAAAGTAGGAAGTAGAGAGAAAAATACCAATAAACTTGCGGCCAAAAATTTACCCAACACAATCGCTCGTGAGGTCAAAGGCAAGGTATACAGCAACTCTATGGTACCGCTTCGTTTTTCTTCGGCGAATGATTTCATGGTAATGGCCGGAATTAAAAACATGAATAAATAAGGCCCTATGCTAAACAAAGGTTCCATACTGGCATAGCCATATTCCAATAAACTGGTTTCCGGCAATACCCATAAAACGATACTCACTCCAATCAAAAATACTCCAATGACCAAATAAGCGATGATCGAATATAAAAACTCATTAATTTCTTTCATCATCACGGCAATCATAACCCCGCTTCACCCTCCTCAGTGGTTAATTTTTGAAAAATTTCTTCCAAGGAACCCCCTACGTTTTTAATGGTTATTAATGGTAAATTATGCTCGGTAATAACGGCCAGCACCTCTTGTCTTAGCCGCTCACTTTTCGAAGTAATGATCAACTGATGATCCGACTTGACTTCCAATGAAATGATCCCCTTGAGCGATCTGAAAAGATCAGGATCAATGGGCGCATCAAATTGTACACTGAGGCCTAATTGATTTGAGGACTTGCGCTGTAGATGAGCCAAACTATCATCCGCTACCAGTTTCCCACGATGGATGATGACCAATTTATCACATAACGCTTCAACTTCTTGCATAATATGTGTAGACAAAATCACTGTTTTTTCATATGAAATGGTCTTAATTACATTTCTGATCTCAATAATTTGATTGGGATCTAGTCCCGTAGTCGGTTCATCAAGAATCAATACACTGGGATCCGACATCAAGGCTTTGGCCAATCCTACCCGTTGCCGGTAGCCTTTTGAAAGCATTTTGAGTTTTTTGTGCTTTTCAATGGTTAAACCGCAGAGGTCTAAGAGCTCATGGATCCGTTGGTACCGACTTTTACGGTCCATTCCATAGGCTTTCCCTATAAAATCTAGGTATTCTCTCACGTACATCTCCAAATACAAGGGGTTGTGTTCCGGCAAATAACCCACTATTTTTTTTACGCTCATGGGATTATGAGTCACTGAAATATCATTCACCAAGATGTCTCCAGACGTAGGCCTTATAAAACCCGTAGCAATCTTTAAAGTGGTGGATTTTCCCGCTCCATTGGGACCCAAAAAACCCGTGATTTTACCCGTGGGCGCGACAAAAGAAATTTGATCTACAGCCTGTTGGGTGTCGTATCTCTTCACAAGATTGATTACTTCTAGTGACATAAATATAAATTATAACGAGACAATAAGACCATCATTCAATTTGTTCAAATAGATTTGCAATCTAATCTTTAATGAATTGCAATATTGAGACTTTTTATTCTTAATATCAATATAAAATATATTAATCAATGATCAGTATTATTTGTGGTACCAATAGAGGCCAATCGGTAAGTAAAAAAATAGCCCTTTATTATCAGAATTTACTCAAAGAGGCGGGTGCAAATAGTTATGTACTGGACTTAAAAGAGCTTCCAGAAGATTTTATGAACGTGGCTCTTTACGACAATGCTGGGAAAAGTGAGGCCTTCAATACCCTTAAAAAAAAGCTTAATGAAAGCCATAAAATGGTGTTCATTGTCCCAGAATACAACGGCTCATTTCCAGGGGTCCTGAAAACTTTCATCGACGCCCTAGATTACCCGCATTCACTGAAAAATAAAAAATGTGCCCTTTTGAGCTTGTCTTCAGGTTCTCAAGGTGGGGCATTGGCTCTCAGTCATCTCACTGACATCCTGCATTATTGTGGTATGAACGTCTTGGCACAAAAACCAAAATTAGCTAAAATAGAAGCTAATTTTAAGGAGGGCCAATTCACTAATGAGCTTTATGTCACCCTGTTAAAAGAACAAATAGAAGCCTTTTTACCCTTTTAAAAGAAGACTATCTCTCAGGACGGATCACATTCCAAAGCCATAATACACCATAAAGGCCAAACATACCTATGAAAATATAGTTGCTAGGAAAATAATGGTAATTATAATTCAAGAATGCGCCGATCAAGATCACCGCACTCATGAATTTAAATATCCGTGTACCTCGATCTCCTAAATTAGCAAATAAATCATTCATTTAATCTCCCTGTTTGTGTCATTGACATTATTCTATATCGGATATACCCTCCACCCAAGGACCTCCTAGTTTTTTAAATTGCGCGATCAAATCTGGAAGTGTTTGCTTTGATATGGGCGTCAATGTATTGGCCAATTCTTTCAATTGATTTTGGGCTCTACTCAGGGCATCCATGTGATTCTGTGTAGGTCCATAGGTTGTCGACAAAGCCATGTCCCCGATCATTAAGCCATCCTTGGGCGTAGGGTTAGATTTTTCACCCACTTCACTCTTGACCGTTTCTCCATTCATCTGTAATGAGATATCTAAAAGAGATTGATGGATCTCATATAAGTTTTTGATCAGAGCAGCATCTCTTTTATCCGCTCTTTTCATTGCGTTTTGTAAAGCCCCCACCAATTTAAGCGATTGTGATAAAACCAAATCTTGTTTTGTTAAATCTGCTACGAAAGACTCATAATCACTCCTAAACTGATCAATAAGCTCAAAAGGAGCGCCTTTTAAGGCAGGGGACATCAAAGGAACCACCTCAAAATTGACGGGTTCAGACAGGTCGGTAACTACTCCCTTGACCAACTTGGACAAGGTTACGTTGTAAGTGGCTGGCGTCACCATAAAACCACTTGTATAGCCTTTGGTTTTTGAGGCCGGTTCATTGAGCTTAATCGGTGATTTCGAAGCATAAGTCAAATTCCAACTGACCCTATTCATTCCTTTCTTATTCTTGGCAGGTAAGGTATTGACAATGGTCCCTGCAGCATCGCGCACGGTCAAAATAATCTGTGGTCCTTGGGCTCTATTTTCAAGCTCCAATACCCGCCATCCCGGGAAGGGAATGTCTAAATTTGCGTCCAGTTTTTTTTCTTCTGCTGAAGTCCTCAATTCCTTGTCAGACTGAAACGCTTCTTTCAAATAATACGTAAAAGTAGCACCATATTCAGGATTCGGTGCCTTATAATCCGAGGCTCCTTGGCCATATATCCCTCTTTTTTGAACATACCACCAGGCCTTTTTAGGTTGAAATAAATAGGCCTCTTTTTCTAGATTATTTTTAGTTAATGTCCTTAGTGGACTATAATCGTCCAGTACGAAAAATCCTCTACCAAATGAAGCCCCCACCAAGTCATTTTCACGTCTTTGAATAGCAATGTCTCTAAAGGCAATGGTGGGGAGTCCCCCTTTCAATGCGTTCCAATGCATCCCAGCATCTATGGTGAAGTAGATACCAAATTCGGTGGCGGCAAACAAGAGTTCCTTTTTTATGTGATCCTGAACGATTCTCCACACCAATAATTTCTCAGGTAGTCCCTGCGAAATCAATTTCCAGGAGCGACCCAAATCATGGCTAACGATCAGATAGGGTTTAAAATCACCATACTTATGATTATCAAGTGCAGCATATACCGTTTGAGGGTCAAAAAGATCTGCCCTGATATCGTTTACAAAAGCGGTCGCTGGAACACCTTTGATGGTACCCAATGCGATACGTGTCCAACGAGTTCCTCCGTCGGTAGTGACCTGAATGATGCCATCATCAGTGCCAGCATAAAGTACCCCTTCTTGCAAGGGGGATTCGGCCAATGAGGTAATCGTATTGTAGCTAGACATGGCTCCAATGTCCCAAGCATTGTCCCAACTTTGTTGTTTTCCCATAATGGGTAAAGACATCCTTTCTTCATTTCGTGTCAAATCTGACGAGATAGGCTCCCATGCGTCGCCTCGATTTTCAGACTTCCAAACACGGTAAGAAGCCACATAAATACGCTTTGGATCAAAACTACTGACTAAGATGGGTGCATCCCAATTGAATCGCTCATGTGGCTCACCTGCACGTGGTTGTGGTTGTACGAAAACGGTTTCTCCATTTTTATGATCGATCCTAAAAGATACACCTTGCTGGTATTCACCATAAGTAATGTCAGGATTTCCAGGCTCAATCGCAGATTGATGGCCATCAGCTCCTAACACATTTCTCCAATCTGAACTGCGAATACCCGTGGTAAACATGGTTCTTGAAGGGCCTCCATGAGATCCATTGTCTTGAGTACCTCCATAGATATTATAAAATGGTGCTGCATCGTCGACGGCCAATTTATAGTATTGGGTCAAAGGTAAATTGGGCATAAAGCGCCAGGTTTGGGCTTGATCGAAAGATTCATAAATCCCCCCATCGGTACCCGCAATAAGGTAATCAGGATCTGACATACGCCAAGCCAAGGCATGGGTATCTACATGCTTGTCTTTTTCGTTCATGAAACCATAGGTTTTGCCATGATCATTGGAAACAAAAGTTCGATAACTCACCAAATAGATACGCCCTTCCTTATGAGGATCAGCATATAATTCTTGATAATAATGAGGTCCTGTACCTCCACTTACCATACTAGATTGTTTACTCCAACTGCTTCCTTGATCGTGAGAAATATAAAGCCCCCCTTTTTTACGATCTGTTTCGATCGCTGCATAGATGGTATTGGTATTGAATGGAGAAATGGCCAGTCCAGACTTCCCTATATTAGATTCAGGTAAGCCAACACTTAATTTTTCCCAAGTAGTTCCCCCATCAAAACTTCTATGAATACCCGAACCAGGTCCCCCATCTAATAAAGCAGCCACCGTTCGATGTCTTTGCCAAGTCGCCGCATAAAGTAAGTCAGGATTAATTGGATCCATCACGATATCGGTTACACCCGTCCATTCATTCCCTCCTAGTTTTTTGGACCAAGTCTTTCCACCATCCTTAGATTTATACAAACCTCGCTCTCCACCGCTACTCCAAAGTGGTCCCTGTGCAGCAACCCAAATGATTTTAGAATTGGTGGGATGTACAATGATTTTAGAAATATGCTCAGAATGAATCAAACCCATGTTTTTCCAAGTTTTACCTGCATCTAAGCTCAGGTAAATACCATCTCCAAATCCAACATGTCTACCTCCAATGTTTTCACCTGTTCCTACCCAAATTCGATTATGATTATTGGGGTCAATGGTTACACATCCAATCGAATAACTTTTTTGATCATCAAAAATAGGTGCCCAAGTAACTCCTGCATTAGTCGTCTTCCATACTCCGCCAGAGCCTACGGCTGCATACATGATGTTTTGATTTTTGGAATCAATGGCGATGTCCGCGATCCTACCTGAAGTGAAAGCAGGTCCTATATTCCTGAATTTCAGCTCATCTAAAACGGCTGAGTCCAGGAGCTGGGCATGAGCCGTTGAGCCCGCAAATAGCATGGCGATTAAAAAATGGATAAGTGTTTTCATAATAGTTTAAATTAATAATGTAAGATAAAACTAACTACTCGAACAAACTTTCTCTGATACTATTTTATGAAAGGTAAAATTAGGAGATGGTCAAAATGATTTTACCCATATTTAGACTTTTCTCCATCCTTTGATGGGCTTGATCTGCCAGCTGCCAAGGTAAGACTTTATCGATGACGGGCTTTAATTCTTCGGCAGCCCAGGCGGCCTTAAAATCTTTATTAAATGAGTGGATCAACTCCCTTTTATAAGCCAAAGACCTCGCGCGTAAGGTCGATCCTTTGAGCACGATCCTTTTTTGTAAGATCTTGGCCAAGTTTATGTCCTGGGCCCGAGCGTTTGCCATATATCCAATCAATACAATACGCGCCTCAAGCGCTGCACAATCAATGTTTTTTGCCACATAATCCCCTCCTACGCAATCCAGTATTACATCTGCCCCCTTTCCCTCGGTATCCTCCCATACCAATGTTGACCATGGTTGGGTCTTATAATTATAAGCTCTGTGAGCCCCTAGTTTTTGGCAAAACTTGACTTTCTCATCAGTTCCTGCCGTAACCGATACTTGGGCTCCCCAAGCATGGGCCAATTGAATGGCAGCCGTTCCTACCCCGCTGGCTCCGGCGTGAAGCAAAACTTGCTCCTTTGGACGAAGCGCTCCTAAAGTAAATAAGGTCTGATAAGCAGTTAGAAAAACTTCAGGTATTCCCGCTGCTTGAATATAGTCCAAGTGCCTTGGGATCGGCATGAGTAATCTGTAATCTACCACCGCAAATTGGGCATAACCCCCACCAGCGAGTAATGCCATGACGCGGTCACCTTTTTGAAACCCTTGTACTTGACAGCCGATCGCTACGATTTCTCCAGCTACTTCTAAACCCAATATTGGAGAAATACCTGCGGGTGCTGGGTATTTTCCGAGGCGCTGCAAAATATCCGCTCTATTGACCCCTGCCGCATGAACGGCAATCTTAACCTCAAAATCTGTGTTTTGGGGGGCCTCCTGCTCACTGATTTTCATGGCCCTTAATCCGTCCTGATCGAATACTTCTATATACTTCATCGCTTCAAATGTTGTCTCAAGGACCAAGTTAAAATACTTTTAGACAAAGCTCGCTAAAATTCCTTTGGCAAAATAAGACCCGTCCATGAGCAGGGGCTTTATCTAATTATCGACTAGTTTTAGGCCATGGTTTGGAGTATAGTAGGTTCTTTTTTGCATTTTTTAACTGCTTTTGGTGTTTGTGCCATGGTATTATATGAGTTGGTTTTTTTGACCCAAACCCCCTCGCTTACCACTGCAAAAAATATTCAAAGGGCCGATATGATTTATGGACTGAGTGCCCTCTTAGTTGTATTGATGGGATTTATTAGAGTTTATTATTTTGAAAAAGGTCCCGATTATTATTTTAATAATCCCTTTTTCTGGATCAAATTAACCGCTTTTAGTGGGGTCGGGCTCCTGTCCATATACCCCTCCATCAAGTTTTTTCAATGGAACCCATTGCTTAAATCCGCGACGGCCCCCAGACTTACAATCCAAACCTATAATATCCTCAGAACGCTTCTGATATTAGAGGTTATTGGTTTAGTCGTCATGATGATTGCTGCTTCCATGATGGCCAAAGGAGTCACTTTTTAGTCCTAAAATAAGTAAGTAGCTTGCATTGGGCTCCTTCACGATAGGTTTGAGTAGTAAAAAATACCGAGTCCCTCGCATCGGAAGTCTCATAAAAAGCCTTAAAATGAAATCCCATGCAATCACTTCCACTTAAGCACAAAAGACTCAAAATAAGGTGTTAATTTTGCAGCATATTTTAATAAAATGATATCAATCAGTAGGTACCACGACATCAGCGCCGGACATCGCGTAGTAGGACATGAGAACAAATGTAGTCATCTTCATGGCCATAACTTCAGAGTTCATTTTACAGTTACTGCCGAAAGGCTAGATGACATTGGTCGGGTCATTGATTTTAGTGTCATCAAAGCCCAGTTATGTGATTGGCTTGAAACGCATTGGGACCATCGCTTTCTCATGTATGAAGCAGATGAACTGCGGATTCCTCTACAGAAAATAGCTTCAGAAGACATCGTAAGCTGTCCTTTCAATCCAACGGCTGAAAATATGGCTCAGTACTTGTGTGAGGTGGTGGGACCCCAACAACTGAAGGGAACCGGCTGTCAATTGATCAAATGCACCATTGAAGAAACCCGAAAATGTTCGGCGACTTACGAGATTTCTTAAATGAGGAATCTGTTAATTTTATAAATTCTTGCCCTTTGCCTTGGGTTCTCCGAAAGGTAATCATTGTTTTTTCCTGCAAAACCGCTCCACTACGAAAAATAAGTTTTTACTGCAGTTTAATGAAATAACTTTTTAAATTTAATGATCTCATTTTAAGTTAAAATCATGACAGATCTTTCAAGAAGAAGTTGGCTCAAAGGAGCAGGGCTGATGAGTTCATTAGCGGTAATCGGCGGTATCGCACCCCTTCATCAATTGAGTGCCAAAGAAATTAAAAAATTTAGGCCAAGACCTCTAACAGGGAATATAAAGCTCAGTTCTAATGAAAATCCTTATGGCCCCTCTGAAAAAGTACGGCAAGCCATGATTTCAAATTTTGATCAGGCCTGCCGGTATCCCTTCAGTTATAGCGGAGAACTTATAGAAAAAATTGCCGCTAAAGAGGGTGTTTCCAAAGATCACATTGTTTTGGCGGGTGGATCTACCGAAGGCTTGAAAGTGGTGGGTCTCACTTATGGCATGAACGGGGGTGAGATCATTGCAGCACAACCTACTTTTCTCGCCCTAATGACCTACGCAGCCCAATGGGGAGGATCCGTCAACTGGGTGCCCGTAGACAAAAACATGATGCATGATTTAGATGAGATGGAAAAAAGAATCTCAAGTAAAACGAAACTGATCTTCCTCTGCAACCCAAACAATCCTACCTCTACCTTATTGCCGGCTGATCGCGTATTGGATTTTTGCAATACCGTATCCGATAAGGTCACTATCTTTAGTGATGAGGCTTATTGCGATTTTATTGAAGATAAAAACTATCCTTCGATGGTCTCCCTAGTCAAAAAAGGTAAAAATATCATTGTTTCAAAAACATTTTCAAAAGTTTACGGACTGGCTGGCCTCCGTATCGGCTATATGGTTGCCAAACCAGAAATTGCAGCCGGTCTTAGAAAAAACATCATGGCCTTTACCAATGTTCTGGCGATTGAAGCAGCAAAAAATGCTCTTGATGATCAAGAATTTTATGATTTCAGCTTGAACAAAACCGGGGAGGCTAAAAAAATAATTTTAGAGGGATTGGATGATCTCAACCTAGAGTATGCCCCTTCAAATACCAATTTTATTTTCTTCAAATCAGGAAGAAATATTGAAAAGCTGCAACAACAAATGCTTGCCAAAGGGATCATGGTGGGAAGACCGTTTCCTCCTTTTGATGACTGGTGTCGCATCAGTACGGGTACTCTGGAGGAAGTCATCCAGTTCAACGATGCCCTAAAAAAGGTTTTGTCTTAATCGTTTGCTTCAGGCTGCCATCCAGGACCTCTGACAAATCTACCCGGTTTGGCGCCGGTAGGTTCACTGTTTTCGATTACTTGAATCCCGTTGACCCAGACTTGACTTACACCCAACGCATACTGATGAGGATCTTCAAAGGTCGCTTGGTCACGTACTTCTGCTGGATCAAAGACGACAAGGTCCGCGAAATTTCCCACTTGGAGCGCTCCTCTTTTTTGGATTTTTAAATTGGCTGCAGGAAAGGAAGTCAACCTTCTGATGCCCTCTGCCAGGGTAATGACTTTTTCATCTCGAGCATATTTCCCTAAAACCCGAATAAAAGAGCCATAGGCGCGGGGATGGGTGCTTTGCTTCAAAAATATTCCTTCATTGGTGAAAGAACCGGCATCTGAACAAAAACTGACCCAAAGTTTGGCCATCTTTTTAGCTATATTTTCTTCTGACATAGAAAAATATACTACCTGTATCCGACTGTCATCTTCTACGATCAAGTCTACCATAGCTTCGGCGGGCGTTTTATTTAAAATCTCAGCGACTTCATCCAATCGCTTACCTATGTACATACGTAAATCAGGGTTCTTAAAGCCAACAAATAAAATTTTATCTGGCCCGTATTCAAACTTAATGTCTTTTAAAATCTTCTTACGTAGGGATTTATCAGCCAATCTTTCTATGGTTTTAGGTATGCCCCCTTCCCTCACCCACTCAGGCAATTGGACATGTAATCCAGTAGACGAGGCGGGGTAGGTATAAATATCTGCCGTGATCTTCAATCCTTCCGCTCGAGCCGACTCGATCAAGTCAAAGGCAGTATCTAATTTGGGCCAATAGGCCTTTCCAGAAGCTTTCAAATGATAGATCTCAGCAGCAATATCCGCTTCCTTGGCTATCGCGATGAGCTCTTCGATGGATTCCAACAAGTACTCCCCTTCATCCCGGATATGGGAAATATACATACCCCCATGTTTAGCGGCTGTTTTGGAAAGGGCAATCAATTCTGCCGTATTGGCATAGCGACTAGGTGCATAAAGTAAAGAAGAGGAGATACCCATGGCTCCCATGGCCATCTCTCGATCCAACAAATTAGTCATTTCTTCCATTTCTTCAGATGTCGCCGTGCGCTGATCATAGCCCATGACATACCTTCTCAACGTTGCATTTCCAACAAAAGAGGCAAGGTTCGTCGCCACTCCCCGAGATTCCATATACTCCATATAGCCTCCCAATGTTTGCCACTCAACGTCATATTTAATGTTCCCTTGGGCTGATTCCTCTTCTTCGATCATTTGATCACTCCAAGGCCCCATGCTGGAACCTTCACCCAAAACTTCAAGAGTTACTCCCTGCCTGAGGTCACTCTGAGACCTGCCATCCTCGATCAAGGTCTCATTGGCCCAGCTTAACATGTTAATGAAACCCGGTGCCACGGACAGATCTTTTGCATCAAATTCAACGTTCCCTAGATCTCTAGATAAATCCCCCATCGCAGCAATCGTATCCCCAGAAACTGCCAAATCTCCCGCATAAGGGGTATTCCCAGATCCATCATAGATCATGGCATTTCTTATGATTAAATCAAATTGTCGAGATTTGGGTTGACAACTCCAAATAATAACTGTCACAAAAATCAAATTCAACGCCTTCATATACTTCAGTTTAGCCTAAAGGCAATATAATGAATATTCACAATAACTACCTCCCATGAAGCATCGTAGAGACCTGACCTTATTGAAACCCTCAGCTCATCACACTCCTCAACCATTGATATAGACTTGTTACCTATATTGGGATCAAATGGTTAGATTATGCTTTTCAAAAAATTATTCAATATGAACGCACAACGATTCAGCCTAGGTTTGATTTTCATCACTCTTGCCCTTATCACAGAACTCAAAGCGCAGAAAAAAATACTTGATCATACCGCTTATGACACTTGGCAGTTTATTAAAAAACAATCCATCAGTAATGATGGGAAATGGATTACTTATGCCCTAGAAAAAAACAGCATTTCTGATCCCCTCGTCAAATTATCAGACTTTGAAGGCGCAGAAGTACGCTCCTATCCCAGAGGTACAAACCCTAAATTCAGTTTTGATGGCACCCATCTCTTTTTCAATATACAACCCGCTATAGATGACGTCAATCAACTCAAACGTATCAAAACCAAAGAAGAAGATCTTCCCTTTGATACACTCGGTATTTATAATGTAAATACAGAGACGTTATCTAAAATCCCACATCTCATCTCCTATAAAATCCCTAAAAAATGGTCTGATTGGCTGGTTTATCAGCACAAAACCCCTCAAGATACTTCACTGAAAAAAGCAAAAAAAATCAGTAAGAAGACGGGTTATGAACTCATCATCGGAAACCTCATCGATACCGCCCGTTATAAATACCCTTTTGTGAAGGAATACACCTTATCTGAAAAAGGGGGGAAAATTGCATTTACCTCCTCTGGAGAGGATGCTGAATTTCAATCCGGCGTATATGTCTTTGATACGCAAAAGCAGTCTATTCAGTCGATCTATGCATCAAAAGGGATTTTTAAATCCCTGAAATGGGATGAAGACGGGCAGCACTTAAGCTTTGTTTCAGATCTTGATACGACCCAATCATTAAATAGATATTTTAACCTTCACTTATGGTCCATAGGCGATGATACGGCCGAGACTATTCTTACGGCTAGGGATGAGTATCTTGAAAAAACCTATTTGGTCAGCGAGCATACTCCCCTTGAGTTTTCTAAAAACGGATCGATACTCTATTTTGGAAAATCATTGCCTGTCCTGCAGGCGGATACCTCCCTACTCGAACATGAAATTGTAAAAGTTGAGGTATGGACGTACAGAGATGAGAGGCTTTATACGCAACAAGAAATTGAGAAGGAAAAAGATCAAAAGGCCTCTTTTTTGAGTGCTTATGATTTGACTTCCAAAAAATTCATGCCTTTGGGTACTGAAAATATCCCCCACGTTGATAAAAGTGATGAAGGCAATGGTGTTCATCTGATCGGCTACAATGAAAAACCTTATCTTAAATCTATTTCTTGGGAAGGATCTCCAAGTCCTGCCGACATCTATGCCCTCCGCACGACTGCAGGAACTTCAGAAAAAATTGCTGAAAAAATTCATGCCCGACCTAAAATGTCACCCTTAGGCAATTATGCCTATTGGTATGATCCGATGGATTCCGCATGGTTTACTTATTCGTTTTTGAAGGATCAAATCAACAAAATCACTGATCATACGGCAGTTGATTTTTTTAATGAGGAGCATGATACGCCCAATATGCCACGTGCCTACGGCCTGATGAGCTGGAGTCAAGATGATAAAAAAATGTTGATCTATGATCGATATGATATCTGGGAAGTTGATCCTGAAGGCATACTCAAATCCATACGCATTACTCCTGAGGGTCGTAAAAATCAACAAAAATACAGATACATAAAATTAAAAAAGGAGGAACGATTCATTGAAAAAAATCAAACATTGCTTCTTCATGCCTTCAATGAAGTGGATAAAACAGAAGGAATCTATTCCTTAAAATACAGCCCCGGTGCACGGTTGAGCATGTTGAGCTCAGGTCCCTCTCAATATCGCAGTATACAGCAAGCCCAAGAAGGAAAAGAACTGATCTTTACCCAAGCAAACTTCAGTACTTTTCCAGATATTAAAAGTACCCGTTCCTTCAAAAAAATAAATACCATCAGCCAGGCAAATCCTCAGCAGAATACCTATAATTGGGGGACCGCTGAACTCTACCACTGGACTTCTCTGGACGGTCAACCACTTGAAGGATTACTCATCAAACCTGAGAACTTTGACCCATCTAAAAAATATCCCATGATCGTCAACTTCTACGAGCAAAGTTCAGACAACTTATATAGACACCATGCCCCTAATCCAGGTAGATCTACCATTAATTACAGCTTTTATGCATCAAGGGGTTATCTTATCTTCAATCCAAATATTCATTACCGGACAGGATATCCGGGTGAGAGTGCTTATAACAGTGTAATTCCAGGGGTAACCTCTCTCATTGATCAAGGATTTGTAGATCCCGATCACATCGGCATCCAAGGACATAGTTGGGGGGGCTATCAAATTGCTCATATCGTGACAAAAACAGATTTATTCAAATGCGCAGAAGCCGGTGCACCCGTACCCAACATGATCAGTGCCTATGGAGGCATCAGATGGTGGACAGGCTTAAGCAGGATGTTTCAGTATGAACGCACTCAAAGTCGTATTGGTGGGACTTTATGGGAATATCCGTTGAGATACATTGAAAATTCTCCCATATTTTTTGTTGATAAAATAAATACCCCTATTTTGATCA
>CAJXAT010000011.1 GCA_913050055.1 uncultured Flammeovirgaceae bacterium | reverse complement strand
ACCTCCTGAACCACAATCAGGCGTTCTAACCAACTGAACTACAACCACCATTTATAAAAGAAGGCAAATTTAATCTTTTACGATAAATATTAAATGTTTTAAGGATTAAAAGATAGTCGCTTGCCTTTTATTTTCTCATCGAACTGTCCGGCGTCATAAGCAAGGTGTCCAGACACAAAAGTTTTTTCTACTTGAGAACGGAACAAAGCACCCTCAAATGGGCTCCAACCACATTTGGCAATTATGTTATTCGGGCCCACTCGCCAAGGGCGATTCAAATCCACTAGTGCCAAATCCGCAAAATAACCTTCACGAATGAAGCCTCTTTGCTGCACTTTGTAACAAATAGCTACCGCATGACTCATTTTTTCAGCAATTTGCTCCAATGAAATTTTCGCTTGATGATAAAATTCCAAAATGGCCACCAAACTGTGTTGAATCAATGGTCCTCCTGAAGGTGCATTCGTATATATCTGATTCTTTTCTTGTCGTGTATGGGGAGCATGATCTGTTGCAATCACATCAATTTTGTTCGCCAAGAGGCCATCCCATATTTGGGCCCTATCTTTGGATGTCTTTACGGCAGGATTCCACTTAATTAATGCCCCTTTTTGCTGATAATCTTCATCACTGAACCAAAGGTGATGAATACACGCTTCTGCAGTAATCTTCTTGGCTGACAACGGCGTATCATTATCAAACAAGGTCAACTCCTTACCAGTAGATATGTGGAGGACATGGAGCCGGGTCCCATATTTTTTTGCTAAACTGACCGCACGTGATGACGAAAGATAGCACGCCTCTGCTGATCGAATGATGGGATGTTGTTCAAAGGGGATCTCTTGACCGTATTTTTGAAGGGCATGTGCCATATTGGTTCTGATCGTCAGTTCATCCTCACAATGTGTAGCAATCAACATAGACACTCGACTGAAAATGCGTTCCAAGGTCTGAGTGTCATCCACCAACATTTCTCCAGTGGAAGAGCCCATGAAAACCTTAACCCCACAAACCTGTCGAGGATCTGTTTTCATTACCTCCTCTAAATTTTCATTCGACGCGCCCATATAAAATGAAAAGTTGGCCAAACTTCTTTTTCTTCCTATTTCATATTTTTCTTCCAGTAAGGATTGAGTCAATGTTTGGGGTTGTACATTAGGCATCTCCATAAAGGAGGTCACGCCTCCTGCCACGGCAGCTTTGGCTTCCGTATAAATCTCCCCCTTCTGAGTGAGTCCCGGCTCTCTGAAGTGCACCTGGTCATCGATCACTCCTGGAAATAAATGTTTCCCTGCTGCATTGATCTCCTTATAATTAATCTTGGGCTCCAAGGATTCCCCGACCTGCTCAATATACTCATTTCTTATCAATACATCCTGATGCGAAACCCTTCCTTCATTTACAAGGGTTCCAGCCTTAATCAAATAAGTTTCACTCATAGGGTCTTTCTTTTATCATACTCACCGTAAATTTACAACTAAATGAGAGGGATTACCTTCAGGAACATACCTAATTCCCTCTTTCATTTAAAAGCTCCGTTGACATTCATTTTTTTTCTAAAAATATTGGTACTATTTATTTTAAATTTCAGCATATTGTATTTTTTTTATTGAGGGAAATGCACGGAGCCGTATATCAAAAATCAGCGCACTTTTTAACCAAAAAAAGTGTTCTAAATTTAAATTTGTAAAAAATTAAAGAAAAGGCCTAATTTATCGAAAAAATGATCATTGATTTAAACCACCGAGATTCTTTTCAGTATCGACACAACAGTCCTTCACAGAAGGAAACGGAGGAAATGTTAGCGGCTATTGGAGTAAACTCCATGGAAACCTTAATTGCGCAAACCCTTCCCTCATCCATACGGTCTAAAAATAACTTAGACTTACCCGCTGCCAAAAGTGAATACGACTACATCAAAGATCTGAAAATAACGGCTCAAAAAAATACTGTGGCCAATTCCTTTATTGGCCAGGGTTATTATGATACCATTGTTCCCCCTGTCATTCAACGAAACATACTGGAAAACCCAGGTTGGTATACGGCTTACACGCCTTATCAAGCTGAAATCGCTCAAGGACGACTGGAAGCCCTGATCAACTTCCAAACAGTGGTTATCGAGCTGACGGGTATGGAAATCGCCAATGCATCACTTTTGGACGAGGCCACGGCTGCCGCAGAGGCGATTTCGATGCTTTTGCAAACAAGACCAAGGCATAAAAGAGAAGCCAACAAACTTTTGGTAGACCAAAGTGTTTTTCCACAGACTCTCGAAGTTTTGACCACAAGAATGACACCCATTGACATCGATATAGAATGTTTGGACTTATCTCAGGCAGATTTATCAGACCCTAACGTATTTGGTGTTTATGTACAATATCCAAACAATGAAGGTAGATTGATGGACTGGCAGGACTTTAGTGAAAAAGCCAAGTCTCATGACGTTAAGATTGCCGTCAGTACCGACCTCTTGGCATTAACCTTATTTACCCCACCAGGAGCATGGGGGGCCGACGTAGTCATCGGCACTTCACAACGGCTGGGGATACCTATGGGTTTTGGAGGGCCTCATGCGGCTTTTTTTGCTACCAAGGAAGTTTATAAAAGAAACGTCCCAGGAAGAATCATTGGCATTTCAAAAGATTGCGAAGGCAATAGGGCTTACCGAATGGCTTTGCAAACAAGAGAACAACACATCAGAAGAGAAAAGGCTACCTCCAACATTTGTACTGCACAAGTCCTCTTAGCGGTTATGGCGGGTATGTATGCGGTGTATCATGGGCCTGAAGGGCTCAAAAAAATTGCGTTTAAAATACATGGCTTAGCCAAATCTTTCGAAAAAGGACTTCATGAACTTGGCATTACCACGCAACAAAATGCCTTCTTTGATACTGTTTATTTTGCAGTCGGTGACGCTAAAAAATTACGTGCCCTTGCCGAGGCACAACACCTGAATTTCCGGTATCATCAACAAAATAATGTAACTGTTTCCTTTGACGAAACCCATGACCAAGCAGATGTGATTTCAGTACTCACAATAATTGCCCAATCGATGGGAAAGAGTATCCCTTTGGTTGAAAGATCAATAGAAGTATCTATTGATGGTAAACTTCGAAGGAAACAAGTTTTTTTAAATCATGAGGTCTTTAACAACTACCATTCTGAACATGAAATGTTACGCTATATGAAGCGTTTGGAAAATAAAGACCTTTCATTGGTTCATTCCATGATTTCTTTGGGATCGTGTACCATGAAACTAAATGCCACCACCGAGATGCTACCGGTAACCTGGCCAGAGTTTGGTCAAATCCACCCTTTCGCCCCTGAAAATCAAACTCAAGGCTACCATCATCTAATCGAAGAATTACATGCGTGGTTGTCAGAAATCACCGGCTTTGCGGGCGTTTCTTTCCAACCAAACAGTGGTGCTCAAGGTGAATACGCTGGTCTGATGGTCATTCGCCAATACCACCTCAATAATGGTGATTCGCAGAGAAAAATTACTTTAATCCCTTCTTCTGCTCACGGAACCAATCCAGCCAGTGCTGTGATGGCAGGCATGCAAGTGGTAATTGTCAAATGTGATCCTGAAGGGAATATTGACTTGGTTGATTTAAAAGACAAAGTCATTGAGCATAGTCAAAACCTTGCCGCGCTCATGGTCACTTATCCTTCTACTCACGGTGTTTTTGAGCAGGCGATCATAGAGATCTGTGCCTTGATACATGAGCATGGCGGTCAGGTTTATATGGACGGTGCCAACATGAACGCGCAGGTAGGACTCACCTCACCCGGCATGATTGGTGCGGACGTCTGCCATCTCAATTTGCATAAGACTTTCTGTATTCCTCATGGAGGAGGAGGCCCCGGAATGGGTCCCATTGGTGTCGCCCAACACTTGGTACCGTTTTTACCTTATCATGGGGAAAAAAGTATCAAATCAATATCTGCTGCAAAGTTTGGGAGTGCGAGCATTTTGCCCATCTCTCATGCCTACATTGCGATGATGGGAAGTGAAGGCTTAACGGCAGCTACCGAGATGGCCATTCTTAATGCCAATTATATAGGAAAAAGATTGGCTGACCATTATCCCGTCCTTTACAAAGGAAATAATGATCGCAATGCGCATGAACTGATCATTGATTGTAGACGTTTCAAAGAGGTGGGTATCGAAGTAGAGGATATTGCCAAAAGATTAATGGATTATGGCTATCATGCCCCCACGGTGTCTTTTCCTGTTGCGGGCACGATGATGATCGAGCCCACAGAAAGTGAAACTAAAAAAGAATTAGATCAATTTTGTGACGTCATGATTTCCCTTCGCTTTGAGATCGCCGAAATTGAAAGCGGTTTGGTTGATGCCAAGGACAATGTGCTTAAAAATGCTCCCCATACGCAAAGAATTGTCCTAGATGAGTCATGGGAACGTCCCTATACCCGAGAAAAAGCAGTATTTCCAATGGCAGGACAACGATTCTACAAATTTTGGCCTACTGTAAGCAGAATTGATAGTGCTTTTGGTGATCGGAATTTAGTTTGCAGCTGCTTACCGATTGAAGACTATGAGCCTGCGCCGATAACTTCATGATCCCCATAAAAATTAAATTGTTCAAAATTAATAGCAATTATCTAGGATGAAGGTCCCCCCAACTCTATTAAGGGAGTCGTAATCCGCTTCCATATAGGCGTTGATTCGGCCCAGGTTAACACCCAACACTTCAATAAAACCAGAAGTGGCTTGATAACTTTCATCAGTGACTCCTGGCTGATGAAAGGTGATAGAAACATCTGAGGGGACTTGATAAAAGCCTTCCTTAAAGGGGAACTGAAAGGAAATATAGCCCCTTGGAGAAAAGGTAATGAGGCATGGCTCCTCTTCAATTTGATTTTCACTGAACAGGAGGATATCATATACATCCGTGGTTGCGACTGGCTTAGCACGCCCATACTGATAGCGGTAAGTTGCTCCCGCAATCACACCCTCTAAAAGAGCTGGCTGTACTTTGTCTTGATTACAGTGTTGAAAAAATATCAGCCCAATAAAAACCCCTTTGAGTAACTTGTTCATGCTATTTTAAAGTTAAAATGCTTTTGATTGCCCTTTCGTTTGGGATGATGGGTGATTTCTGTCAGGTCGACCACACCCTCGTTGTCTATGGTGATTAAGGTCGTACTTCGAGTGCCACACGTTGGAAAATTGATAAAAATAGAAGATAAGGCACGCTCCATCTCTTGCGTTATTCCCGTCCCAGGGAGGAATTTATCCTCAGCCATTTGTTTATCCATCATTAAGTTTAGTAACGCTACATTGTCAACATTCTTATCAAGAGAAGCCTTAAAACGGGTTTTTAATTGATCTAATTTGGGCCATGAGGTATTCAAACTGGCATTGCACAATCCATGTATCCCTGCGGGTACCTGATTGATGATCCCCAATTGATTATTGAAATGGAGTAAAGCACCCCCTTTTCTGGTCAAAAGATTAAATGCATTATAGTTGATCGCCTGAGCTTGTAATCCTCGCATAAACGATTGATTTGTTTGAGGAGACTTCAAAAAATCTACTGGCAAATGGCCCCTACTTTTGGCATTCAGTTGTAAGGCAGATGCTCTAACGTTGGTGACCACAGCAAAGTCTCCCGACTTATTCATGGCCAGCCACGTACCCCCTGCGCGCAAATCCCGTCCTCCAATAAGATCCAGTTCTTCCTCCCAAAAACCCATCTGCTGAGTGGGCCTTTCATGATACTCATCTCGATTGGCCAATAAAATAAATGGGTATTTGGGGTGGGCATGGTGAGCAAATACAATCAAGCACATATATTTAAGGTCTTTATGAAATCATTGTATCAATATATTATCAACTATCTGCGTAAATATTTTGATTTGAAACTGTATGCAAGTATTTTATGCTTCTTACTTATTTTCATCACTATCAATTATACACTTGACTTTGAGGCCAAATATATCAAGACCCTCTCAAATCTTGGGTTAAGATCCCTGATAATGTCTCTTTTTCAAGGTTTTCCTTTTCTGGTCACTGCCTTGCTTCTCAATTTCTTTGGAAAAGCCAGCAAATGGCAAAAAGATCCTCGATTTTGGGTCACCTTCCTCTTGGGTTTTTTAATTATCGGCCTCTCAAGAGGTATTCATTGGGGCCTTTTGATGCAATGGGCCCTAGCGCCCGAAGATTGGTTCCTCCTTAGATCAAGTATTAATTGGGCCATGAAGTTGACAATGGTACTTGTCCTTTTTGGCACTTTTTATTTGACTTTCGACACATCTTTGGTTCATTTTTACGGTTTTACCTTTCGTAAATTTAATATGAGTCCTTATTTAACTCTATTGGGAATTGCCCTTATTTTCATCATTATTGGCTCTTTTTTTGGTGATCTTCAATCCTATTATCCTCGTTATAAGATAATCCATGGCACGTCTTTTGCTGCCCATCATCAGGTGCCGACATGGGTCTCTGTTTTTATTTATGAAACGACCTATGCTACTAGTTTTATTACCGTAGAATTTATTTTTAGAGGGTTTTTAATTTATGCCTTTGTTAAATATTTTGGACCTTATAGTATCCTACCTATGGTTGCTACTTATTGCTTTTTGCATTTTGGGAAACCTGTCACCGAAACACTTAGTTCCATATTTGGAGGTTATGTCTTGGGTATCTTCGCCCTTAAAAATAAGAACATCTGGGGAGGCGTTATGGTCCATGTGGGTGTAGCATGGTCCATGGAATTATTTGGATATCTGCAGACAAGATTCTAGAGTTAGCTATAAATTTGAACTATGGAGTATAATATGATTTGGTTTTTGTTAATGGGAATAGTTTCAGGCGCCGCCATTGGCTATTTGGTTGCGTTGGTCAGGCATAAAAAATCTGCTCCAGAGGTCCAAAAAGTGCAAATTCAGCTCATTATGGAGCAAGACCGTACGGCATCGCTAGAGAAAGATTTGACTCGAGCCAATGAATTGTTGCAAGAGGAGCGCGCAAAAGCAGATAATTTGAATACTGAAAAAGCGACCCTTTCCGCCAATTTCTCAAATCTTAAAGAAAAATTAGAGACACAAAAAAAAGAAGTAGGTGAAATACAAAGTAAATTTTCATTGGAATTTAAAAACCTTGCCAATGAAATTTTTGAAGAAAAATCAAAAAAATTCACCGATCAAAATAAAAATAATTTAGGTGAAATTCTCACTCCTTTAAAAGAACGCATTCAAAAATTTGAGCAGCAGGTCACTGAAAACAATAAAGAAAGTATCCAATGGAATACGGCACTGCGTGAGCAATTGAAAAATATGACTGCTCTAAATAAGCAAATGAGTGCGGAAACCGAAAATCTTACCCGAGCATTGAAAGGAGATGCCAAAGCACAAGGAAATTGGGGTGAGATTTTACTGGAGTCCATTTTGGAAAAAGTAGGTCTCACAAAAAATGTGCATTATTTCAAAGAACACAATTTAAAAGCAGAAGATGGCAGTAATCAACGATTGGATTATATACTCAAGCTTCCAGACAATAAGTGCTTGGTGATTGATTCCAAAGTTTCTTTAACCGCCTACAACCGATACATCGAAGAGGAGGTGAAGGAAAAAAAGGTGGAGCAGCTCAAGCTTCACATGGACAGCATACTCACTCATATCAAAACCTTGAGTGCTCGAAACTACCAAAACATCCATCAAATTAAACAACCT
This sequence comes from uncultured Flammeovirgaceae bacterium, assembly GCA_913050055.1. GTDB lineage: Bacteria > Bacteroidota > Bacteroidia > Cytophagales > Cyclobacteriaceae > UBA4465. Next base: position 29,774 of record CAJXAT010000011.1, on the reverse strand, counting down.
GATTATGTGATGATGTTTGTGGCTAACGAACCCGCACTCTTGATTGCACTGCAACAGGACAATCAGCTTTATGAAAAAGCTTTGGACAAAAACATTGTATTGGTCTCTACAAGTACCTTATTGGCCACTCTCAGGACGATTTCTTATATCTGGAAACAAGATTCTCAGACTAAAAATGCGATAGAAATCGCACGACAAGCGGGTGCCATGTACGATAAATTCAGCGCTTTTACTGATGACCTCATCAAGGTGGGTAGTAATCTAAAAACAACGCAATCCAATTATGAAGAAGCCATGAAAAAGCTAAGTGAAGGTAAAGGGAACTTGGTCAATCGAGCAGAAAGTCTTAAAAAACTAGGTGCTAAATCCACCAAACAATTGGATCCCAGGATAATCTCTAGGGCGACCGATGAAGAAGCGGATCCATCTTCTCCTAATTTATTTGCGAACTAAAAAGCTACTTTTTACCTTTATAATAACCTATGGAATTAACTGCTGAAAATAAATTAAAAAAATTGATTATCGTCGGAGATCGCGTATTAATCAAACCTTTGAAAGAATCAGACAAAACGACCAGTGGCATTTTGCTTCCCCCAGGCGTAAGAGAAAAGGAAAAAATTCAAACGGGTTTCATTGTAAAAGTTGGGCCTGGATATCCAATTCCCCTACCTATGGATGAAGATGATGCTTGGAAACAAGAAGAAGACCAAATGAAATATGTACCGCTGCAAGCCAAAGAAGGGGATAAAGCCATCTTCCTTCAAAACGGGGCTTTCGAAGTGACCTATGAAAAAGAAAAATATTTCATCGTCTCTCAAGCCTCTATTCTCATGCTAGAGCGCGAAGAAGATTTGTTTTGAACGAAGAACCTGAGCTTCTTTTTCTATTCTGTGGGCTCGAATCATCAAGGGAAGCATGTACCTCAAAAAGAAAAATTTAAAGTACCCGTCCGAGGGCTTCTTTATTAAAAATAAAAATCTGCCCAATAACCCAAAACCTGAGCAACCCAATAATCCTTTACAAGGTGTCAAGCTCGCTGATGTACTAGAAGCCCTAGTCAAGCATCATGGATGGGAAAAAATGGCTTTGAAGATCAATATCAATTGTTTTAAAAACGATCCATCGATCAAATCCAGTCTGACTTTTTTAAGAAAAACGGCCTGGGCTCGGAATCAAGTTGAAAGACTTTACCTCCAAATCCCTAAGAGATGATTCTTTTTACAGAGATTCAAATTTAAACCAACAAAAAATACCGTATTGTAAACGACGCTTGAAATCTCTTGCTTTTTTAGGGACGATTATCGGGATATAAAACCGCTTGTATATCTCGCCATTGGATCAACTTGATCTCGTTTTTTTTAAGTAAATCTTGAAATTTTGTACTGGATACGACTTGATAATCTTTTGCGCGCCATTTGGCTCCATAAGCTTCTCGGCCTTTGGTGATTTTTCTCATCTCCTCATCATCAAATGCCAAATGAATCAATAGCTGATTCAAACCCGGTTTGATAGATGAAAGGACCTCCTCATAATATGCCTCCATCGCATCTAATTCTGTTCCATTTAAGGCCATAAACATTTGATCTACCAATACTACCTGTGGGGGCAAAGGAAAGTGTTCATCAAAATGCGGTGCCAAAAGCTTCGGCACAAATACAGGTATTCTATTTTGATGCCCAACTTCTATGTACGTTCGAAAAAATGTGGGGGCAAAAAATAAGGTACCTTCATGGCTGTCCATGTGGGTCGGCGATATACCCAAAGCCCGGGCGTAGTCAATTTGAGCTTGCAGTTCGGCCCTTATTTCAGCATTAATCCCCTCTTTGATTACCGTTACTTTCTTTTGATGCAGAAAGCCTTCATCGTCTAGAAGACTCCCGATCTTATCAGCGGATGCGACACCTGGCCATTTGTAACCCGCCCATTCTGCGGTAAAAGTCAAATGTAAGCCCAAATCAATCTGCGGATGGGACTTATAATAAGCGGACACTTCTTTGGCGAAAGGCGAAGGCATCATGACACTGGCTGAATTGACAAATCCCTTTGAGAGTGCATCAAAAGACGCTTGGTTCACTGATTTCGCTAAGCCTAAATCATCAGCATGAATAATCAGTAACTTATCCGATGAAGTATAGCCTAGTTTTTGGGCTAGATTTTTATATTGCTTCAGTGGTCGATCTGAGTGAAAAATAAAGTTATAGGTCAGCCGAGCATCATAAATGGGAATCTCCTTGAGATGAAAAAAAATTCTTAATCCTGCCCAAGCCATTGCAATGAGTAAGAGCAGGCCTAGTCCTATTTTTAATAACTTTCGTCTTATTTTGTGCAACATTTAAATTGATTAAGAAACTAAAATACCACATTTAATAGTATTTGGCAGTAATGACTCCTTTTCAATCAAAGAATGTATTAATCTAAGGGCGCCTTTGTTTTCACTGTAATGCGCAAAAGAACCCCATCTTTTTCTTCAAACAAAAGTATATGCCCAGTATATCAATAAAGCCTGAAATGGGAGCCTGATGGCCGTCGCCACTACTTGTTGCCGTTTTCTTCGGGCTTTTTGGAAATGGTACACATTTGCTGGAAAAACGGCTAGCAATAATAGGATAACGCCTATCGCCGCATAAGAGCGGAGCGCACCTACCCACAAAAACAAACCCAGTAATACCTCAACAGCACCCACTACAAAATTCGTGAGCTCTGGATAGGGCACCCATTTAGGTGTGATTTTAAGAAAGAATCCAGGTTGGATAAAATGGCTGATACCAGCCAATATATACAGCGCAGACATCAATACAAGAGATATCAATTGGGGAGTCCTCATCAACCTATTGGGATTTTGTCTCCAATGGAGTTAATGGAAAATTTATAACAACATAAAGAAAGCTAAAATTAAAGGGCTTTTCATTCCTTTTAATAGCTTATTTTAGGGTTAATATCTTTTTTAGGGCATATCAAGACCACTCAAATTTATACGTACGTAACTTTGATCTATTTGAAAAATATTCAAAATACCTATGCCGATTTAAATTTTTCTAACTTCGTACACAAGGGGAATAAATGTAATACTTATATTTCCTCGTTGTAGCTAATTTAAAAAGCTGTTATTCCGGGATTTATGACTAAGAAGACAAAGACCTTAATAATTAGAATCCTATTGTTTATGTGGACCAAGGAGAGAAACCACCAGCATTTTACACAAGTGGATGGAAAGATAGAGATAACAAAATACCATCCGATCCAAATTCACTATTCAAAATTGCCAGTATTAGCAAGTTATATACCGCTATAGCATCTACTAAATTGGTCAAAGAAAAGCGTTTGTTTTTTGATAAACCTCTAACAGATTACCTACCAGATCTAAAAGGAAGAATAGAAAATGCCGAAGAAATCACTTTATAAAAATGATGGTTCAACATCGACCTGGGATTCCTCATTATAAAGATAATCCATCCTACTGGTTAGACGAACAGGGAAATTGTCAAAATGCCCTCGACTTTGCCTTAGATCTGTCGGCCAGCTTTGACCCAGATGAAGGATATGAATATTCCAACACCAATTATTTATTGCTTCGTAGGATCATGGACTATGTCTTAGGTTACAGCCATAATGATTATATCAAAGAGAAAATATTGGAACCTTTAAAACGCAAGAATATCTTCTTTTAAATTACAGATGTTAATTTACATGATGTTATGAGTAGATATTATGTGGGTTATGAGGAAGATTTTAAGGCTCGTGAATATGGGATGTTGGCACATTTTTAAGAGCTTTAAATGATGATTCTGTATTTGAAGAAGGAGAACAATAAATCTATCCCTATGAATATAATCACGGAGGTTTAGTCGTTCGATATCAAAGTCTTGCGGAATATCAAAAAGATATTGATGCGGTAGTTGTTCAATTTATCAACACTACCGATTTTGAAGGTTATGAATGGAATTTATCGGAGATTACACTTAACCGAATTGTGAAAATCATAAGAAAGAAAAACTAGCCACAACAAGGTGTATAGTGCATAACCTTTGGGATACGCTCTATACACAGAACGTTGATAACCATAAAAAAATGTATACCCTACTATCTAAAATCATACTCATTGGCTTGTTAATTTATTCTTTCAACAATGTATTTTCTCAAACAGATACACTAAAACAAGATCAGATGGTAATCATTAAAATGAAAAATGGGGATGATTATAAGGGAGTTTTATTAAAACAAGGCGATGGAAGAATCCTCTTAAAGACGGTAAATGGAGAGATGAATTTGATTGCCTCAAATATACATTCATTGGAGAATTATGATTATGAAGGGAGATTTGAATTTGCTAATCCACATGATACAAGATATTTTTTTGGACCAACCGGAATCCCTATAAAAAAAGGGAAAGGATATTATCAAAACATACTAGTTACCACAAACTTTGTGAACTATGGTGTTACGAAAAACATATCAATTGGTGGGGGTTTGGAGTTTATCTCAACGGTCTTAGGTTCTCCAATTTGGTTTCTTACCCCTAAAGTAGGTTTTGATCTTTCAGAAAATATTCATTTGGGAGGTGGATTTATCATGGCAGGCTTTGCTGATGAGGGAACCGCAACTTTGGGATATGGTGTTTTTACCTTAGGACAATCTGAAACAAACCTATCTATAGGAGCGGGCTATGGCCTAATAGATCAGGAATTATCAGATTATCCTGTCATGATGATATCCGGAACGCATAGAATTAGCAAAAGTATTGCACTGCTCTCGGAGAACTATGTGATTCCAAATAGCTTTTATTTTGGTATTCACGGCATAAGAATTCTTTCAAAGAAAAATTCTTTTGACATTGGAGCGATCGTTATACCTGAAATCGGATCGGTTATACCTGCTTTACCATATGTCGGCTATGTCAGAGTTTTCTAATCATAAACGATATCAATAAAAAACAGACCCCATTAGAGTGCTCGTTGATTTAAGTCTTCACTCATAACCTTCTCCTAGTTTTTTGGCTGAATTACCTAGGTCCTTCCCATAAAATCCAAATAAAAGAGATAGAGAAAAAACATGGAGCCCACGCTGTAGCCTAGTCGCCTAATATAAATTTATTCTATCCTGTTCTGGAGCTTATCAGGATCCTTCAGCTTTGCTCGCGCGTAAATTTGGCCCATTTGAAAAATATTCGAAATACCTTTGCCCATTTAAATTTTTCTAACTTCGTAAACAAGGAAAATAAAGGGAATACGTATAATTCCTCGTTGTGCCATATTACAAACTAACCCATATGAAAAGAATATTTACAGTTTTTTTAGTAATGATAATTTGTTCACATTCTTACGGACAAAAACCAAGAGCAAGAGAATTAGGAGTTCCGTTTGTTGGGACAACAGGAGAATTCAATGCTATTACAGATGTTGAAGGAGTTGAAGTAGGATATAGCACTATAATTTCTGGAAAAGGGGAAAATATTATTGGTAAGGGACCTATAAGAACTGGAGTTACTGCAATATTTCCAAGAGGGAAAGCCAAAAAATTTAGTCCTGTATATGCCAATTGATATAGTCTTAATGGAAATGGAGAAATGACAGGGACAACTTGGGTAACTGAATCCGGTTTTTTAGAAACACCGATTATGATAACTAATACCAATAGTGTTGGAGTTGTTCGAGATGCGGTATTGAAATGGTATTTAGATACGGATTGGTATAGCGGAGAAGATGGGTGGTATACGTATCCTGTGGTAGCTGAAACTTATGATGGATTCCTTAATGATATTTACGGTTTTCACGTTAAAGAAGAAAATGTTTTAGAAGCGATAAATAATTCATCGGGCGGAAAGATTGCTGAAGGTAATGTTGGCGGAGGAACAGGAATGATGTGCTTGGGCTTTAAGGGAGGAACAGGAACTTCTTCAAGAGTATTTAAAATTAAGGATTCAACATATACAGTTGGAGCAATTGTTCAATCTAATTTTGGAGCTAAAAGGAACCTATCAATCGCAGGTGTTCAAGTCGGAATTGAATTAAAAGACACTTTAAATTATATATTCAATGCGCCATCGAAATCAAGAAGACAAGAAGGCGATGGTTCTATTATAGTAACAGTTGCGACAGATGTACCTCTTTTGCCGCATCAATTAAAAAGAATTGCTCAAAGAATTCCATTAGGAGTTGGCATTGTGGGCGGACGTGGCAGCAATGGTTCTGGAGATATTTTTTTAGCCTTCTCAACTGCAAATGAAAATGCATTTGATCGAGATGAAACTACAACAGTTGAATCAATGGCTAATGATCAGCTAATGCCAGTTTTTGAAGCTACCGTTCAGGCGGTTGAGGAAGCCATTATCAATGCGATGGTAGCTGCTGAAACCATGGAAGGAATTAATGGAAATAAAGCATACGCCTTGCCTCACCGTTTACTCATAAAGATATTGAAAAATTATAATCGGATAAAAGAATAACGTGGTACAACAATGTATATAAAAAACAGGCTAAATGTTGGTAAAATTGAGGTTTTTGGCTCGTATCAAACTTTGTGCTTAACCGAAAATTCAGTGCTTAGAAATCGCCTACTTTTCATATAGTTAACGTTACCACACATTATGAAAATACTCAGTATAAAAATAATCTTTGATCCAACAAAAAAGAAAAAATCTGTAGAGAGCATAGCGCTTTTAAATAAACTCGTTTTGTTATATTTACGGCTTCTTAGAATACAATCTTCTATTTGAATTTTAAACTTACCAACGTTAGCTTATTTCTCAAGTGCTGCAGTAACCCATTAACCTTGTTCGCCAATCATTTGCGGTCCTATATCGTATTAAATCACGCTCGAAACTTCTTTTTTTGGTCATTGGTATTATGGACCACAAGCTGTTCAAAACATGACAAAGAGGCTAACTACAATCATTACTGTGGTTCATGCCATTTAGTGCCAAAAGTAACTTCTCTCCCAAAACCTATCTGGCTATCCAGTGTGCTGCCCAATATGGGAGCAAGAATGGGAATAAAATTTCCAAATTACGATCCTCTTGATAACGTATCAAGTGGTTCGCAATATACATTAATGCATAAAATTTACCCCAAAGAACAGCTGATCCCAACTGCGCATTGGAAACGTATTGTGGAGTATGTTTCTGAAAATGCTCCAGAGGCCTTAGTTTATGACTATCAATTTCCTCTTGAAACGACTGCGATGTTTAAGCCCAAGCCTTTGGTGCTTGATACAACTTCTCCGGCATTCACGACCAGTATTTTTGTAAAGGGTCAAACAATGAAGGTGGGAACTGTCAATGGCAATCTTTATACTTACGATATAGAAACAGAACAAACGGGATTTCATCCAACGTCCAACAGCGCCATCTCACAAATCAGCGAAGATGGCTCACTGACCCTACTCCTAGAAATGGGGAAAATACACCCCCATGATGAGCCGAAAGGAAGCTTATCCTCTCTTTCTAAAGCCGCTGTCAAAGAGCAATTATTGAATAATTTGCAAAGACCTGTATTTGCCCTAAATGAAGATTTAGATGGGGATGGGCACAATGAAATCGTAGTTTGTGAATTTGGGAATCAGACAGGTAAATTATCTCTCTTCGTTAACCAGGGGGAGGAGATAGTTAAAAAAACCCTTTTAAGTATCCCTGGGACTATTAAAGTGATTGCTCGAGATATGAACGATGATGGCAAAAAAGACTTGATCGTCTTGACCTCACAGGGTACAGAAGGCTTATGGATCCTGACCCAGCAAGCACCACTGTTATTTGACGCTCAAAGAGTGATTGCTTTAGCAGCTATTTTTGGTTCAAGTGGATTTGATCTGGTTGATTTTAACAAGGATGGCCTATTGGATATCGCAATAGTCAATGGTGACAATGCAGATTTGTCAATGGTCACAAAACCTTACCACGGATTGACCTTATTCCAGAATATGGGAGGATATCAATTTAAAAAAATTAAGTTTCTGGCAATCCCTGGAGCCACCAATGTGATCTCCAGTGACTTTGATCAAGATGGCGACATTGATTTCATAGTCTCCGCCTTTTTTCCAGATGAAGACCTAGCGCCCGGCTATTCTTTAATTTATTTGAGCAATCAAGCGAAAAAAAACACAGCATTCAAGATGGAATACTTACCGCTCAGCAATCTAGGAAAATGGTTGATTTTAACCAAAGCAGACTTTGATCAGGATGGCGACGACGATTTCGCCGTGGGATCTTTTGTATTTTCAGCTAAGAATCCTTTGGAAGATTATTTATCGGAATGGGGGTTTAAGAGTCCTGATATAATGCTCTATGAAAATATTTATACCGATCCTATGCCTCAGCTGTGATTTTCTTTTTACCAACCCTTATTTAAATATTTCTTTGAGGCCTTCCTGAGCTTTATCAATGATTAATTTTCCATTCAATGGGGGCTTTAAATAAGCATGCTTCATAATAATCCAAACAGCACTCACTGCAATATTAACACTCAATTAAGTGTTAACAAACCTCTGGAGTACTGTTGATTTCTATTTCGGTCCCGCGTCCTTAAGTCAGCTTCCGAGAAGGTGGTCTTTAAGACGGGTCTTTGACCAAATAAATTAATCACTCTCGCCGCCCCTCAGCGAACTCTTTAGCAAAGTACGTCAGGATAATGTCGGCCCCTGCCCGCTTGATGGCGGTCAAGGATTCTTCCATGGCCCGCTCACCATCTAACCACCCATTTTGTACGGCTGCCTTGACCATGGCATATTCTCCAGACACATTATAGGCCGCAATAGGAAGGGGAAAATTTTCTTTGAGATCACTGATGATGTCCAGATAAGCCAAGGCAGGTTTAACCATCAATATATCTGCCCCTTCTTCATAATCAAGTTGCGCCTCTACCAAGGCTTCCGCACGGTTGGCAGGGTCCATTTGATAGGTTTTTTTATCTCCAAACTTGGGCGCTGAATCAAGCGCATCACGAAAAGGCCCATAAAAAGCGCTGGCATACTTGGCCGTATAAGACATAATCCCTACTTCCTCGAAACCCTGCTGATCGAGCAGTTCACGCAAATAGCCCACGCGGCCATCCATCATATCAGAAGGACCGATCATGTCGATCCCTGTTGCCGCCTGTGCAAGTGCCATTTTTCCCAAAATCTCCAACGTCGCATCGTTGAGCACTTTACCCTCCTTCACTAGGCCATCATGTCCGTCACTGCTGTAGGGATCCATGGCAATATCGGTGATGATATGGGATTCGGGTAACCTTATTTTAATTTCTTTAAGTATCTTTAAATAAAAGGAATTTTCGTGATACCCTGCACTGGCCTCTGGGTTTTTATCCTTTTGTGATACCACTGGAAATACATCAAAGGACTTGATGCCCAACCCCATACAGTATTCAATCTCTTTGAGCATTAAGTCTGAGGTCAAACGATAAATACCCGGCATAGATGTTACTTGTTGTTTCTTATTATAACCTTCTATGAGGAATAAAGGAAATATCAGATCATCAGTGGTGACCTGCGTTTGTCGTGTCAGGGATCTGATGCCTTCAGTCTTACGGTTTCTTCTAGGTCTTCGGAGCATAGTTGTAAAGATAATTAATCGATTGAGTTGAGCATAAATTATGATTGAAACATCATAAATAAGGCTGCAATAATGGTCATCGCTAGAATAAATCGACGATAAATTTGCTCTGGAATGCGCTTGACGATTTGAATTCCCAAAAAAGCGCCTAAGGCAATAAACGGCAATACCAATAAATCCAAAAATAGCGAGTCCCATGTGATGGTTTCCCAACAGTATACATGGAAAGGCACCTTAATCAGATTAATGATCAAAAAGAACCAGGCTGCGGTACCAATAAATTGGTTCTTTAACAGGTTCAAAGACAATAAATAAATGGCCATGACGGAACCGGCCAAATTACCTACCATCGTAGTAAATCCCCCAGCTATTCCCAATCCAGCGGTAAATGGCCAGTTTTGAGAGGTCACTTGGCTTTGCTGCTTCTCATTCCAGAACATGACCCCAACACTCAAAAAAATAATACCTGCCATTATTTGACGAAAAATAGCATCATCGATAAATATCCCTATATTGGTCCCCAATAAAACCCCTATAAAAGCAAAAGGAAGCACTCGCTTTAAATGCTTCCATTGGGCATCACCATGGTAATGATAAATGGCCATGAAATCTCCTAAAATAAGAATCGGCAACATGATACCACTGGAAGCGCGTCCACCAAAAACAATAGCCAATAAAGGGACGGCTATCATACCGGTCCCGTGAATCCCTGTTTTGGCCATCCCAACGAAAACACCAACGAACGCCATAATGAGCACTTGTTGGTAAGTCAGGGTGAAGTTAAAAAGGTTCATTATGTGCTAAAACGTAATTAATTAACATGTAAACACTCTCAATTTATGGGCCTTAATACGCTTATAAGCCGGGAAATTTAACCGAAATTAAAATCTGTAATCGTCTGCTTAATAATCTCTAAACAATGGCTTAATTCGTCCTCGGTGATGACCAGCGGAGGTGCAAACCGAATAATATTACCATGCGTAGGTTTGGCCAATAAGCCATTTTCTTTTAGGACTACACAAAGATCCCATGCGGTAGTGCTCTCTGCCGTATCATTAATCACCAAAGCGTTTAGCAATCCTTTGCCTCGAACCGTTTGAACCATTTCCTGGGTCCCCATAAAATCGGTTAATTCCTTACGAAATAGATCTCCGAGGACTTGAGACTTTTTGGCTAGATTTTCATCCACTACAACTTCTAACGCGGCTTGTGCCACTTTGCAAGCCAAAGGATTACCCCCATAAGTAGAACCATGTTCTCCAGGTTTGATGGTCAGCATGACCTCATCGTCTGCTAAGATCGCTGATACAGGAAGTACGCCTCCCGAAATGGCTTTTCCCAATATCAAAATATCGGGCCTTGCATCTTCATAATCACAAGCTAACATTTTACCCGTCCTAGCAATACCCGTTTGTACTTCATCCGCGATGAATAAGACGTTATACTGAGTACACAAGGCCCGAATACCTGCAAGATAACCCTCATCGGGCATTATGACGCCGGCCTCTCCCTGAATGGGCTCAACCATGAAAGCGGCCACCGTTGGATCTTGAAGCTTTTGTTCAAGCGCTTGGAGATCATTATATGGAATAAGCTCATAGCCGGGCATGTAAGGCCCGAAGCCCTTGTAAGACACTGGATCATCTGAGCTGCTGATCGCCGCCAGTGTACGCCCCCAAAAATTACCCTGTGCAAAGATAATTTTGGCTTGATTTTCGGGAATGCCTTTATGTTCATATCCCCACTTTCTCGCCAGCTTATTGGCGGTTTCTCCTCCTTCTACACCTGTATTCATCGGTAACACTTTATCGTAGCCAAATAACGTGGTGATGAATTGCTCGTATTCGCCAAGAACATCGTTGTGAAATGCGCGCGAAGTTAAAGTCAACCGCGACGCCTGATCTGTTAATGCGTTTAAAATTTTTGGATGACAATGGCCTTGATTCACGGCCGAGTAAGCTGATAGAAAATCAAAATATTCTTTATCTTCCACATCCCAAACCTTGGCTCCAAGCCCTTTGGCCAAAACTACAGGTAAAGGATGGTAATTGTGCGCCCCGTGCTGTGCCTCAAGACGCATAAGCTCTTCACTCTTCGTTGTGCTTTCTATCATAAATTCTCATCTTTGTTTGCGGAACTAAACCATTTGTCCCGCGGTTATTACAAAATTACTAGATTTATAAGAACTTGACATCAAATAAAGGAAAGAAGACAGAAACCCCTCCCTTAGAAAAGACAGATTATTATTTTAACAAAGAAGGGCTCATGGTATTTACCGCTTTATACCATCTCAAACGGGGGTTTTGTTGTGTCTCTGGATGCAAAAATTGCCCTTATAAAACAAAATAAATTAAAAATGAGGGCTCAGCATTTGGTAATAAAACTATTATGGTGATATTTGCAGTCCGTTTTTAAAAAGGGTGAAATTATGTCAAAAGTTTGTGATATTACAGGTAAGAGAGCAAGAAGCGGGAATAATGTTTCTAAGGCCAACAACAAGACCAAAAGAAAATTCCTCCCCAATCTGCATAAGAAAAGATTTTACATCCCTGAGAAGGATACATGGATCACATTAAAAGTTTCATCAACGGCGCTTCGTACCATCAACAAGAATGGTATTAATGCTGTGCTTAGAAAAGCAAGAGATAACGGTAACAAATTAGTATAAAAAACGATAAGATGGCCAAAAAAGGTAATAGAATACAAGTAATCATGGAATGTACGGAGCACAAAGCTACGGGCAAGCCGGGCACCTCTCGCTACATCACTACCAAAAATAGGAAAAACACCCCTGAAAGATTGGAGGTAAAGAAATACAATCCCATTCTAAGAAAACAAACTATCCACAAGGAAATTAAATAGTCATGGCAAAGAAAGTAGTAGCAACGCTAAAACAACCGGGAGGCGCAAAATTCGCTAAAGTCATTAGAACTGTAAAAACTGCAAGTGGTGCTTACTCTTTTAAAGAAGAAATGGTTGCTGAAGCAGACGTAAAAAAGGCATTGGCTAAATAAATAGGCTAACTTTTTGTAGGGAATAGGTCGACCAGCATAGTCGGCTTTTTTTTCAATTCTATCGAAAAGTTCGCAAACTGAATTTTGATATGGGATTATTGAATGTTTTTTCAAAAAAGAAACAAGAAAATTTAGAAAAAGGTTTAGAAAAGTCAAAAGAAAGCTTTCTAAACAAGTTGAGCAAAGCCGTCATCGGTAAATCTAGTATCGATGATACGGTGCTCGATGATCTGGAAGAAGTACTCATTAATTCTGATGTAGGCATCGAAACAACCCTAAAAATCATTGCTAAGATTGAAGCGCGCGTAGCCAAAGATAAATACGTGTCTACTTCCGAACTTAACGAAATCTTAAGTGTTGAAATTGCGAGTTTACTCACAGAAAATAATACGACTGATTTCGATTCTTTTGAAATCCCCAATGTAGAAGGCCCCTTTGTGATTTTGGTCGTTGGCGTAAATGGTGTGGGCAAAACCACCACCATCGGAAAACTAGCGGCTCAGCTGAAATTCCTCGATAAAAAAGTTATTTTAGGTGCTGCAGATACCTTTCGCGCCGCCGCTGTGGATCAGCTTATTTTATGGGGTGAACGGGTAGGCGTACCCGTCGTCTCGAAAGGCATGCATACTGATCCGTCTGCAGTAGCCTATGAAGCGGTCAAACAAGCCAAAGAAGAAGGTGCAGATGTCGTAATCATCGATACTGCAGGTAGGTTACATACCAAGGTAAACCTCATGAATGAATTGGGTAAGATTAAGAATGTTATTAAGAAGTTTGTTCCCGAAGCTCCCCATGAGGTCCTATTGGTTTTGGACGGCAATACCGGTCAAAATGCTTTTGTTCAAGCGACAGAATTTACCAAAGCAACGGAGGTAAGTGCCCTAGCCGTGACCAAATTGGACGGTACCGCCAAAGGGGGTGTCGTTATAGGTATCTCTGACCAATTTAAAATCCCTGTAAAATACATTGGTGTCGGAGAAGGAATGGAGCACCTACAGGTATTCAATAAAAAAACTTTTGTAGATGCCTTTTTTGAGAAATAATCAGCTACCCCACTGACCCCTCGTTTAAACTTTCAACCCTAATTTGCTTGTTTAGAGAGTCTTATTTATTAACTAATGAATCAGGCGTATTTACAATTACATAGCTTTCGGGCATTAAATTGAAATATAGGGTCCCAAAATCTCGAATTACGGTTACCTCAGTACAAATCCCATTTTCATATCGATAATAGTTCTCTCCTTGCGGTGATGTCAATAGGTAATAATGAGGGTTGATTTCTTTAAAATTCAAATAAGTCGCAAAATGTTGAGAAAATACCGGCTGCCTATCTTTTGGTTCTTCAAAATGAATTTTAGCGGCTGAATACATAATCCTTTCAAAGGATATACGTTGGGGAATATCTTCAGACCTTAGTAAATAACCCTCCTCTTTCTTGACAATATCATAGGTAATTTTCTTAGACCCATTCAAACTACTAAATCCATGGCCTCGCATCAAGATACCTTGCTCGAAAGTCTCTTGCAACACGTATTTGATCTCCAACTCTATGAGAATTTTATACCTCACCTCAGTTATGTTTTCATAGATCACTTCACTCAAAGAACTAACCCGACTGACCGTCATGGTACCTATTTCCTTCTTTGACTTAAATACTTGATATCTCAGCAGTTGTGCTTGACCCAGCGATGAGCAAAGAATAAGAAAGAAAATAAAAGAAAACTTCAAAGCTAACAATCTAGGGTTAAATAGCGTATCAAGTTGATCAATTTACAACTATTTTTTGGATTTTTTAAAGGAATATTAACGCCTATTCTTAGGCTTATATTTGCTTTGTGCAAAAATTTCATGATGATTGCGATTGGCCATCAATTCTTGCATGGTGCTTCCAGTCTCATCCATATAATATTTGACAATTTGCCACCCAATCCAAGCCCCAACTCTTCCAGGGCATTCATCGCCCAATTCTATCGTTTTTGGCCGTTCTCCCAGCATTTTTTTCTTAGTGAATTCATCTGTCACATAGAGCCATTCCTCTTCGATAATCCGTGACCAAATCAATTCTTGGTAGGCGTATACATCTAGAATTTCCTTTGCTGTAAACCCTAAAATCAAATCATCCGGCGTACAGGGCATGATGCTTCCTAGCAAATAATAAATCTTCCCATAATCAATCATTTCAGACAATAATGTCTCTTCATCTCCACTTGAACAATAATCTGCAATGAAAAATTTCAGGATGGTTGGAGTCATATACTTGGGCTCATACCTTCTTAAGATATACTGCGGGACTTCTTTGGGCCGATAAGACGCTTTCTCCCCAATAAAAAAATCTAGGCCAATAATTATGAGATCCTTAGAAATGGCTAAATCATTATACAATCCACTCACCATGGTTTGAACTTTGGGAACTGTCATCTCAGGAAAATAATATTTCAACCACCCTAAAGAAATATTCATTGTTTTTTCAAATAGGGGCTGATCAAAGGTCTCATTCGCCTCGACGTATAGGGTGTCTATAAACTCGTTTTGGACCAATTCAAAAATACGTTCAGCCAATATTTTTTCATCGGGATAATCATTGAGATGAAACATCTGTGCCGCCATTTGCTGATGGATTTGAAGAAATATTTCTACATCCCTGACCTTTTGAGCCTTAAATAATTTTTTTTCAAGCCTATTTACTTCAATTTCTATCGTCGCAGGCGTTCTCTCGGGATGGGAACGACAGGGGTCTTCACGACATCCATTTAATAAAAGAGAAACAAAGAGTAGACATAATATCCTCATAAATACTATTTTTGTAGAAAATTAACATAATTTCGATGAGAAAGTCACTTCTTTTCCTATCATTTAGCTTAGTTGGAGCCCTGGCCTGCTTTTCGCAAACCAAGCTTGGATTGAAATTTTCTCCCTTATTTTCATCGCACAAGATCTCATTAAAGTCAGATCAATTAGAGGTTTTCCAAGGGAAAACAGCCACCAGAATGTCGATCGGCCTCATTGTAGATCATCCGCTTACCGACACCTACTTTTTAAGTTCCGGTTTAATTTATCTACCCAAAAGGGTTAACATCAATCTAGAAGAAGAAGATGGTGGTACCGCACCCACAAATCCCTTTGAGTCCTACGATCTTAATTATCTCCAGATTCCTTTATCTCTAAAGCTATTCACCAATGAAATCGCTCTAGACATTAGTTTGTTTTTTCAAGTTGGCTTAATCCTTGAATTCAAAATTTTCGAACAAGCCTTGAACGAAGATTATGAATTCATCTCGAAATTTAACTTTTTCGATACTGCAGCAATCATAGGCACAGGCATAGAATATCGATTAGGAATAAACACCCTGTTTTTTTCCAGTATCAGCCTGCAAAAAGGGCTGATTAACATCATTAATCAAACCAATCCCGAATATCCCCTCGTCATTAGAAATCAAATTGTCAGTATTGATGTTGGTATGAAATTCTAAGTCTGAATGGCATTACCGTTGGAATTTAGAAATTGATACTCATTCAGTGCCAAAGACGAATCTGAAATGACATTGACCCATTTTAACAATCTTAAAAACCATCTATTGCGTCGAGAAATGATCCCCTCGGTAAAGTAAGCACTCAAGTAGGGATGTGCCACCAAGGTCACCTTTTTCTCGTTCTGCTTCTTAAACAAATGCATCAAGGTCTCCTCAATTTGATCTGCAATCAAAATGGATGCTGTTATCTTCCCTGTACCCGCACAAGAAGGGCATTGTTCTTTGGTAATGATACTTACTTCTGGTCTTACCCTTTGTCGCGTAATTTGTAATAAACCAAACTTTGACAAAGGTAAAATGGTATGCTTCGAACGATCCCCTTGCATCGCCTCAATCATCGTTGAATAGACTTTACGTTTGTTTTCAATTTTGCGCATATCTATAAAATCCACGACAATGATTCCACCCATATCACGTAATCGCAACTGACGAGCGATTTCTTTAGCCGCTTCAACATTAACTGTCAACGCAGTAGTTTCTTGGTCTTCCTCGCGATTAGATTTATTCCCGCTGTTCACATCAATAACATGCAATGCTTCGGTGTGCTCAATGATCAAATAACCACCATCAGCTACAGTGACTGATTTTCCAAATGAAGTTTTTAACTGTTTCTCAACACCAAAAATTTCAAAAATTTTGGCTTTTGATTGATGCAGACGTAACAGCTTCTCTTTATCTGGAGCAATGGTCTTGATGTAACTTTTGATCTCTTCAAATAAGTCTTTGTTATCAATGGTAATGCTATCAAACGTCTCATTAAGTACATCTCTAACAATAGAATTCGTCCGACTTACCTCTCCGATGATTTTATCCTTGGGTTTAGATTTCTTGAGTTTTTCAATCCCTCTTTGCCAACTTTGCACCAAGTTTTGAAGATCTGTATCAAGCTCTTTAACATCTTTTCCCGTAGCTACGGTACGGATGATCACTCCAAAATTTTCTGGCTTGATTGAACTGATTAGACGCGCCAAGCGATTCCTTTCATTCGAATTCCCAATTTTCTTTGATACATTAACTGCATTCGAAAATGGTACTAAAACTAAATAGCGTCCTGCTATTGACAACTCACAAGATAATCTCGGGCCCTTTGTAGATATGGGTTCTTTTACAACCTGAACAAGGATATTTTGGTTCTTCGTTAGAACCTGTCCTATTTTACCAAACTTATCAATATCGGCCTCATTTCTGAACCCAGTGAGCTTGGTGCTGAACTCTTTTTTACTTTGAATCAGCTGCGTAAATTTATTCAGTGACTGGATTTGTGGTCCTAAGTCGAGGTAATGTAGAAAGGCGTCTTTTTCATAACCGATATCAATGAAACCTGCATTGAGACCTTGAACCACTTTTCGTACCGTACCTAAGTAAATATCTCCAACATTGAATTGATTTCCACCGTTTTCTTGGTGAAATTCAATCAATCTTCTATCATTTAAAAGAGCTATTCGACATCCGTTTTGAGTTGAATTTATTACTAATTCATTACTCACAATTTTTCAGATTAAATGTCTACTTCTTTTTATGTCTACTTCTTTTTATGTCTATTTTTTCTTAACCTTTTCTTTCTCTTGTGTGTAGAGATTTTATGTCTTTTCCTTTTTTTACCGCAAGGCATATTCTTTTAATTTAAGTGTTATTAATTGTCTAAATATTCTGCAGCTGCAGACTTTAAAGCTGGATCAGCATCTTCTGCAGCTACAATTCTTGTAAATAATTCCGATGATACCTCAGGTTTGTTAATCTCTAACATACAAACACCCATGTATAACATCGCCTCATAATCATCTTCTTTCAACGCAATCAACTTTTCAAACCTTTCAACGCCTCGCTCATATTGTCCTGATTGAATGGACAAAAGACCTAAGCTTAAAATGGCTTCTCTGTTCTCTGGGTCTTTTTCTAACACTTCCCTCAACAGCATAATCCCTGACATAGGGTTTTCCGTTGTCACTAGGGTCATGGCTAACTTTGTCTTGGCGGATAAATTATCTACCTCTCTTTGAGTGATCAAAGTCAAAACTTTTCGTGCCTCTAGGGCATAAACGGCTGCTTCTTTCATGTTAGAGGCACGCTCGTATGAGGCATATAATAATGCTGCCGCTTTTTTCTGCGTTTGCAAAGAACTGTCTCTCTGCAAGAATTTTGTAGTAACATTTTTGGCACTATCCAAAAACCCATACTTTAAATAGTATCTCGCTAAAGAGTCTGCAAAGCTAATGTAATTTTCCGATATTTCCCCTTTCGTAAAGTTCTTCAGTGAAGTTATTGCAGCCGCGTCTTCATTGGACATATTAAAGGAATGTAATTCTCCACTACTTTCACCCTCATTTTTCACTGCTGTACGCGGAAGTTGATAGACTAAAAAGACGGCTGCCATCCCTGCAATTGTTAGTGAAATAAGATACTTATTCATCCGCTACCAGCTTTCCTTTTACGCAGGCGTTACGTTTTTCTTGATCTTATCAATGAAAATTTTAGATGGCTTAAAACTCGGGACACAATGCTCCTCAATGACAATTGCCGTATTTTTAGATATGTTTCTGGCAATCTTTTTTGCGCGTTTTTTGTTCACAAAACTACCAAACCCCCTCACATAGATATTTTTCCCGTCGGCCATCGAGGTTTTCACTACAGAAAAGAAGGCCTCTAATGATGCCTGAACGTCTAATTTATCGATCCCTGTCTTTTCACTTATTTCGTTTACTACATCTGATTTCGTCACAATAATGTCATTTTAATTGTCAACCATCGTTTTATTAAGAACTTCAAATTTACATTTGCAAGTCTACGTACAAATGTATTATCTAGAAAATCAAAAACCCCAAATAATATCATCAAAATTCAAATAACTTCTTCATTAATGAATTGGTATTCAAGGGAAAAGAGAAATTTACCTTGGCGGGCCACGAGTAACCCTTATACGGTTTGGCTATCTGAAATTATCTTACAACAAACCCGCGTGGCTCAAGGCACACCGTATTACGAAAAATTCATCAACACTTATCCTACCGTGCACACGCTCGCCGCAGCCTCTGAACAAGAAATATTAAAATTATGGGAGGGGCTTGGTTATTACAGTCGTGCCAGAAATTTACATAAAGCAGCACGACAGGTCACCCAGGAGTATGGAGGTATTTTTCCTGATTCATATGGCGAACTGCTCAAATTAAAAGGTATTGGGCCTTACACAGCTGCCGCGATCGCTTCCATCTGCTTCCATGAAAAGGTACCCGTGATAGACGGTAACGTTTTTAGATTGATTTCGCGCCTTTTTGGTATTCAGGAAGACATCGGCAAGGGAAGCACTCGGAAAATTTTTGAACAAACCATCGCCCACATCATGCCTTCTTCAAGCCCAGGTGATTTTAATCAAGCGATGATGGAGTATGGAGCCCTAGTTTGCACCCCTCGTCCACAATGCGAGAACTGTCATTTACAATATGATTGCCAATCTTTCAGAGAAAAAACACAACATCTTTTACCCGTAAAAGTAAAGAAAATTAAAATTCAGGCGCGCACACTACATTATTGGATTTTTACCTTTGAGCATAAAATCTGCCTAAATAAAAGAATAAAAGGAGATATCTGGGAAGGGCTTTGGGACTTTTATTCAACCCCTACAGATCTTTTCAGCATCGCCTCAATTGACCGAGATCACAATGTAAAAGCTTCCTATGGCCCTATCAGCCACAAGTTAACCCATCAAAATATCAAGGCCTGGTTCACACAAATTGAGGTTTCAAGTACTTTTCAATTATCCAAAATTGCGAAAAAATTAAATTTAACTGTTTTCAATCTTGACGAATTGGTAACTTTACCAAAACCAAAACTCATTGTCAATTATTTGACTAAAGTAAAATTTTAAATATTTTTATATCATGGCTGGAGTAAATAAAGTAATTCTCGTTGGAAATTTAGGAAAAGATCCTGAAGTGAGGTACCTAGAGAACAACAAAGTGGTGGCCAATTTGACCCTCGCCACTACCGAAAATTACAAAGATCGCAATGGCAATAAAGTTGAAAATACTGAGTGGCATGATTTGGAACTTTGGGATGGTTTGGCAAAAATTGCTGAGCAATACTTAACTAAAGGAAAAAGCGTTTACGTAGAGGGTAAAATTAAAACAGATAGTTGGCAAGATGAGCAAGGGAACAACAAATACAGGACCCGAATAAGGGTACAAAACATGACTATGTTAGGTGGTGGAGGGGCTCCCGGAACCAGTGGTATAGCTCCAGAACAACGTAGTCCTGTTGATAACAACCCCCCAGCATCTCCTCCCGTTAGTCCAACTGCGGAAACAGCGTCCGATGATCTTCCCTTTTAATTTTCACGAAAAAAACAATACTTGGTATTCTCAATAGATGAACCTCCGTCAATAATCTTGATGGAATTTGTAACCCTTTCAAGTTCCTTTTATTGGGGCTTTGGTCTCCTGATTTTTATTTTATTGGCATTTTCAGGCCTGATTTCAGGTGCTGAGGTTGCCTTTTTTTCGCTTGATAAGACGGCCTTAGGCGAAGAGGAGCCCTCAGATCATAAAATAAAAATGCTATTAAAATTTCCACATCAGTTGTTGGCCACTATCTTGATCCTCAATAACCTTTTTAATATATTCATTGTAACCCTTTCGACTTATGCCTCCTGGCAGATGGTTGGTAAAAAAGAAGCTGAAGGTGTCGTATTGGTCGCGCTGACTGCCGTCATTTCTATATTGATTATTTTCTTCGGCGAAATTGTTCCTAAAATTTCTGCCGTACATCAACCACAAAAGTTTGCGCGTTTCTGCCTCCCTTACATCTGGTTTTTTAATCGTCTATTAAAACCACTTTCATGGCTCCTCATTGGGCTGAGTAGTTTTATTGAAAAACGGATCAAAAAGAAAGGTTATAATCTCTCCGTTGAAGAGCTCAATCAAGCTTTAGACATCACTTCAGAGCAAAATGTCAGCAAAGAAGAGAAAGGAATCCTTAAGGGGATTGTTAATTTTGGAACCCTTTCAGTAAAACAAATCATGCGTTCTAGAGTTGATATTTCAGCAATTGACCGGTCTAGTGATTTCCATGAGTTAATGGATCAAATCAACAAAACAGGATTTTCCAGGATCCCCGTTTATGTCGAAAACATTGATAAAATAGAAGGCTTATTGTATATCAAGGACATGCTACCCTTTCTTCATGAAGAAGAAGATTTCCATTGGCAACAGTTCCTACGGCCCGTCTATTTTATTCCTGAAAGTAAGAAAATTGACGCGCTCTTTAAAGATTTTCAAGAAAAGCAGGTTCATATGGCCATTGTTATTGACGAATATGGGGGCACCGAAGGCTTAATTACTATGGAAGATATCATTGAAGAAATCGTAGGGGAAATCAATGACGAATTCGATGAGGCTTTAGACGCAGAGTATAAAAAAATAGATGACAATACTGCCATATTTGAAGGTAAAACTTCGCTCAATGATTTTTGTAAAATCATGTCAGAAGAGGCCGACGTCTTTGACGAAATTAAAGGTGAAAGTGAAAGCTTGGGAGGTTTACTGTTAGAAATAAACAAGAATCTCCCTCGTTCGAATGAGAAAATTGAAGTAGGCAAGTTTTTATTTTCAATAGAGTCTGTAGATCAAAAACGCATTAAAAGAGTTCGCGTGTTTAGAAAATTATGAAAAACTACTCAACGTTGATCCTTTTTTTTCTTTTTTGGTCTTGTGAAACCCATTATCTCCCTAAACCGAAAGGATATAATCGTATTATTTTGCCTTCAGTTTCCTACACTCCCCTCGAGGGCATACGCCCTTACACCTTTGAATACTCCACTCATGCCATAATCTTGAAAGATACCAGTTGGATCGCAGAGCCCAACTGGATCCATATTTATTATCCATATTTTGATGCCAATGTCCAGCTCACCTATAAACCTATTAATAGTGACTCCTCGGTTCAAGATTATCTAAACGATAGTTTTAGGCTTACGGGTAAGCATCAAGTAAAAGCAACCGCGATTGACGAAAAAATCCTTTTCCTTAAAAATGGAAATGTCGCCTCTGTGAGTGAATTAAGTGGAGAAGTCCCCAGTCCTTTTCAATTTCACATAACCGACAGCGTTACCCATTTTTTACGAGGAGCTTTGTACTTCACTATGAGTACAAAAAATGATTCCTTGGCCCCTTCCATAGCGTTTATTAAATCTGATTTGGTACATTTACTAAATACCTTAGAATGGAATGAATGATCATCATACGCTTTAAAATTATCCCTATCTTTTCACGATACCATTTAGATGGCTGGCTTTTTTCATAAATCAATAGAATTCTTAAAGGGCATCGGTCCTGAAAAAGCTGCTTTAATTAATAAAGAACTGGGCTACTTCAATTATGGAGACTTGCTACAACATTTTCCTTTTCGCTATGAAGATCGTACTATATTCCGCAAAATTTCTTCATTAACCGATGGATTGGGCAGTGCACAAATAATAGGAAAAATAGTCCGTTTTGAAACGATCGGAGTCGGTCGGAAACAAAGATTGATAGGGAAGTTTCAAGATGAAACTGGCGAAATAGATCTTATTTGGTTTCAAGGGATAAAATGGATCCAACAAAAAATTAAACTTGGGTTGATCTACGTCGTTTATGGTAAGCCGATCCGATATGGTCAACGCTTCAGCCTCTCTCATCCAGAAATAGAACCCTCAGGAAAGACTACACTCAATAAGCAATTTCTACATCCCGTCTATCATACTTCTGAGAAACTCAAAAGAAGCTTTTTAGATTCTAAAGCCCTCAGCAAAATAATGAAATTGCTGTTAGCAGGGGCAATTCCCCACATTCAAGATAAATTGCCTCCAGCTATTAGAGAGCAGTTTTCTTTAATTGATAAAAAGTTTTCGCTCATTCATATACATTTCCCAAAAGATCAAATTTCTCTTAAAAAAGCACAATATCGATTAAAATTTGAAGAGCTTTTTTTTATTCAATTGCGCCTCATCACTCTCAAACTGGCCCGTATAGATAAGTTTAAAGGAATCACTTTCAAAAACAGCGAGCTCCTTAATAATTTTTATCATACCCTCCTTCCTTTTAGCCTAACCACTGCTCAAAAAAAAGTGATCAAAGAAATCTATGCTGACTTTCGATCTGGTCATCAAATGAATCGATTGGTGCAAGGAGATGTGGGAAGTGGAAAAACCATTGTGGCATTCATGTGTATGCTCATTGCTGTGGGTAATGATACGCAATGTGCATTTATGGCTCCCACGGAAATTTTAGCAGAACAGCATTATCATGGGCTTAAAGAATTTGCGGAACCTTTAGGAATTAAAATGGCGTGCCTCACGGGCTCAAGCAAAAAAGTTGAACGGATATCTATTCAAGAGCGGTTAGATTCTGGGGAATTAAAAATACTCATCGGGACCCATGCACTGATAGAAGACAAAGTCAAATTTAAAAAATTGGGTTTGGCGGTCATTGATGAGCAACATCGCTTTGGAGTAGCTCAAAGAGCCAAACTTTGGAATAAAAATAAAACTTATTATCCACATATTTTAGTCATGACCGCTACACCCATTCCCAGAACCTTGGCTATGACACTCTATGGAGATTTGGATATATCCACCATAGACCAATTACCCGCAGGCCGAAAACCTATTATCACGAGGCACATGAGAGATGCCCAACGCATTCAACTTTTCAGTTTAATTGAAAAAGAAATTGAAAAAGGCCGCCAGGTATATATTGTATATCCCCTTATTGAAGAATCCGCCACCATGGATTATAAAGATCTCATGGATGGTTACGAAAGTATCGCTCGCCGATTTCCTCAATTATATTTATCCATCTGTCATGGAAAAATGAAATCTGCAGATAAGGATCATGAAATGAAACGATTTACCAAGGGAGAAACCCACATCATGATTGCCACAACGGTCATCGAGGTCGGTGTAAACGTACCCAATGCAAGCGTGATGGTCATTGAAAGTGCCGAGCGATTCGGCCTCTCTCAATTACATCAACTCAGAGGGCGGGTAGGTCGAGGCGGTGAACAATCTTATTGCCTCCTCGTAACAGGAATGAAGTTGACCTTAGAGGCCAAAATAAGAATGCAAACCCTCGTAGAAAGTAATGATGGTTTTAGAATTGCTGAAACTGACTTAAAACTTCGAGGACCTGGAGACCCAATGGGGACTCAACAAAGTGGGGCCTTAGATTTAATTATTTCCGACCTAGCTACCGATGGGAACATCTTAAACTTGGCCAGAAATGCCGCCACAGATCTACTCAAAAGGGATCCCTTGTTACGTGCCCCAGAAAATCAAATACTTAAAAATCATATCGCATCGTTTAATAAAAGTGCCGTGAATTGGAGTAAGATCAGCTAATCCCCTTTTTCTGATATAACGCGTTCAGAGTTTACCTTGATGAATGGGTTATTTAATCATTAATCATATGAAACTATATTTATCTGTTTTTTCCTTAATTACCTTTTTTCTTCCTAAAGACAGAAGCCAAGGGCACGAGACCTTGGCCTCCCTTTTGATGGAATACCCGGCCAACATAATTCCATTACAGATGTTCATAGTGTTAAAGTAGGGCACAGCCTTAATAGAAATTGAGAGATGACTGCACCATTTGGGGAACTGAATCTGGTTATTTGGAAATATCCATAATGATTACTAACACCAATAGTTTTGGGGTAGTAAGAGACGCAGTATTAAAATGGGGCATAAAAACCAATTGGTATTGTACAGAAACCCTGGTATATCTACCCTTTCGTAGCCGAAACTTACAATGGTTTTCTTAACGACATTTATGGCTTTCATGTCAAAGAGGCCCATGTTTTGGAGGCCATATTATTTTTTAGTAAGAACCTGATAAGGAGGTATAAATTATATCGTCTAGACTTAATACCGGTCAGCTGATACCCTCTGGAGGAGTAGGTAGGAGGATCGAGTTGATTTACTCGAATTTTGTATTGCCACAGGTTAATTAAACCATCAAATTGAGTATCAATACACCGATCAATCCAAAAAGAGAAACGATGCTCTCCATTACGGTCCATGATTTTAGGGTTTCCCCGATACTCATATTAAAATATTCTTTAAAAAGCCAAAAACCACTATCATTGATATGGGAGAAAAAGATACTTCCAGCACCTGTAGCTAAAACTAGGAGTTCAGGAGCTATGCCTGAAGACTCCACAATGGGTAACATAATTCCCGCAGCGGTTAAACCAGCAACTGTAGCTGAACCAACAATGATTCGAATGATGGCTGCAATGAGCCAAGCCAATATGATGGGCGAGAGCCCTAATGATTCGAAAAAAGTACCTATTTGTAGGCTGATTTTAGTAGCAATCATGATTTGCTTGAAGGCACCAGCTCCAGAGATGATAAGCAGTACCATTGCAATACCTGATACAGCTTCTCTTAAGATTATCATGATCTCTGACATGTTGCGTCCGGTATGGATTCCAAGAAAATAAATGCCGGCGAGGACTGAGCAAAGCATTGCAATGGCAGGGTTACCTAGCCCCTTGATGATTGGATTATAATTAAAAATTAAATGGTACAGTGAACTTCCAGCGATAAGGATCACGGGAAGTAATGAGATGATTAGACTTACCGTGAGATTAGGAGTTTTAAATGTGGTGTTGGCGTCTGATACGATAAATTCCTGTTTTAATTTGGGAATAATGCGATTCATCGTCCCAGACAGAAGAAATTTAGCAGCTAATATGGCTGGAATGCCCACGATCATCCCATAAATCATGGTTTTATCTAAAGCCGCACCATACATTCCTGCGATGGCAGTTGGTGCTGGATGTGGAGGTAAAAAGCCGTGTGTAACCGATAGAGAGGCCAGTATAGGTAAGCCTAAATAGAGTAAGGGTAATTTTGTTTTACTTGCTAGAGCAATGGCAAAAGGGACTAAAATAACAAATCCCACGGTGTAGAACAAGGGTATGCCGATGATGAATCCTACTAAAATTAGAGAGAATTGAATGTTTTTAAGTCCAAATTTCGCAACTAATTTATGGGTGATTTTATTTGCCGCACCACTCTCGGCAATGAGCTTACCTAGCATGGCTCCAAAACCAAGTATAATGACCAAAGAGCCGATTGTTTTTCCTATCCCTAATTGCACGGTTGTGACCGTTTCTTCTAGGGATAACCCGCCCATAAGTCCGACAAATAGGCAAACCAAAATAAATGAAATGAAGGTATCAAGTTTAACAATGGTGATTAAGAAGATCAGTAAAAAAATACCGAGGATAATAGGGATAAATACCATCAAAAGGGGTCTGATTTTATTTGATCCTCAAAATAGTAAAGATTGCTTGAGGAGGCAACTTTTTCTAGAGTTAAGCGGTAAGCCCTTTTTTAAATAGATGCGTGAGGGGATTTATTTAAATCATAACTGATATAAAAACTTCTGAGTACTAGGGTAAGGATCAAGGGAATAAGGCCCATGTGGAGGGGTTGTGGGATTAATACCCAAAAAAGGAGCAGGCACAAATTTAGAAGTGCAATGAATTTATAAGCATGACTGAGGGCCTTTCGCCATTTTAACTGATTTAGAAAAAAAATCGCAGGGAGATGAACAGGTAGAGCCCACAATAAATTCCAATTATACATTGAAAGATGATTCGTCACACCCCAAAGAAATACAAACCACCAGCCAAAGAGACCAACTATAGAGAATAATAGTACATCTATCCAATGCGTCCGTTTCTTATTTTTAAAGTTTTGATTCGTAACAAATCCAACAATAAAAAAGAGCAATACAAAAGTATTGAAAGGGTCAAATTTACTTTGAGTATGTTTTTCATTTTTCATTACATTGATAGCAATGGAGTCTTTGACCAACGGAAGGGTATCCACGATATTTTCAATGGTTCCTCCTTCGAGCGCTAAATGGACATAGTCGGGTAAAAAGAGATAGGTCTCTGCAGAGGCTTCGTTATCAATGGGATGTGCTAAGGCAACATCTATAATAAAATCACCCCAAGGTTGATCAGATAAATAATCATCCATAAGATCTCTGACTGATTTTTTTGGAACTTTAAAAGAGAGGTCTAAGGTTGCTGTGGGCATCACTTCTTGTATGATGTCTCGAATTTTAGTAGCACAATTATCGTAGACATAATTGTATAGATAAGTCCTATTTTTTGGGAGATTATTGTGCTCTAGAGAATTAAAGAAAGCTTGATTTTCAGCTTGACTTAGGTTGAGGACTTGCTCTTTGACGCTTCGATTTTGTTTGATGTAATAGGATTTTACATTGGCGTATTTTTGGGTACGCCCCATGCTATACAACATTTTTCCTCTTGCAAAATTCCAAAAAAAGTTGGTTTGTTCAAAATCAAATCGACCCCAGTCATACATCCAATCCATTTCAAGGAGTGGATCAAAGACCCTGATGCCATTATGACCGAAGGCAGACCAGAGTTCGCCTTGGTAAGGGCCAAAAGTGATTACGCTGATTTGTGCCTCCTCAGAGAGCTTTATGGGTTGGTTTTGACTGCTCGATTTAAATGCAGTTCCAAGAAAGCAGAGGAGGCTAAAAATAAGGGTAAAAGTACGAATCGTTGAAGGCATAGTGTCTTGGTGGATATTTAATTTTAAGTATCTTAAAATTAAATATAAATTGGATCAATGAAGGATTATCAAAATAAAAAAAAGGTTGGCAATCTTGAATGAGTCTAATAAGATAATTACCAATATCTTTGAATGCTTTTCAATAGGTCATCATATATGTTCCCTGCGGCGACCAATTCTCGACCAAAAAGCGCATTATTTTCTCCAGAGAAATCTGTTACACTGCCACCAGCTTCTTGCACTAAGAGTATTCCAGCCGCAATACCTTAAGCGTTTAGGTTGTACTCAAAAAATCCTTTATACCTGCCGCAGGCTACATAGGCAAGGTCTACCGCAGCACTTCCCAGCCTTCTCAAGCCATGTGAGTACATCATCAAATCGTTGATAATGGCTAGGTAGTTATCTAATTTATCGAATTGGTAATAAGGGAAGCCCGTTGCCAGTAGGCTATTGGATAAATCTTGGGTAGGGGTCACAAGGATTGGATTATCGTTTAAAAAAGCACCTCCACCTTTCAAGCATAAAAGAGTTCATTTTTATTTAATTCATAAAGGATACCTCCCACAACATCTCTGCCTTGTAAGAGCCCAACGCTGATAGAATATACGGACAGCCCATGTATGAAATTAGTTGTGCCATCTAGGGGATCGATAATCCAGATAAATTCTTTTTGATCATCATCAATGGTATCTTCTTCGGCAATAAATCCTGCTTCTGATAGGATTTTTTTTAACTCAGGGACTAATTTTTTTTCGGCTTCTTTATCCACGTAAGAAACTAGGTCGGTCTTAACTTTGAGAACTACTTTATTGAGATCAAAAGATTGGGCCTCTTTAATGATTTTTTCTAAGTTCATTTGATGGCATTACCTGATAAAACAATGACAAATTCTCCTTTGGGTTTGTGACTTTCAAAATGGGCACGTACCGAGGATAAGGAACCGTTTATAGTTTGTTCGAACTTTTTACTCAATTCCCTAGAAACAGACACTTTTCGATCCTCCCCAAAAGCACCTTCAAATTGCATTAATGTTTTTAGTATTCGATGGGGGGACTCATAAAAGATTAGGGTCCTTTCTTCATTTTTTAATGAATTGATTCTGGAGGTACGTCCTTTCTTTTGAGGGAGAAACCCTTCAAAAACAAATCGATTATTGGGAAATCCAGATTTAATAATTGCCGGAATGAGGGCGGTTGGACCGGGTAAGGCTTCTATTTGAAATTGAGCATCAAGTGCTGATTTGGCCAATAGATAGCCGGGATCAGAAATACCTGGACTTCCAGCGTCAGAAATAAGAGCAATTTTGATACCTTCCTCTAATTTTTTGATCACGACCCCGGTTTGTTGATGCTCGTTGTGCGCATGAAAACTTTTCATGGGGGTATGAATCTCATAGTGTTTAAGCAAAAATCCGCTTGTGCGTGTATCCTCGGCCAGTATGAGGTCTACAGTTTTCAGTACTTCAATGGCTCTAAAGGACATATCCGCAAGATTTCCGATAGGGGTTGGTACCAAAAAAAGGGCGGTATTATCCAGCATCTTATAAAAGGCCATCTATGGCTTGAGCCAATTCTCGATCTTTGTTCGTGATGATATTAGCTGCATCATGTGTAGAAAGATTGATGATGACTACATTGTATTCATTGGACCAGTTGGGATGATGATTGAGTTTTTCAGCTTCGATGGCAACTTCCGTCATGAATGAAAATGCTTGACTAAAATTTTTAAATTTAAAAGTTCGAGTTAGAGTTTTATGTTTTTCTTTCCACATATTTATATTGCGATTATGCCTTCTATTTGATAGACTTGGTTATAAATGTCAATTACTTTATCACTTGATTCAATTTCCATGCTTAGCGTGACACTCATAAATTTATTGCTGGTACTTTTTTTTATTTTGACAGCGACTTTTGGTAGCATATTGAGTAGAGCATCTTTCTTGCTAATTGGGACAATAAACTTAAACATATAAGAGCACGGAAAATCATGGTTGGCTTCTAGCTTTTCTTTAAACTGTTGAATGTCCCATTTCATTACCTAAAGATAAAAATTCTATCTTATTGATATGTTTTAGCATTAGAATTTTTTTTTATTAATAAAAC
>CAJXAT010000010.1 GCA_913050055.1 uncultured Flammeovirgaceae bacterium | reverse complement strand
GTAATTTTCCCTACCGACAATGGATCTATTTCTGGACTATGATCGGGACCCCACTGCTGTCCACTTTGAGCAACTCCGTTGTTTAATAATATTAGCCGATCTCCATATAAGCCATTGACAACAGGTTTCGCAATATTATTGCCATTTTTAATGGTACTTACGCCAGCTAGATTATCAAGGATATTTGCCATATTTTTATCAGAGTATTGTGATATTTCATAGGCATCTACATCCATTGATGATTGTGTGGTAGTATTTTCAATCGCTGTTGTAGCAATTGATAGTTCATCCATAATTTGGCTGTCTTGCTCTATTTTCAAAAGCAAAGTTGTGTCCCGCCTCACAGAAAGATAAAAATCTCTTGTTTTACAGGCGATGTGACTTACAGCTATGTGGAAGCTACCTTGACACATTGGAGGTATTTCAAAAAAGCCTTTTTCATCACTAACTGCACCTATTTTGGCTTCCTTAAAATATATACTAGCAAAAGAAATAGGATCCAAGCTATTAAGTTTTTGGACCCTTCCTTTAACTTTTATATCGCATTTTTGCGCAAATAAAATGAACGGGTAGTAGACAAAAACGCCGATATAAATAAGTTTATTCAACTGTTATTACCCAAGTAACAGAAATATCTGTTTCTCCACCAGCATTTGTCATATCTCCATCGGATACGCCTGAAGCAGACTTATCTGGTTCATGCTTTAAAGTAACAGTTAGATTTCCAGAACCCGCTGAACCAGTCGTTAAAATATTAGCCAATCCCACAGGATTACCATCACCATCAAAATCAGTATATTCGACTGTAAGGCCAGAAACTGTTGTTTCAAAGAAAATTTGATGATCTTTGTCTTCCTCGGCGACTTCCTCTGTTACTGACTCTGCTGGAGACTCAGTCTCATTAAGTAAAGTAACAGCTCCGGTATAAATAGTTTCAGCAGACAATGTACCATTTGTGATGGTTGGTTCATTTGGGCCATCACCATCTAAATCCACATAATTTAATACAACTGCGCTCCCTCCTTCTGCTGGTGTTAAGGTATAAGTTAGGGTTGTGATTACCTCCTCCTCATTCTCTATAACTGGATCATCTGGATCATCACTACAAGACATAACTGCCAATAATGATATAAAAGTTAATTTAAGTATTAATGATTTTGTTTGAAAAAATTTCATAGTTCTATATTTATTAATGTTAATTTGAATTGCTTTTACACAATAAAGTTGCAAACTTGAATAAAACATTTATTAAATGCAACAATGATGCGTTATAATTTGAAGTGAAACATAAAAATGAGCAAATAACGATAATCTATTTTGAGGTCAGTAATCAGTACTCTCAGACAGAAATTTTAAAAATTTACGGATCCATCGTTACATAATAGAGAAATTTAAATGTAATTTTAGCTTCAATCTAATTTCACCATTTGCAGTTAATGCTTCAGGCCCAAAACAAAATATCTAAATCTACTCAAAAGTGGGCTGTAAATAAGAGCAAATCGAGTCTTGAAAGCTCCAGTGAATTGGCTGAATTTACTGATAATCGTGCGAGCATCTTTTCGCAAAGAAAATTAAGTAATGCTCTAGGGCAAAAAGAAGCCAAAGTTGTTCCTTTTATTCCAAAAATGGCTCCAAAGGCCAATAATAATGCACCTGCCGAACTTCAGCCCAATAACAATGCTGCTCCTAGGGTAGCTCAGCTCGAAGAAGCTGCAGAACCAGAAAAACAAAAACAAAATCTAAATGAGATCATACTGAAATATCAAGATCTCATGGGTGCCGCCGAGAAAAAATTAGAAGAGGCTTATAAAAGCAAAGATTTAGTAGCTATTGAAGAAGCAAAAAAAGCATACAAAGATGTAAAAGCTGAAGCCAGAGAAAAAAAATCAGCTGAAATGAAGAGGTTGGGAGGCTTAGATCTTGATACGGATGACTTGGCAGGAGAGGGTATTGATTCAAATAAAACGATGGCGGTGGCTTGGGATCCTAGCTTACTCGAGAAATCGGAAGGGGATGACAACTCCGATTCAAAAGCCCCGGGTGATGATCCCAAAACTATAAGCGATGATCCAGAAACTCCAAGCGAAGACGATTCTGAGTCATACAATTTCAAATTCATGTTGGCAGGCATGGAAGTGGAAGGTAAGGTCAACCCGACGACCAAGGAAGGAAATGCTACAGCCACAGGTGGTCCTTTAGGCAAAGTTCTCAAATTAGAAGGCGCTCTAGCACAAAATGAGGACAAGTCTGGTTATCATATTGATGCCACTACTACTGTAAAAGGTTTCAAAACTCCAGAGGCAAAATACTCACTTCCTTTGGCCAGAATCCCGCTAGGGCCTCCGGGTGTTTTTGCAGCAGTAGACATGGACCTGGCCTCATCAGCCGAGCTTGGAGGTAATTTTGGTATTTCTTGTGATACTGACGGAAATTTTAAAAATATTCAAAACATAAATGTCAATGCTGTAAACGTCAATGCAGGAGCTCAAGCAAGTATAGGTGTGTTTGGAGGGGTCTCTGTGGGCGTTCCGGGACTTGGAGAAGTAAGTGCCGGCGGTGAAGGATCTGCCGAAGCCACCTTAAATGCAGCGGTAAATGTAGGTGCTACCCCTGAGGGTATTACCTTAACGGGTACACTATCAGGAGAAGCGAAAGGAAAATTAGCGGCCGTTGCTAAAGGGCAAATTCTATGGATGACCAAAAAGAAAACAATTCCTATTGTTGAAGGGGTCCTCGGTAAATTCGAAAAAGAAATAACGGGTACGACTATTACCGATGAAAAGTCTCTAAAATCAATCTCTAAATTTGGACCAAGTAATTTCAAAAGAAATAAAAAATCTGATGCTACTGATAAAGCAAAGGAAAATTTCATTGATAAGCCTACGGATGAACCGAAAAAAGCATCTTGGTTGGCCCGAAATGTTCCCAGTATTTTTGGTTAGAAAAAATAAATAGCAACTAATAATGTTCCGTTTTTCGACAGGGTTATCGGTGATGGAAGGAAATAATGAGGACACAGGATGTGGCTACCTCATATACGAGGGCAAATCTTCTCAAAAAATCATGTCCTACAGTCCGCTATGGTTCCCAAAAAATATTTTTGATGATGACCGTAGGTTTTGGGTGCTCAACGAATCTGGTATATTAAAGGCGATTCAAAAGCCGCTACCTGACCCTTTTTTTGATATATTGGCTAATGATTTAGATAAACTTCCCGCCCTTGACCTTCATCCTACCCTTTTAAATGGACCCGAAAGTGAGGCAAAACGCCTATTTCCACAAATACCAGCACCCTCACAAAAGCGATATATCGACTTCATAGATTTTTTAGAAGAACAGTTTGGATTAAACCAGAACTTGACTAGATCCTCCAAATTTTGTCCATTCAGTGAAGACATAGGCCCTTGTATGGTGGGGCTTTTAAATGATCAATATGTAGCGCTCCCCGAGTGGCCCACTTTATACAAAGCGCCCATGGCCTGGAGAAAACTTACTTGGTTATTAAACAATCATTTTTCAGGACCCTATGATGCAGATACGGAGGCGGTCAAGTCTATGAGAGGCAAAAGATTTCATTGGGGAAGTTTAAAGATAGATGCGTCGTTGAAAAATAAATCTACGGAAGGATTGATTTATTTTTTCATAGCAAAATTGATCTTAACCTATCAGGCTTGGATGAAAGAAGAAACCTCCACCTCAAAGGAAAGATCGACCGCTCTGGATGACTTCATCGAGCTGGTACAGGACCAAGGAATTCGGCCTTGGCAATACCTCTACTGACTTTGTTAATTTGTTTTTTAGAACAAGTAATAAGCCTTTCATGTATAGTTTTTAGTAACAAAAATGATCGGAGCATCTCCTACTCAATGAAATGAGATCCTGTTTCTAAAAAATAGGTATTGAAAGGCAGATGGGTCATTTGCTTTTATCAATTCTTTTTTTAACTTTAGGTTTATAAAAGACTACAATTTTATGCCTACCTCAACGCGTACTGCACCGTCGGCTGCCAAGGCCAATAATAAAGAAAACAATGCTTCTCAAACCAGAGCAGCATCGCAATCATCTACCCTTTCAGACCATCGACCGGGAACCCTAGCCCAAATGAAAGTAGTGGAGGCGATGAGCGAGGGGCCTCGGACTCAAAAAACAGCCCAATTACAGTCCCTGATGTCCGATAATTCACCTGTCCAAAAAGCCGCAGACGAGGAGGAAGTGCAAATGAGGGCCAAACCCGTACAAAAAGCTGCAGACGAGGAAGAAGTACAAATGAAAGGCGCACCCTTACAAAAAAAGGAAAATAACACCGGCCTACCTGACAATCTAAAGTCAGGTGTCGAAAATCTATCGGGAGTTTCGTTGGATGATGTAAAGGTGCATACCAATTCAGACCAACCTGCCCAAATGCAGGCGCATGCCTTCGCCCAAGGTACGGACATACACGTGGCACCCGGTCAAGAGCAGCACCTTGCCCATGAGGCATGGCACGTGGTTCAACAAAAGCAAGGTCGTGTCCAACCGACCAAACAAATGAAAGGAGACATTCCTGTCAATGATGACAAAGGTTTGGAAAACGAGGCTGATGTGATGGGTGCAAAAGCTTTAAAAATAGGTGATAATAAGATCTCCTCTAGGCAGCTTAAACAAATAAACCCATCTAATCAGGCAATACAAAGATCATCAAAAAGTACTTTACAAAAAGAAGGCGAAGTTGCTGCCGAACCAAAGGCCCAAGAAGCAGATAAAGAAACAGGAATGAAAGAGGTTAACAAACATTCTTTTGAGCTTGAGATACCAAATACATTTAAGGCTAGCATAGAATATGATGAAGATGAAGAAAAAGGAACAGTAGAAATTGGTGATGCGGAAAAAGGCAATGCATTAAAAGGATTTGGAGGTAGTGGAACAGTAGAAAAAGATCAAAAAACTGGAAACTGGAAGGGTGTACTTAACATTTCACTTCCTCAGTCACCAAAGGTGGAGACTCCCGAGGCGGAGGTTCCTATTCCTCCTATACCAACTGGTATTCCTGGTCTTTGGGTTGGGATAGGATTATCAGCTAAGGCTTCAGCGGAAGTGGGTCTAAGCGCAGGCATAGCTTACGAACTTTCACCTGATAAAAAACTAAAAAGTTTATCTATTCTAAACGGAACTGTTAACCCAAAGGCATCTGCAGAGGCAACTGCCAAATTAACTGCTGATGTGGGTGTTCCTGGTGTAGCAACTCTAGGCGCAGGAATTTATGGTTCTGCAAAAGCAGAACTGAGCTCTTCTTTAAATATTGGGATAGATGTAATAAAAGGTGTAACCGCGCAAGGCAAGTTAGAGGGAGGATTAACTGGAGAAATAGGGGCTTTAATAGAGGCAAAAGTATTAAAATTTAATATCGCGAATTATAAAAGACCCTTATTTGAAAAAGAAGTTGCCAAATTCGAGAAAGAGTTTGAAGGATCATTAACTCCTTCAAGTATAATTAAAGGTATTATGCCATCAAAAGATGATATTAAGGCTAATCCTAATACGGAGACTGAATCAGATAAAGCCAATGTTAGCGGTGATGAAACGAAAATTGACGAAGTTGCTGCCGAGCCTAAGGCCCAAGAAGCAGACAAAAAAACAGGAATAATTGGATGGTTAAGACGTAAATTTAAAAGATAATCTATGTATAGGTTTTCCAGTGGACTTTTGGCCCAGAAAGTAGCTAAGGGAAAGGAAGGTGAAAAATTACTAGTCATCAAGGGTTCTGAAGAAGATAATGTTCAGGTTTCATCATCACAATGGCAACTACATAGAGTAACTGATGAAGGAAGGTTTTGGAAACTAAAAGACAAAATCGACTTTTCGGTATTTAAAAGACCAGTAGATGAAAATTCGTTTTTTGAACTTCAAAAGGATATAGACGTATTCAATTCGCAAAAGCTACATCCCGCCATAATTCATGGGTTCGAAAATGAATTATCAAGACTCAGGCCGGACTCCAGCAAAAATTTAAATAATAAATACAAAAATTTTGTCGAGTTTATTTCAACAGAATTTAGTATTGTAGATATAATTAAAGATCAATCTAACTTAGCTAATTATATTGATGATTATGGACCCTCACTGATTGCAATAAGTGAAAACAAATGCTTTTTACTACCCGAGTTACCTCCAATATATAGAGCTCCAGTCAGTTGGCGGTTATTGACTTGGATTATTAATAACCACTTTTCTGGCCCTTATCCAGAAGAACTAGATTTGGAAATGAAAAAATTATTGAATTATAAGAAATTCTTTTGGGAGCCATTAGAAATACCAGATAATTTAAAAACTCCAGTAATAGAGGGAATTGTTTACTTATTAATTTCAAAATTCGTTATAATTCATGAAAATTGGGAGCGAACAACTCAATCTGATAAATTAATTGACGAAGAATCTTCGCCCTTAATGCAATTCATGAACCTTGTTCAATTCGAAGGAGAAAGACCGTGGCAAATACTTTATTGACTATTATTGTTAAAACAAATTACTTAATTTATAATATTTTTTTAAACTCAAAATTTTAAATAAATGAAAAACCAAATCCTCCTTTTATTACTCACCTTAACATTCGGCTGCGGAGAGCAAGCAGCAAAAACAGAAACCACCCAAACCGTTGAAACTACAAGATCCGTAGGCTTCCTAGCAGGAAATGATTCCATCTCCTGGGCTCTTGGCTCAGATGAAGCCATAGAGGTTTGGACCAAGTGGGTCGAATATCACAATAATCAAGAAATTGATAAAATTTTGACATTAGCTGCAGAAAATATCAAAATCAATGGCCCTGAAGGCGAATATATTGAAGGAAAAGAGGCACTCAAGGGATTTCTTGGGGGCTGGTTAACCGCTGCTAATCCCAAGTTTAGACAACAATGGGCCACAGCAGTAACCGACCCCAATGGCAATGGCATGCAATGGGTACATAATGCCTACGTTGTAGATATGTCTATTGACGACAAGCAAATTACCGAACGCCATTTTGCAGCAGTAGGTGTTAAAGATAACTTGATTCAACAATTTTGGATCTATTCTGGAAAGCTTCCAAGTAAATAATTATCTATAATGACAGTCTAAGTGGTAATTAATTAAGCTAAACCAACTCATTTGTATTTCCAAAAAACTAGGCCTAGCTTTGCTTGTAAAACAAACTCAAACAATTATGAAAAATTTATTGCTAATATTCGCTATGTCAGTAGCGATAATGTCATGTCAGCCTCCAGCTGCTGAAGTAAAAGATGACTTGGCACTGTTCAAAACAAATCTAGAGATTGCTCAGAATTTTATGATGACTTTTACAGGAGATACAGATTTTGATTTGTATGCATCAATGATCCATGACAGTGTAACACATACCTCTCCTATGTATGGTGTAGGTGAAGGAGGAAAAGAACAAATGTTAGAACAAGGCAAATTCTATATGAATGGGGCTGAAAATGTATCCTTCGATGATGCTGTTTGGCTTCCTGGAGTTGATAATACCACATTAAAGCCAAATGGTGGCGTAAGGGTATATGGAACTTGGAATGGCCAATGGAAGGAAACAGGGAAATCTTTTTCCTTGAGCGCATACCATTGGTTGGAAATAAAAGATGGAAAGATATCTGGTGCTGGAGATTTTTTTGATGCTACCGGAATGATGAAGGCGGTAGCCGAAGATGCTGCAGGATAAGTGTTTAACAATTTACAAAAATTAAAAAAAGTCTTACTAACATAATTAGTAAGACTTTTTTTATACCACAATAGTAAAATGTATGCAATACTCTAAATCCACCATTAAAAAACTCCCCTTCTAAACGCCAATAAATAATATTTAAAATGAAAATCCTTCTCTTCTCACTTTTTTTTCTGACTGCTTGGGTCAGCATAGGCCAAGACATAGACTTTTACGGCCCTAAATCCTTTGGAAAGATTCTCGATGTCAGCTTTGAAAAAGCTTGGACACCCACCGCTCTTTCTTCGGTTGAAAACAGAAAGTACATAATTTTATTAGATGAGGCCAAAGCCAATGCAATCACTTTCAGCAGTGATGCAGACATTTCTAACTTGTCGTTAACCCCAATTACTAATGTGAATGCTTCTGAGGCAACTTATAGTTCTATGCTACGAACCATTTTTCAAATGGTAGACCTCAACGCCCCTTTAAATAATTCTATTACGCCTTTAAGTGGAATCTACCAACTGAACCCATTCATACATAGCTATTATGCCTTGAATGCCAATGACAACAACACTGCAATTTTAAGTGACCGAGGCACCTACTATATTGCCGATTCAAATAATGAGGGATACTTAGGAATTACTTTTAGTAATAATGCCAGCGCAGCCACGCTAACAGCAAGCAGTAAATATGAATACGATGTGAGCACGTCAAGTTTCATTGAGGTCACCTCATGGACAAATAAATATTTAAAAATCAATGGTACCTCTCTAGAGTGGACCAGTACCTTATCAGATGCCTCCTCTTTCTTTTTAGCAGATCCAAATGATTTGATTGATCTTGAAATTGAAGCTGGCTCTGATTTTAACCCTGCATCCACCTCCTATCAGCCCAATGCCTGGGCTGCTTTTCCAGAAAGTATCAACCCTACCTCAACGGGGTTCTCAGATTTAAGTAAGGACCTTGATGATGCTTACCATGCACAATTAGATGCAACGACTGCGGCAGCTACCGCAGCTTCTAGCATACTCGACGAAATAGAAACTACGTTAACCAATGCCGGAGCTCAACTGAGGTATCCTAAAGCATTTTATCTCGCATTGCGAGAAAATATGCTTTCACATACGATTGCCTCCTCTGATGTCTATGGTGCTACCTTAGGCGACCGCACCAATAAATACGTGTATTTTACCAATGCCACAGATGACAATGGAGTGCCCCATCCGTTTTTAGTAACTGCAAGCTTTGCCGCCTCTACCAGACCCAATCAATTGATTGATGTCAGCAGACCTCCCGGAGACGGTGAAGGCGATGGATATGAAAAGCAATCCGTGACCCGAACTACCAAAGGAGCTTCTTATTTAATGAAAGTACCCCTCAAAAATTATGGGTTGATAGAAACTTTATTGGATAATGACTTGAGTGCTATCGGAGATTTAGGAGAAGATGCCGGTGCAACTACTCCAACGGTGTATAATTATGCCAGTTTAAGCTCAAACGGTGTAGCTGTAGATGGTGTCCCCATTTACCCTTCTCTAAACAATACGCTACAGCATGCATCAAATGCCGCTGAAATTACTCACGGAGGGATACATGTAGGTAGAGGAATGGAGTTGCACTACCATGCAGATGGTCATTCTTATAGTAAAAATGGTATCAATCTCTATAATTTAGCTGATTATGAAGGACACAACCATCCCCCCCTCATTGGAATGGCATATGATGGTATTGCCTTATTTGGAAGACATGAGGAAAGTCATACCACTATGGAGGGATACAGTATAACATTGGACAGTTATGGTGGACATGACCATGGTGATGATTTGGGTTACCATTATCATGCGCACACGCAACAGGTTAGTAGTACAGGCAATAATGCCGTTACTTTTAATCAAAGATTTTTATTGGTGGGTGCATGGAAGGGCAAAATCAATAACATACCTGGATTATTGGAGGTTAAGACCGCTCAATTAAAGACTGATGCAATAGCCAGATATGCCGGTGCCTCATACGATGAAGTCATAACAAATAATTCTGCTCCAACCATCACTGCCGCAACTTTTTCCGTTGCCGATGGCGCTGCCAACGGTACGCTGGTAGGATCGATAACGGCCAGTGATACGGATGGTGATGCACTTACGTACTCTATTATCAATGGAAATACCGGAGATGCTTTTGCCATAGGAAGTACAGATGGAAAATTGACCGTAGCCACAAGTGCCCAAGTAGCTTATACAACCAATCCTAGCTTCAGTCTAACTGTTCAGGTTTCAGATGGCGCATTAATTGCGAGTGCCACCTTTACGGTGAATGTCTTGGAAGGAGATGATGGATCCACCGTTACTGAAATCACTTGGACACCCAATGTATTGAATACCTTTGCTCTAGCAACTGCTGCAACAGTAATCAATGGTGATGGTGCAGGCATCGATATCTACTTTAGAAACAGTGGTGTGGTCGTATCGGGCAATTCTTATTATGCCGTTAATGGTGTGCATCCAGCCAGCCAAGATGATTATATTAGTTATTATCCCAAAAGTATCATCAAAGCAGGATTAGCCTCAGATGAAGTAGAAGAGCGTTGGCCCTATTATGGTGTTTCTAATACAACAAATGCTTCAAAAGTTAATGGTGTAACCATAGATCATGAGGTAGACATGGAAGGCCTCACCTTTGGTCCTGATGGAGGTGAAACTTATATTTATGTTGGAGATGAATACAACTATATTTATCAAATTGAACTCGCTACAGGAGACATCAAAAAACAATGGAATCTGGCTAATATAGATGTCAGTACACCCACCGATAAGGGCATAGAAGCCATCGCTTTCAATCCTACCAATGGCTATTTTTATGTGGGTATTCAAGAAGATAAAGAGATCCACGAATTAGATCTTTCTATTGAAAACTGTGTCAATACCAGTACCTGTACTGTGACTAAGATCAATTCATTTTCAGTCCTAAATTCACCCAGTGGATTGTTTTATGATACCGACGAAGGGGCGCTACTTGTATTTTGTGGTACCATTACCAATGGTAATCAATATTTATATGCATACACAACTGAAGGTACATTAACTTATGGCATTACCATACCTGCCTCTGTAGGGATATCTAGAGGTGATGGTATATTCATTGATGGTGACAAAGCCTACATATCGGATAGTCAGGGTCCCATGTGGATCGATGAGGGATCAAAGGGGGCCAATCTTTTTGAAGTTGAGTGGAATGGCCTGGCATCACTCAACTCAGGTGAAACAAATAATTCAGCCCCAACCATCATCGCATCTACTTTTTCAGTAGCCAATAAAGCGGCAGACGGCACATTGATAGGAATGATTACAGCCAGTGATTCGGATGGTGATGCGCTTACCTATACCATTAAAAGTGGCAATACCGGAGATGCCTTCGACTTAGGAAGTACAGATGGCAAATTGACTGTGGCCAAAAGTGGTGAAGTGGTTTATGCTATTACTCCCCTATTCACATTAAGTATTGAGGTTTCCGATGGTACATTGACCGCTAATGCGGACATTACAATAAATGTTACTCCAGAAGATGACACTACATTAGGTATAAACAAAAAGAGCAATCTTTTTTATCCAAATCCGGTAAGAGGTCAAATTCAGATCAACATAAATAATTTTGATCGGGCAACAATTTTTGAGCTCTCTGGGAAAACAGTAATTTCATCTAAAAAGACCCAAATAGACCTCAGTAAATTAAATGAAGGAATTTATTTAATGAAAATACAAAATCAATCAGGAAAAATTTTCAATACCAAAATAATTAAGAAATAGGGCTATCAAATTTCAAGGAGAATATATTAGTGATGGTAAACATCATACCCCCAAAATTTAATCGCATTCTGGATTGGGAAATTATAAAACTTTTTAATAATAATAGCCAAAAAATGCTATCATGAAATACTATACCACCAAGCTGTAAGATGTTCTGGTCCAATGCCTATAACATTAAAAAAGATCAATAGTAGAACTTGGAGATCATAAAGCTATTAAAATTCAAAAAATGTTTATATTGATCTATGAAATTTTTAGAGTCTTTTCTGTTATCTAGGTCGAAGCTATTTTCATCTTTGATAATCGGCAGCCTATTATTGACTTTAAGCTGTCACCAGATTAGACTGTCAAAAAAAAAGACCCGTTCTATAGATGACATATTTCAATCTTACCACAACTTCAAACAGTCCATCAATCCCATTGAAGCTACAAAGGCAGGCGAAGGCAGCTACAATGATACAATCGCCAATTATATTTCCTCTAATTATCAGAATAATCTTCAAAGAAAATACAGCCTTTATCTGGATACCTTAAATACCTTTGATTCTATATCGGTAACTTCTAGCCAATGGCTTAGCATACAAACCATGCGATGGGATTGTAACATCAAAAGAGCTGGACTCTTGCAACCCTTAATAACCTTAGCTTCTCCCATATACAACTTACCCAGCTTCGAGTTAATGCCCTTGATACAAGTACAATCCTTACACTTGTATGTGGCCCAATTAGCAGCTGGAAAAAGTGTACATCCCTTTCAAACAGTTCAAGATTACGATCATTGGCTAGAACGCGTGCAGGATTACCTCACTTTTTTAGATACCTGTATCACAAAAATGAAATTGGGTATGGGTCAAGGCATTGTTTTACCCAAATCTCTAGTTCAAAAAATCCTTCCCCAATTGGACCCTTTCATAAATGAATCTATTGAAAACCATTTATTCTATGCCCCCATTAAAAATATACCCAGCCAATTCAATTCTGCAGAAAGCGATCGATTGGTCACTGCATATCGTAACATGATCAATGAACAGCTTAAACCCAAATATCGAAAATTAAGAGCTTTTTTTAAAAATGAATACTTACCTAAATCTAGAAATACCTCAGGTCTGGGAAGTCTTCCTGGCGGATTAGAGACCTATCAATATTTGATTCGTCTTCATACAACCTCCAATCTTACCATTGATGAAATTCATAATAAAGGGCTCAAAGAAGTTGATCGTATTTTGTCCGAAATGGAAAAATATAAAACCAGTATGGGTTTTAACGGAAATATTAAAGACTTTTTTAAATTTATTAGAAATAGTCCAGAACAAATGCCTTTCAAAGAGCCAGGCCAAGTCATTGATCATTTTGATGAGATAAAATTGCAAGTAAAAAATTCTCTAGGTACTCTTTTTAGTTTAGAACCCAAAGCAACGTTTGAAGTAAGACGCACTGAAGCTTTTAGAGAATCCTCAGCCAGTGCAGAATACGTTCCTGGATCTAAAGATGCATCACGTTCCGGTATTTTCTATGTGCCTATTCCTGACGTCTCGCGCTACAATAAATATGCCGATGAAGCCTTATTTCTGCATGAAGCAATTCCTGGTCACCATTACCAACTCTCACTTCAACAAGAAAATATGCAATTACCCGAATTTCTTCATCCCGAAAGCTTGGGAGTTTTTGTAGAGGGTTGGGCTCTTTATGCAGAATCCTTGGGTGTTGAACTAGGTCTCTACCAAGATCCTGTTCAATATTTTGGTATGTTGAGCATGGAGATGCACCGTGCTATCCGATTGGTAGTTGACACAGGTATACATGGGAAAGGTTGGACGCGAGAGCAAGCCATTCAGTATTCCCTTGATCATGAAGCGGAGTCCGAAGCCTCCATCGTTTCCGAAATTGAACGCTATATGGCCACCCCAGGCCAGGCCCTTTCTTATAAAATAGGTCAACTTAAGATCCAAGAATTGAGATCTAAGGCTACCCGCATATTAGGTGATAAATTTAATATCAAAGCGTTTCATGATCAAGTACTTAATTCTGGCAGTCTTCCTTTAGTTATACTCGAAAAGAAAATTAACAATTGGATTAACACTCAAGGAGTATAATAAAAAATTAGGTTCAACCCCAAATGATTAGTAGGTAGTATCCTAAAATTTTACTAATTAATAATGATATATATGAAATATTTAAGTTCCTTTCTCTGCCTTTTTTTGTTCATAACAATCCGTTGTAATACACCCGATTCCTATTTTGAAGATGCATTATGCATTGATAATATATCCATCATTAACCCCAAAGTAGGCCTAATAGAACATCAAACCATCATAATCAAGAAAGGTAAAATTTTTCAAGTCCTCCCAGCTGATCAAATAAATCTGTCATCCAAGAATACGCTCATAGATGGTACAGGTAAATTTTTAATGCCTGGTTTATGGGATGCTCATGTACATTTTGCCTATATAGAAGAGATGGCCCCTAGTATGTTTGATCTTTTTTTGGCTTTTGGAATTACTAGTGTCAGAGATACAGGAGGTGAAATCAATTTTACAAGTGCGTGGAAAAAGAAATCACTTCAAAATCCTACCTCTAGCCCACGCGTAATGATCGCAGGTCCACTGCTCGACGGTATGCCCAATGTATACGATGGAAGTGATCACGAACACCCACCCTTATCGGTAGGTTTAGCTACGGTTTCCGATGTCCGTAATAAAGTA
Source organism: uncultured Flammeovirgaceae bacterium (assembly GCA_913050055.1). Taxonomy (GTDB): domain Bacteria; phylum Bacteroidota; class Bacteroidia; order Cytophagales; family Cyclobacteriaceae; genus UBA4465. Next base: position 23,677 of record CAJXAT010000010.1, on the reverse strand, counting down.
AATGAGTTAGATAGTATAGGTGTAGATCTACTTAAGGCCTATGAAATGCTCACACCCGGCCAGTTTAAGGAGATCATACGATTAGCGAAAGAAAAAGGATTAAATGTAACCGGTCACGTACCGTTGAGTATGGATGTTATTTCAGCTTCCAATTCGGGTCTGAACAGCATGGAACATATGAGAAATCTCGAACTCTCATGTGCCGCTAACTCAGATGAATTATTAGCACAACGTCAAGAGATTCTGGCGATGGGAAAAAAGGATATTGGTGGCGTTCTCCGCTCCAAAATACATGCCTTACAAAGACCCTTAGCCATTGCAAATTACGCCCCTAAAAGAGCACAAGAAGTACTCGATGTTTTGGCCAAGAATGATACCTGGCAAATACCTACATTAGCTCTGGCTACTGGATATACCGAAAGACCTTTTGCAAGTCCGGAATGGCAAGAGACTTTTAAATATTTACCAGAAGCGATTGAACGCAGTTGGAAAAAAGAAATTGATCAGCTACTGGCTACGATACCCACTCCCTTCGATGAAACCTATACCCAATGGTTTACCAACATGGTGGGCCAAGTGCACCGCGCCGGTATTGAAATAATGGCTGGAACAGATTGTCCTATTGATTACCTCACTCCAGGTAGAAGTCTGCATGAAGAATTAGAGTTATTGGTGAAGGCTGGCCTATCCCCCTTGGAGGCGCTACAAACAGCTACCACCAATCCAGCTAAATATTTCCATCTAGAAAATGAGTTAGGTGCAGTGAAAGAAACCATGTGGGCGGACCTTGTGATTTTAGACGCTAATCCATTAATCAACATTAAAAATACGCAAAAGATTGATGCCGTGATTAAGCAAGGTCATTATATGGGTCGTTCCGATTTAGATGAGATGCTCGGGGAGCTCGCCACACGATAAATATAAAAATCCAGATGCAAGGTTCTTTTTTAATTCTATGAGCTCTTCCTTAAATCTGGATTATATATCAGAGCCAGTTGTAAATATTTTTTACCATAAGCATTGACTCTTTGATAGAGCATACCGACCTGTACAGCCAACTCTGGTTTAAATTGATATCCCAAAGCTCCATATAATCTGTTTCTATCAAAAAATATTTGCTCGGTATTCACAAAAATTTCATCATAGATCCCTAAAAATACCGTTCCTGGCTCCATTAATTTCCGATTGAGTGGCACCGTCAACATCAATCGATAACGCAAACGATTTTTATAATCACCACTGACCCATCGTTGCTCCACGCGGTAGCGATGTTCAAACTTAACACGCCCTACTGAATTGTTTAAAATAAACTGCTGCCATACACGGTGTTCTTTGGACAAAGGCGTACTCGAATCCCCTTTATCGTAAGAAGTCACATAACCGTACCCTGCCGTCACTAAAGCATGAGGAGCCAAATGGTAATTCAACCCTCCCCGTAACAAGAGCTGTTCGATATTGACTGGTGCGAGCGTATGATTACGGTATTGAACTTCTGTATGAAGACTCCAACGTTCCATTATCTTATTTTGCCCAAAATACATCAGCCAATTACCTATTTCTTCTGACTGAGAAAAAGCCGAAGAAGTAGTAAAAAAAAGCAGTATAAGGAGCTTAATCTTTGGATCAATACGCATAGAAATTATATAAATGACACAACTCCAGTATGCACATCGTACATGGCTCCCACAATATCTATTTCTCCATTTTTGTAGAGTTCATTCAGCACTGGACTGTCGCTTTTGATTTTAGCTACAGTAAGGGCTACATTTCTATCAGCAACCTCTTGCACATAAGCAGCATTCTTTGAACTTTTATCTTCATAGTGTCCCGTGACCGTATCCATCGCCGGCTGAATATTAGAAAGCATATGGGTTAAGTTACCCAGTTCTACATGATCACAAGCTCCTTTTACCGCTCCACAGCTGCTATGTCCCATAACTACAATTGTCTTAGAACCTGCCACTTTACAAGCAAATTCTAAGCTGCCTAGTATATCCATATTCACAAAGTTTCCCGCTACGCGCGCATTAAATATGTCTCCAATTCCTTGATCAAAAACATATTCTGCCGGTACCCTCGAATCAATACAGCCCAAAACTGCAGCAAAGGGGTATTGACCAGTTCCTGTTTGTGCCACTTGCGTTGAAATATCTCTTTGAATGGTTTGATTGGCTACAAAACGCTGGTTACCTTTTTTCAATAATTCAATAGCCATTTCTGGAGTAATGGAGGCCTGACTTTCTGCCGACTGGACAACCGTATTATCAATATTATTAATCATAATCTTCTATTTAAATTTCTTTAGTTTCAATTATTGTGTTATGCTTTTTTATGGTCTCAAATAAATTATTTTGGGACTTTTTATTTTTTTCTTGAACCAAACCTGTCCAATTTACAGTAATGTCCCTGTTTTCGGCGGTTAATTCAAAATTTGAAATGATCTCTATCACATCAGGATGAATACTTACTGTTTTACTGGCATCAATGATCACATTACTACCATCCGGCAATTCTGTTAAGGCCTTTGAAATCCCTGCTTTATTCAGAAAAGTAACAGATTCAGACAATTGAATTTTAATGGGCTCACCGGGCACATACGCATCAACATCGAAAAAGTAAGCTGCTTTGTAATTATTCCATAAAATATGAAATATCGCCAAAACGAGTCCAATAGATATACCTGTCAATAAGTCGGTAAAAACAATCCCCAAAATGGTCACAAGAAAGGGGATAAATTCCGCTCGACCCATATTATATACTTGTTTGATTACATTGAAACTGGCCAACTTATAACCCACTACCAATAGAATGGCTGCAAGGCTCGCTAAAGGGATCAAATTGATTACCTCCGGTAATAATACCACACATATCAACATCAAAACTCCATGAAAAAAAGAAGATGCTTTGGTTCTACCTCCCGATTGAATATTGGTAGAACTTCTCACAATGACTTGCGTCAAAGGAAGCCCCCCAATGAATCCAGCTACCACATTACCGATCCCTTGAGCCACCAACTCCTTATTAGGGGGAGCCACACGCTTGTAAGGGTCTAATTTATCAGTCGCTTCAAGACATAATAAGGTCTCAAGACTGGCCACAACAGCGATGGTTACTCCCAAAATATAAATCCGCGGATTTCCCAACTGCGTGAAATCAGGAGATGCAAATTGTCCTAGAAACGCACCAAAAGAATTAGCAACTGGGATATCTACTACCTGAGTGACTAGTAAATTCAAATCGGGCCAATTTCGAAACAATAAGTTCAACCCAATACCCAAACTCACTACTACGAGAGGACCTTGGATCAGTCTGAAGAAAGTATATTTTTTCACAAAAGCTTGTTCCCATGTGATCAATATCAAAAGTGATAAAATTGAAATAATGACCGGACCCGGACTGAAATAATCCCAAATTATAGTCAATTCACTCAATGTATTGTGCCCATCCTTTTGAAAAAATCCTAAATCTCCTTCCGGATCTGCATCATAGCCGAAAGCATGAGGGATTTGCTTTAAAAAAATTACAATACCAATACCTGAAAGCATTCCCTTGATCACAGAGGATGGAAAAAAATAAGCAATGATACCTGCTTTTAATAGGCCTAATATTATCTGAACGATTCCCGCTACAATAACAGCCAGTAAAAAAGACTCAAAAGATCCTAACTCTTCAATAGCTGCAAAAACAATAACTGCTAATCCAGCTGCAGGACCACTTACCCCTAACGCAGATCCACTAATGAGAGCGACAATCACACCTCCAATAATTCCCGCTACAAGTCCGGAGAATAAGGGTGCCCCCGAAGCCAAAGAAATACCTAGGCAAAGAGGAATGGCCACCAAAGTCACAACAATACCCGCCGGAAAGTCATATTTCAGATTTTGAAAAAATCCTTTATTATTCAATTTTTGCATATGATTATTCTTAATTAATTTATTAATATTTAAGGTTATAAATGATAAAAGCTCACTTTTGAAAGATCTGCTGTCTGATCAAGATCTTATAAAAAGCCTGCTTTGAGGTAAACGACCAGCTACTTCGGTGGTGGTATCAATATATCAACCAAAGGATTTTGGTAGCGATATTCAAATATATATGTAGTGTATCTCGAAAACCGTATTATCAAGTCTTTGATTTTAATAAATATCCTCGGAGCGGATATTTTATGAGCACCCTCCTCTTGAGATTCTTCCATACCCCTCTCTCCTTGCTCATAGAGATCGATATGAACATTTCTTGCATTATCTGAATCAACCGCCTTGAAAAAAATCAAAAGACCAAACATGAAACAAGCCAATCTCATAAAAAAAATTCTATTTTGAATCAACTCAATCATAGCTAATTATTTGGTTGGACATTTTGCACCGATGGCTTTAAATGTTACCTCTTTACTGAATTCGATAATAGCATCTTCTCCATTGACCGCGTCGGTAAGACGCGGCAAATGCTGTGCAAAAAATCTTTGATGATGTGCCCCTTCAATAAGGGTAGATATCAGCATGTGGGGATATTTATAGATTGGATTAATTTCTAAGATGATGTCGCTCACCCTTCCTACCAATTGCTTATAACCTGCAAAAAAACCTTCTTTGTTATTCTGATCCACTTCTTTGGTCATGTAAGATTTCGAGGACTCAGCAATGACAATTCTATTGAGTTTATATTCATTAATATGCTCAAAACTCCCATCCAATTCGATATTTTCAGTGAGTAATTTGATCGCTTTATTTAGGCGTTCCTCAGGAGAATGGATATTGGCCAAACCGAAGGCTATTCGATATTCCATCCAGCTCCAATACCATGAAGTCAAATACAGCAATAGCTTATACTTGCTTTCAAAATATCGATAAATCGAAGCTTCATTGGAATGTATTTCTAATCCTAATTTTCTAAAAGTGAAAGCTTCAAATCCTACTTCATCGATCAAATTAATACTAGACTCAACAATCTTACGCCCCAAAGCACTGGATTCTGGATTCTTTATATAAACCCTATTATTGACTTGAAGACTGAAAGAAGTAAATAAATCTTGCATATACGTTATTTCAATTAGCAAATATAATAGTAATGCTATCATAAATGAAGATGAATGATTAAATTTTGCTAAGAAAAATTAAAAATATTCAAATACAATCAGGAAATCATTAAACCACTTAATAAAGCTCTTACCTAATTCAAGGATGATCATAATCTGAAAATTGGAATGCTTCAAGTCTCAAATCAATACTTCATTGGAACCAATTGGCTAACCGAGATCTGTTTTTAAATATATCCCTCTAGGAATATATTTCACCTTTTTCCTTATTCTGAAACCCTTAGAATAAAACGTAAGGTAACGCCTATAATTTCAATTTGACTATCACAAAATGTCCTTTTCATAATTTTTTGGTCAAAATATTTTAGCGCCTCACAAAAAAATCATGAATCTACTATTTCGATTGAGTACCCTTCTTGACTCTCGATGAATTAGACTCGGGTTTTTTGAAAATTTTTATTCAACGAATCAAAAAAACACTGCAATTTTGTAGCTCATTATTCAATCAAAATTTTATTTGATCTTATATTATGTAGGATCAATCATCATCCTCAGTGTACATTGTAGCCAAAAAAAATCCCCAATCCCATTCGTAGCCGTCCAAATTTTAGGAAATAAAGCTTATCCTGCGATTTCATACAATGGTTATCGCCATGACATAAGAACCATTGCCCCACAATAGACGAAATAAAAGAAGACATGCGGCCCCTTAAGGCAATGGGAATAAAATTGATTAGAACCTACAGTATCCAATTGTTTGATGAGACCTCTCGCTTACTTGAGGACATCAGTCTGATGAAAAAACAAGATCCTGCTTTTGAAATGTACGTAATGCTAGGTGCTTAGATCGAATGTAAAGGTGCCTGGACCACTGAGATCGACCACCTTGAGGGCAATCTCATTCAAAATACCCAAGAGATTGCAAAGGTCGTCGAATGGGCTAAAAAATACCCTAATATCATCAAAATGATTGCCGTGGGCGATGAATCTATGGTCCATTGGCCATCCCAGTACTTTGTGACTGCAAGCATCGTGCTAAAATGGGTAAACTATTTACAACATCTCAAGGAAACAGGAACGTTACCAGGGCAGTTATGGGTTACGAGTTCGGATAATTTTGAATCATGGGGAGGGGGCAATGAAAGTTATCATACCCCCGATTTAGAAAAACTTATTGAGACGATAGATTTTATTTCTTTACATACCTATCCCTTTCATGATACGTATTACAATCCTAATTTTTAGATGATTCCCAAAGATGGACAAACATTATCTCCACAAGAACAGATAGATGCGGCTATACTGAGGGCTAAAAATTCTGCCCAAATACAATATGAGCAAACACGCCGTTATACTGAACGTCTAAATCCCAATAAAAGCATTCATATAGGAGAAACGGGCTGGACTACTACTCTTCTATTAATTACTTATCAAATGGTTCAAAAACCGCTGATGAATACAAGCAAAAGAAGTATTTTGAGTTAGTCAACGAATGGACTCAGGAATTGGGCATTACCTGCTTCTTTTTTGAGGCCTTTGATGAGGTGTGGAAAGACCAAGCAAATCCAACAAGATCAGAAAATCATTTTGGATTGTTTACCCTAGAGGGTCACTCTAAGTACGCCTTGTGGGAGGCAGTAGATGCCGGTAATTATGCCGGACTTACTCGAAATGGAAACCCCATCAAGAAATGTCATCAGGGCAATGTTAAAGCGATGATGCATGGAGTACTTCCACCCCCAACCCAAGAAGACCTGGGAATTTACGAAATTACAAAAATAAATCCGACTCGAAAGCTAGGCGAAAAGGTAACCGAGCAAGCATACATTATCAGCCATAATGCTTTTAATCAACCATCAGGCCATCCCAGCAATCCTCTAAAATTAAATGTTTGGGAAGGTACCTGCCAACTAAAAATATCGGAAAAGGGTGTCATTATCCTGCAGTCAGGCACAAGCGCTTGGTGGGGTGCCGGCATTGAAATTCAAGGAAATGGCCTGGGAAAAAAATTATCACTTTTCGAAAGTGGTAAGCTTCATTTTGACATCAAAGGAACGATCAAATCCTCCTTTAATTTAGGATTTGATATCCCGAATTCACTCAATGAAGATTGGCAGCACATGATCTTTAACATCAAAGACCTCAACGTACAGGGAAATCTCGAAAATGTCACGACCCCTATTTATATCATGGATACTGATCAATTTAATGGTGGCTTTATTTAAAAAACATCTTTTTTACAAGAAATTGATCAGAAGCATTATTCCTTCACAGCCTTCGCCTGTAAACAAACTCATTTACCTTCAACAAAATATATGACCCACTTGAAAAAAAATCAATACCACAAAAAGCTGAAAAAAGACTACCTTAAAGGTTGAACCTCGTTAGCGTCAAAAAATCATGAAAAAACTACATTTATACTTAATCGCTATTTTGATAGTTGCATCGGTAGCCGCCCAAAAGAAAAATTCCTCAATCAAAGCATTCAAAAAAGAAGTAAGAGAAAACGTACTGGCCAAGTCTAAAATGGCCCAAGTCATAGTGGATAAAGTATTTAGCTTTTCAGAATTAGGCTTTCAAGAAATTGAAACTTCAAAATACCTCACAGAAATTCTTAGAAATAATGGCTTCGAAATTGAATATGGTATCTCAGGAGTTCCAACTGCCTGGTGGGCAAAATGGGGTTCCGGTAAGCCCGTGATTGCTATAGGAAGTGACATTGATTGTATTCCCAAAGCTTCGCAAAAACCTGGAGTGCCTTATCATGATCCTATCGTACAAGGAGCTCCCGGTCATGGAGAAGGCCATAATTCAGGCACACCCCTCAATATCGTAGCAGTTCTTGCCGATAAAGAAATTATGGCGCGTGAAAATATACAAGGTACGCTCGTCATTTGGCCAGGAGTTGCTGAAGAACAACTCGGCACCAAGGCCTACTATACCAGAGATGGATATTTTGATGAGGTTGATCTATGTATTTTTATGCATGTAAGCAACAACTTAGGCGTCTCCTATGGCCCCGCTTCGGGTACGGGTATGATCTCTGTCAAATATACATTTTCAGGTGAATCTGCCCACTCTGCTGGAGCCCCTTGGCGTGCTAAGAGCGCCGCTGATACCGTTGAACTTATGAATATTGGCTGGCAGTACAATCGCGAGCATTTACATCCCTTAGGCAGATCCCATGCCGTTATCACAGATGGGGGAGATCAACCCAATGTTGTTCACTCTAAGGCTTCTATTTGGTATTATTTTAGAGAAATTACGTATCCTAAAATCATGCAAATGTATGAACGTGCCAATGAAGTCGCTGCAGGTGCAGCCCTGATGACCCAAACTACTTTATCTAGTAAAATCCTGGGCTCCGCCTGGCCAAGACATTTTAATAAGATCATCGCTGAAACTATGTATGAAAATATTTTGCAAGTTGGATTACCTGAATGGAGCGATGACGACCAGAATTTGGCCAAAGCGGTACAAAAAAAAGTAAACGCTCCTAGTGAAATCGATGGACTTGCCGTTGCATTATATCCCATTGGACTCCCTATCACGGAACCCAAAAGTGGTGGATCAGACGATATCGGGGACATCTCTTGGAAAATGCCCTCGGTTACCTTAAGATACCCTTCAAATATACCAGGTCTTCAAGGTCATCATTGGTCTAATGCCATGGCCATGGCTACACCCATTGCTCATAAGGGAGTCATCTCAGGAGCACAACTAGAAGCAATGACCCTACTTGATTTCCTCTTAAAACCAAAACTCGTTTCACAAGCTTGGAACTATTTTGATGAAGAATAAGCCTCCAAGCAAAAATACATCCCTGTGGTTGGCGTAGAAGATGAGCCTGCCGTACACCTAAATACCATGATTATGGAAAACTTTGCACCCAAACTGAAGCCTTTTTATTACGATGAAACCAAATATGACTCTTACATGGAGCAACTTGGGATAATATATCCCACCTTAAAAAAGGAATAATTAGTATTTTGAAAGTATCTTCTCAATCGCTGATGATCTCCGGATCTCAAATTATTTATCCATCCATTTTAATATTAAGATGATCAAAGATCTGTACCGTAGAAAATTTCTAGAAAAATTAACTTGGGCGTGCGCAGGGAGCTTTCTGGGTCCACTTCCCTCCCTTAATGCCACCGAAAAGAACAAAAATAACGTCCCCCCGATCAGCCTCATTATTGATGCGGATACAGCCAACGAGGTGGATGATGCTTTCGCTATTGCAAGGGCTTTGGTCGAACCGGGATTCGATATCAAAGGGCTTTGCTCAGCTCAATGGCATACCCAAGCAAATGCCCCTAATGATTCAGTAGGTCGAAGTCAACAAATGAACGAGGACCTCTTAGCACTGATGGGTAAATCAGCTATCACACATCCTATGGGATCCAATATCCCCATGGTCAGTCAGCTCCGAGCTCAACCCTCTCCTGCAGCCCGCCTGATCATTGAAGAAGCCCACAAAATGCCTAAAGGTGAGAAATTAACCGTACTGACCTTGGGACCCGCCACCAATACTGCTTCGGCACTCCTCTTAGATCCCAGCATTCAACCTAAATTAAGGTGTTGTTATCTAGGACTTTGGTACAACATAGAGGATCAAACATGGAGTAAGAGAGAATTTAATACAGACAATGATCCAAATGCTTTAAATGTATTGTTAAATACTCAAAATTTAGAGCTTGAGATCATGACAGCCACCACTTCCAAAGCCCTCGTTTTTGATAAAAAACAATTGGATCGATACTTTAAAGGCAAGGGGGGCATTTTTGATTATCTGGTTACCTTATGGGAAAATTATGATCGTTTTTGGCAAGAAACAGATCCTGAGAAAAAACATTGGACGATGTGGGATGTGGCTGCAATTCAAGCATTGGCCAAACCTCACTTGTGTCAAAAGAAAAAGGTAATTACCCCTCATGACAATTTGAAACGTGAGGTAATCATCTATTCTCAAATAAATGAAAAAGCTATGGAAGCTGATTTTTGGGCATCTTTTGGGGTATGACATCAGACCAAAAAGGGTGATATAGATTTAGAATAAACCTTCAAAAAGGCATCAAATAACTGAGTATAATATTGAAAAGAAAGCATTTATTTATAGGTCTGATTTTGAGCATGAGCTTGGTCTTGTTGGGTATTGGTATGAGCATTACTCCAGACCTTCCCGAAGCATATATTGAAAAAAAATACACCAATAATACCTCAAAATTCATGTGGATAGATAACTTAAAGGTACATTATCGAGACGAAGGTCAAGGTATGCCCCTCGTACTCATCCATGGTACCAGTTCCTCTTTACATACCTGGGAGGACTGGACCAAGGTATTGACCCAAACCCATCGAGTAATCAGAATGGATTTGCCCGCTTTCGGATTGACCGGTCCGAATGCCAATCATGATTACAGTATGGAATACTATGCACGTTTTCTTGATCAATTTCTCACCAAATTAGCTATCGATAGCCTTTATTTAGCTGGCAATTCACTAGGAGGACAGATCGCTTGGTATTACACCTCTGATCACCTTGACAAAATAAAAAAATTAGTACTTCTTGATCCTACTGGTTTTTATGATGCAGAAAAAATCCCTTTCGTTTTTAAGCTGGCCAGAACACCCCTCATCAATCAGTTAGTGGAAAAAATCACACCCAAATACTTTATTGAAAAAAATCTAAAAGAAGTCTATTTTGATTCAAAGAAAATCACGGACTCCCTGATTGAAAGATACCATGATCTATCCCTAAGAGAGGGTAATAGGGGGGCATTCATCGCCAAAGCAAATCAACCCATGATCGATCATACTGCGCGTCTAAAACTAATCACGACACCCACCTTAATTCTTTGGGGGCGGAATGATCATTGGATCTCTGTCGCTCACGCTACACGATTTTCAAAGGATCTCCCCCATGCAAAAATAGAAATTATGGATGAAACAGGACACGTTCCCATGGAGGAGCGGCCCTTTGAAAGTGTTGCCCACACCCTAGAATTTTTAAATACACAATAGAATCACCTAAAAAACTCCTTTCTTATCTTCCTTCCATCAAATAAAATTAAATGTTTGCATTCTGTAAATTATTTTCGTGCTTACCGCCTTTTCTCATCATCACATAAAAAATCTTAAATGGAAATAGGAGTAGATAGTTTTGCCGCAGCCGCTTTGGACCAAGGAGGTTTACTTCCAAAAAATGCAGTCTTGGCCATAGAAGAACTTTTAGATCGCATTAAATTTGCTGACCAAGTTGGATTGGATGTCTTTGGTATTGGTGAACATTACCGTCAAGAGTTTCTTGATTCTGCTCCTGCCCTATTGCTTGCGGCAGCGGCAGCACAAACAAAAAGCATCAAACTGACCAGTGCTGTCACCGTATTAAGTGCTGCGGATCCTGTTCGCGTCTTTCAAAATTTCGCGACACTTGACCTTATTTCTGGCGGAAGAGGGGAAATGGTCGTTGGAAGAGGCTCTTTTACCGAATCCTTTGCTTTATTCGGCCTGAATTTATCTGATTATGATGCGTTATTTAGTGAAAAATTGGGCTTGTTACTTGAGCTACGGGATCACGAAAGCATCACCTGGGAGGGCAAATTTCGGTCCTCTTTACAAAACCAATCTATTTATCCTCGCCCTTTACAACCGAAACTTCCGATTTGGCTGGGCGTTGGGGGTACCCCTGCATCATTTGTACGCGCGGGAACCTTAGGACTGCCGCTCATGATTGCCATCATCGGTGGTGAAACCCATCGCTTTCGACCGCTGGTAGACCTCTATCGAGAGGCGGGTGAAAAGGCAGGACATTCCACAGCTACATTAAAAGTCGGTCTTCATTCTTTGGGCTACGTTGGTAAAGATAGTCTTGCCACTCAAAATCGCTACTATCCCGGCTATGCGGAAACCTTCACCCGAATAGGAAAGGAGCGTGGATGGCCTCCAGTGACCAGAAGTCATTTTGATCAGCAAATTGCCCCCAAAGGCGCTTTAGTTATTGGAAGTCCTGAAGAAGTATCCGAAAAAATATTAAGACATAGCGAAAGTTTGGGAGGCATCTCTAGATTTAGTTTTCAAATGGATAATGCAGGTTTGTCTCATCAAGAACTTAAAGATGCGATCGAATTAATTGGGAAAGAAGTAAGGCCAATGGTAAATGCATAATGTTATTTTACCTTTGCTTTATACAATATGCAGAGATTCATTTAGGGTCCATCATTACTCTCTGCACTTTACCCCCCTTTTTTAGTTCGATGAATCATATCATCAAAGGATATATTCTTTGGATTTCTTTTTACTTTGCTGCCCTCCTTAACCCATCAAGGATCAGGACAGATCATCACAGATCGACCAGACCAAACTGAAAGTTCTTCAATCATTGAGAAGGGTGCTTTGCAAATTGAAGCTGGGTTTCAAATTGGGTTTGAAGGAGATCATTCCAATGCTATTGAACAATTACTGGCACCTGCCACCCTATTTAGGTAGGGGATCAGTGAGCGATTTGAATTGAGGATACTCAGTCAAACTGAACAAATTAGGTTTCAAGAAAAAATAATAAAAGGTATCAGTGATTTAGAAATATGAACCAAAATTCAGTTGTATAGAAAAGCGCAAATCCGTACCCAAATAGCCTGACTTTCTCATTTAATATTACCAACGGGAAGTGAAGGACTCACCGATAGGTCATTTAGAACCATAAATAAACTTTCTATTTCCCATGAAATCAATGAATATACAGCTTTAGGATATAATAAAGGTTACAATTATTTTGGTCTTGATAGGGGAGATATGACCTATAGTGCTGCATTGGGATTCAGTTTAAGTAGCCATGTCAATATATATGTAGAGCCCTACGGAATGCTATCAAATTTCAAAGAACCTGTGATCAACTTTGACACGGGATTTACGTATTTGGTACATGATAATTTACTATTCAATTTTTGATTTGGTACCGCAGTAGCGACCACATGAACTATGTCTCCATAGGGTGCATTTGGAAAATAATCAATGACCGCAATCAATAAGTCATAATAAAGAAAAAATGATGGGGAAAGGTTATCTTTATGATCATTTATTTCTTCATTTATGACTTGATTCACTTATTCTGATGTCATCTCTAAGTAAAATAGTCGCGTTTATAGGTTTTCTTTTATTTTCTACCATCATCTCTTGCAAAAATGATGAGGATGAAATTACAGCCGATTCGAACATTGTAGAGAATGGGGTACCCGAGAGCGACATCAAAGATCCCTTGACCATTACTCCTGATGGCAGCGAAAATTATCTGAATTTTGACTCTGAGTATATTTTTGATCAAGAAAGTTTACATACATTTGATTTGGTCCTCTCAGAGGAAAATTTAAATCTACTCAATGCAGATCCTACAGCTGAAAAATATGTTCAAGGAATGTTGATCTTCGAAAACGACACCGTAAGCCCCGTGGGGATTAGATACAAAGGTTCTATTGGTGCCTTTGTAGGATGCGTTGATGGACCCAATTGGTTTGAGCCCTCTGGCGCAAAAATTTGTACCAAATTATCCATGAAAATTAAAATCAATTGGGAAGGGAGATCAGAAGAATTTTATGGACAAAAAAAACTTCAATTCCATTCAATGAATAATGATAACTCTCAAATGCACGAGCGCGCAGGTTATTGGCTTTTTAGGCAAATGGGAGTTCCTGCTCCTCGTGCGGTGCATGCGCAATTAAATATCAACGGAATCTACACCGGGGTCTATGCCTTGGTCGAACAAATAGACAACCGATTCATTAAAGAAAATTTTGATGATGATGAAGGGAATTTATACAAAGAAATTTGGCCCCTCTCTTCAGCTGGCATGCCCTATCCTTTTGATGATTATGTCAATGCGCTCAAGACCAACGAAAACGATCATCCTAATGTTGACTTAATCCGTGACTTCGGACAAAAAATAGCTGAGGCCAGTGAGGAAGATCTGCAGGAGATCATTTCTACCCATATGAATACAAACGAAATTGTTTCGTATGCAGTGGTAGACCGGCTTATCCGAAACGATGATGGTGCCTTTCATTGGTACTGTGATGATGGAGTTTGCACCAATCATAATTATTATTGGTATGAAGAGCCTTCAACTGCGCAACTTCATCTCATACCATGGGATCTTGACAATGCATTTGAAAATATTCTTTCCAATGCCAACCCAGTTACACCCATCGCAGATCAATGGGGAGCTTCCAGAAACAATTGCGACCCTTTCGAATATGGGCCTTGGGGCCTAACTCAAAAATCTGCTGCCTGTGATAAACTTACGCGAGGGTGGGCAAAATACACCGAAACCTATGAAATATTGAAAATACAATTCATTAATGGTCCTTTGTCAGTAGCGCAAATTGATCAGCAAATTGATTCATGGGTGACGCAAATAACTGAGGCTCACCAAGAAGCAAGTAATTTGTATGAAGATGCTGAGAGTGAAGAATCTTGGTTAAATGAAATTAATTTGTTTAAAGCAGAGCTAAATAAAGCACGGCAGCATTAATTAATCATCTGTTTTGATGTTCTTGTTAAATGGGAGTCCCAATTGATAAGAAAGATCTTCATCGCGACGCCCATCTAAAGTGTCCAGTCCGAATTTTATAGCTTTGGGATTCTCATAAATAAAGGTCCCAAAAATACGATCCCAAAGGGAGAAGATGTTGCCAAAATTGCGGTCGGTCCAGGGGCGTTCAAAATGATGATGGAGCTTGTGCATATTCGGTGTTACTAGGACCAAGGCTAAAGATTTTTCTAACCATACAGGGAGTGCGATGTTGGCATGAGTCCAATAGGTAAAAAAAATAGAACAGATCCTGTAAAAAGCCCAATAGGCAACGGGAATACCAAAAAAGAAAACCGTCAATAAGCCCATCAACTCGCGAGTCAGATAATCAACCGGATGATGTCGTGTGCCTGTTGTGGCATCCACTTGGGTGTCACTATGATGAACCATGTGCATCTTCCACAGCCATTTGATACGATGTAAAATAAAATGAATGACGTATTGTCCGAATAAATCCAAGGCCATCACGGCGATGAGTACCTCAAGCCATATAGGCAATACCAACAAATGGAGCAGTCCAAAATGCATCGCATCAATCCAAACAAAAACGCCTACGGACAACAGACCTATTACCAGATTGATGAGCGCAGAAAAGGAAAAAAAAACCAGATTGATACCATCGTGCTTCCATTTATTATATGGATGCTTGAATAAGGGTATTCCAGCCTCAAGAAGCCAGCAAAAAAACAGGCATCCGAAAACCCAACTTAGTTTCTGTAAGGTCGTAATCTGCTCAAAAAAATGTATAAAGCGCATGGTATACATGATGTATAATAACCAAATATAGCCTATTCAGACATAAAAAGCATCAAATAAATAACAGCTTAATATTCACAATTTCCAGGAGTCCGTGGAAATGGGATCACATCTTTGATATTGGACATCCCTGTTAAAAATAGAACCATACGCTCAAAACCTAAGCCAAAACCACTGTGTTCCACCGTTCCAAACCTGCGCGTATCTAAAAACCAATCCATTTCAGCAGCCGGTATCTGCTTTTCTTCCATGCGCTCTTTTAAAACGTCCAAACGCTCTTCTCGCTGCGAACCACCTATGATTTCACCAATACCTGGAAACAATACATCCATGGCCCCTACCGTCTTATTATCGTCATTCAGGCGCATATAAAAGGATTTAATATCCTTTGGATAATCATATATAATAACCGGCTTTTTAAAATGTTTCTCCACAAGAAATCTCTCATGCTCTGATTGTAAATCGGCACCCCAAGCATCTATCGGAAATTGGAATTTTTTCTTTTTGTTAGGCTTTGAATTTCTTAAAATTTGGAAAGCTTCAGTATATGAAATCCTTTCAAAATCATCCGCTAAAATCCCATGCAAACGATCTAAAAGTGGCTGCTCGCTGCGCTCGGCAAGTGGTTTATTTTTTTGTTCTTCTATTTCTCTTTTCTCTAAGAAAGTGAGGTCATTAAAGCAATGATCGAGCGTATATTTTACCAAATACTTTAACATTGCTTCAGCCAGATCCATATTGTCTTTTAGATCATAAAAAGCCATCTCAGGTTCAACCATCCAAAACTCTGCCAGATGTCTTGTCGTATTAGAATTTTCCGCACGAAAAGTAGGCCCAAAAGTATAGATTTCAGATAAAGCCAATGCCGCTAATTCACCCTCTAATTGTCCAGAAACAGTTAAATTAGTTTCCTTTTCAAAGAAATCTTCTCGGTAATCTACCTTACCCGCCTCATCTAAAGGTATTTTTTCAAGATTTAAAGTAGTCACCTTAAAGGTCTCGCCTGCACCTTCAGCGTCCGAGGTGGTTAACAAAGGACTGTTAAAATAAAAAAATCCCTTTTCATTAAAAAACTGATGGGTAGCAAATGCTGCCGCATGTCTCACCCGTAAAATAGCGCCCATCGTGTTCGTCCTAAGCCGTAGATGAGCGATCTCTCTGAGAAACTCTAAACTATGCCGCTTAGGCTGCAACGGATAAGTCTCCGGATTCGCTTCACCCAATACTGTTATAGCTTTTGCCTGCAGCTCTTGGGTCTGACCAGATCCCAACGAAGCCACCCAAAGACCAGTAACTGCGATGCTGGCCCCTGTGCTAATTCGTTTAAGTAAATCCTCGCCGAAAAGCTCGGGATCAGCCACCACTTGAATGTTATGTATCGTGGAACCATCATTAATCGCTATAAAGACAGCATTTTTACTGCCTCTTTTAGTCCGAACCCATCCTTTAACGACAATTTCTTCCCTCAAGGATGCTAATGCAAGTAAGGCTTTAATTTTTATTCTTTTTTGATTATCCACAATGATTTAATCTAAAGTACCCAGCAAAAAAACCACAAATAAGTGGAATGATGAAATCATATAAGGAATAGATGTATTTTATTGAATAATAAACAAACTTAAAATTGCTTTTTACATGATAAATTATAAACTTAAAATTGACAATCTTACTTGTTTTAACCGAGATAATTACATAATTTAATAATTTTGAGGCTAGACAGATTATTATGCAAAAACTCATCCTCTCTCAATCTTTACAGCAAAAATTATCACCGCAACAGATTCAGTTTATTAAACTGTTGCAAGTACCTACCGCTGAGCTGAATACTCGAATTGAGGAAGAATTAGAAATAAATCCCGCCCTCGAAGAAGATGATCTGCCCTCGTCAGATGAGGAACCTAAAGATCCATTTGAAGAAAAAGAAGAATCAGACCATCGTACAGAAGATTACCTTCATGATGACTACACCGGATACAAAATGAACGGAAATGGGAGCAACTCCCTTGATCAAGACAAAGAATATCCAATAAGTATCGGTACCACCCTTCACGAACAGTTATTGACGCAACTCGGATTTCTTAAGCTGAATGAACATCAGCATATTTTAGGAAAACAACTTTTGGGTAGCATCGATTCAGATGGATACCTTAGAAGAGATTTGGATGCCATCGTGAATGATCTTGCTTTTTCGCAAGGCATTGAAACAGATCGGTTTGAATTAGGTGAACTACTCAAAAAAATTCAAAATTTTGAACCTGCAGGAATAGGGGCACAAAGTTTGCAAATCTGTTTGATGCTTCAGTTGGAAAGAAGAGACCTCGAGGACCGTGAAAATGATTTAGCCTACCAGGTCCTTAAGGTATGCTTCAAAGAATTTTCCAAAAAACATTATGCCAAAATAGAACAAAAATTAAGTATTTCCAGTACTGAATTAAAAAATGCCATTGGCATTATTACTCGACTCAATCCAAAACCTGGAGGTGCAGGCGCTGAAGACAGTAAGATACAGTTTTTAATGCCTGATTTCATTTTGAAAAATATCGATGGTTCACTAGAACTCACATTAAATGCTAAAAATGCTCCTGAATTAAGAGTCAGTCGATCTTATTCTGAAATGCTAAATACTTACGATAGTAGTAAAAAAAAGGATAAAAAATTGCGCGAAACGGTCTCTTTTATTAAACAGAAACTAGATGCAGCAAGGTGGTTTATAGATGCCATCAAGCAACGACAAGCTACCCTATTGAATACCATGCAAGCCATCATAAATATCCAATACGATTATTTTCACGAAGGGGATGAAAATAAACTAAAACCGATGATTCTCAAAGATATAGCTGAACGCATTGGTATGGATATCAGTACCGTATCAAGAGTAGCCAGCAGTAAATCCATTCAAACTGATTTCGGAATTTATCCACTTAAACATTTTTTCTCAGAAGGTATCTCAACACATTCAGGTGAAGATGTAAGCAGTAGGGAAGTTAAAAATAAATTACGTGTACTGATTGATCAGGAAAATAAAAGTAAACCTTTATCCGATGATAAAATTGAAAAATTATTAAATGAAGAAGGCTATAACATTGCGCGCAGAACTGTGGCTAAATACCGAGAACAATTGGACATTCCTGTCGCACGACTGAGAAAGGAACTGTAATATATCATCTTCCTTTGGCCTTTTATTTTTTAAGAAAAATTGTCCAAACACATAAGCTAAGAGTAAATTTAACAAATTAAAATAATCACTGAATAATGTAATTTTTAACCCCAAAATAACCCTTTTGAATTAAAATCCTGTCAAATTGATTCCAAAGGTAAATTGACTGGGTGTGGCTTGATCGATAGGGGCATCACGCCAAACATCAGAAACATAATATTTCACAAAAGCATTTACCTTCTGAAAGCCCACCCGAGCCACCATACCATATCTCGCATCGGATAAACCAAAGTTACCCGTATTCATTTCTTTCATCTTGGAACCATCTAAGTTGAATCTCATTTTTGTCTTGGCTGCTATTTTGAATCCCAATACGCTTCCAATACTTACAAAAAACCCTTCTCCATCTACTGTTGGGTTGGGATAAAATCGAAGTTCTAAGGGTAATTCTGCATAGGTGATAGCCAATCTATTCCTTTTTAATTCTCCCACACTCACCGTGTCCCAAAACGTGATTTTCAAATCATCTACTTGATAATTAGAACGATCTGCAAAACCAATTTTTTCAAATGTAAAACCTATCGCTGGATTAAAAATAAACTGATCACTCAATTTCCGCTTAATCATATAATAAATACCACAAGAGCGGGAGGGAAATAATTCTGTATTAATTAATTCTTTGTTATCTCTCAATGAATTAAAACCAAAATCCAACATAATGTCTCCAGGCATATCTGGCTGCTCAAGTCTTTTTTCGTCTTGTCCAATACCCAAAAAATAGGTGAAACATAATATGATAAAACCAAATCCTTTTTTCATTTCAATATTAAATTTATTTGTTCACGTAACTCAAGCCTTTTAAAAGCACTTCTGAAACCTCCGCAAATATAAGCGCAATTTTAAATCTCTACGTTTAGCGTAAGTTTATTTAACAAATTAGCTATTTTCGCAGGAGTTTATTGTTTTTAAATAGGCAATTCAACAACAAGGACCCGTAGCATAACTGAATAGTGCACTAGATTACGGCTCTAGAGGTTGCAGGTTTGAATCCTGCCGGGTTCACAAAAAAAGTCAGCATCAACATGCTGGCTTTTTTTTAGATCTACTTAAAAAAAATCAAAAGAAAAATTCAGAATCAAATATTGATTGAGCAAATCAAATACATCTGTAGTCCCCGTTTAAAGGAGCTGCTCCCGCGATTAATTTTGAGTAATCCCTTGACAAGTAGTAGATCATTATCAGATCAACGAAAACAAGCCTCAACGACATTTGAAATGGTGCGCCTCTTTTTGGTTGGGTAAAAGGGGGAGTAGCGCAAAACATTGATTAGGATAAGTTGTATATAAAGGACTATTTTTATAAAAAAACGAAAATAAATACAGTTTGCCAATAAATTCAAAAAAACATGAACTACCGACTGTGGGCATTGATGCCTTTAATTTCATTCGTCTCCTGCCAAAAAAATGTGAACATCACAGAGTCCTATATTGTTTCAGGCAGCGATCCTTACTTTAAAATTGTTGCCCATTCGGATCCGGATTTTGCCTCCACTAATAGAAAAGTTGATGTTTTTGGAATTCCCATTTACGCCTATGCAGAGGTTGAAGATGTCAAATTGCTGCATGCTGCAAACATCATGGCTCAATATTTAGACAATGATGAAGATGGAAAAGTTGACAACCCTTTGCTCATTGCAACGCTCATCAAAAACCATGCGGCATTATTTATGTGGAAAAAAATGTCCCAAGTGAATCTCAACGCACAAGATTTAGGTGCTGACGAATCATGCCCTGAGTGGCATACCAATGGTCATATAGGCCAATTTGATGCCGCCTTGGAGGAGGTTTGGCATATTATTAGCCATTCGGGGTATGCCCAGGCCTATCCCTCTATTTTTGGTGAAGAAGCACCCACCCAATTGACCGAGGCTATGGACCTTGCCAGAGGAGGACATTTTATTAATATACCTCATCACTATCCCATCCAAGCATGGTATACTTACAAGGACCGTACTTGTAAATACGAATGTATGGCCGGTGAATATATATATTGGGCCCTAACTTCAATGCTTGGCGCACAAGAAAATAGACTCCAAGAAATCTCAAAAGAATGGGATTTAAATTCAAATGAGTTGGTAAAAAAAACAGATAAAGCCATTTATTCATTGTTATCAAATCCTGAATATATTTTTCCGCAGTCACTTCCCGATGGCAGTTACCGGAGGTAGTTCTTCTTTTATTTCAAAGCACCAAAACGAAACAACTTCAAAAAAAATTAATTTTAATAAAAATAAATAGCTTATTTTGATTGGCTATTCAATTGATCATCGCATAAATGAATCCCTTTCTTTTACCTCACTTCTCATGGAGCTAAATTATTCAAGTAAACTCATACCCGCTGTGGTTTTATTGATACTAGGTACTCTCGAAGCTTTCGGAGGATTGTATTTTGACGACAAGAGAACTAAAAATGATTTTACCATTGAACTCTTAAGTCTTACTATTTACCTACAATCATACAGCCTGCTATCTTTTTCCTTTTGATAACGCTCATGGAAACCTTCCTCCCCCCTTTTAAAACCATTTCATAACGATTTCCTTTGGATGGCATAGGTGCTTTTCTCTTATTCGACGACCTCACACAGTATGGATGGCATAGATTTTCGCTAAGTAACCGGACGTTGTGAAAATTGCACAGACCCCATCATATCATAGAGGAAATGGGCGTATTGGTAACCTATCGGAATGCGCTACTATATTATGCCTTGATACCTGGTATATGGTTATCTGCTATCTTGGTTTATATGGGAATGGGTGAGGTGTATCTTTTTTATTTACCTCTAAAACTTGTCGTTATCTCTCTAGCACACAGCGAGACCCGTTGGGATCGATTCATGTATAAATATAAATTTCTAAGACTCATAGCTTGGGTAATTGAAAGGACCATTTCCATTCCAAGTACGCATTTTGCACACCATGGATTAACCGCTAAAGACGGCATCTCCCGTCCCAATGGCAATTTTGGCAACCTGATTTTTATTTGGGATGTAATTTTTGATACTGCGAGAATTACCAGAAAATATCAAAAGCACTTCGGTGCTTGGAATCAGTTAAAAGAGACCTGGTATACTCAATTATTATTTCCATTAATACGCTCGAAGGACCCTATGAGTGAATTAAATTCAATCAAAACTAAAAACGATTATGACCCTTCCATAGATCACCAAAAGTTCAATAAATAAGATGTCGTATTCGTAAATCTGAAAAATAACATTTACGAAGATATTATATATGACGTATTCGATATGAGTGGAAAAATTCTTCTGTCCTATGAATTTAAGTGTTGGCAATCAACTAGAATGAAGCTTGAGCTCATTATACCAAGGTTTCTATATTTTAAAAAAGTAGTATTGATAAAAAGGTAGAATCTTTTAAATTTTATAAAGAAAATTAGAGAACGGGCTCAAAAATCAATATTTAATTAGATAACTAACATCAGTACTTAATCCATTAAAATAAATCTATTCTATTTCACTTTAAGTAATTGTTTCTAACTCATTGTTTCATTGTTATTTAATGATTTATCCACATGCGATTAGGATCTTGATGTGGATAAATTACTTAATTTTTGAACTTTTCCCCTCAATTCGGATTATATTAATTATGTGGGAATTCAAGACATTCTTATGAAAACTTTAACTTAATGAATCGCCAATATCTTAGAATCGAGAAAAAAATTTACAATGAGGAACACTCTTTTCCATCTGTTTATCGTGAATTAATTAAAGATATAGAATCCGATCTAGCCATCACAATCATCGATGAGTTAAAGAAAAACATGCGATCTACAAAAAAAATTCTTTACAACTCACCTAGTATTGCTCAAGTAGTTCATTTATAGAAAATTCCATTCACCGGCCTTAAGAAAGTTTAATAAAGTGTATACGCTATTTTGACTGGGCTTTTATCCAGCGTTCGGGAAGCACCCCATTGAGAGCCATTTTATAGTCATTATAACTGCAAGGGACCATTTTATTTCTTAGAAAAACGCTTTTATGATTGATCTCCGTAATTTCCATCCACCATTTTTCTGACAACTTACTCTTGAAGAATCTAATATCACCAACCCGTTCATTCAGCGTTACTTCGTAAGTAAGGTAATCGCTCGATGTAAAATATTGATTACCCTTCCTATTAAAAACGCCATCAATAAAATACCAAATCATCGTAGCAACTACCTGGGCCGTTTTATTATCCTCTACCAACTCTGCCGTCATATTATAAAAGCCAATAGAACTCAATTTATTATTTAAACCGGCATACCAGCACAATTGGCACGCCTCTTCTCCTGAAAAACCGAAAACATTAGGATTTAGGGTATCTGGACAATAAATACTCTGAAGCGCTGATAAATCAAAAGAAATAAGGTCTGCGTCCCGAATAATAGGTTCGGTCTCTTTTATATTACCCTTAAATTCACCCAATCGATAGGAGTCAAAACCCAAGGTTTCGAGCATATTTAACTTGCTTTCCTTTAAGAGATATGATTGGTAACCCAAGTGAATGTAGTTAAATAAATAATTAGGGTTATGTTTAAATATGGTTCCTAGATAGGAATCTGTTGGGTTTTCAGATTCTTCTAAATCTAATTTCGCATCTATACTTAGGAGGGTAAGTAATTTCCCTGTGGACTCATAACCTAAATATTGACCCAAAGTCATGTTCTGAAGCCCACCCAAAATAATGGGTAATATTTCTTGACTTATTAAATATTCACATACCTCCTTGAGTCTTAAATTAGTTTCTTCAGAAGAAGGGCCCTTTCTCAGATCTCCCAGATCTACTATACCATGATGATTCAATCCAATAGTAAGTGGGTAAAGGAACTTTCTTATTCGATTAGGGACCTCCGAGAGATCCTTATCTACCAAATATCCTCTGCCCTCATTTAATCCTATTAGGGCCACGCGCATTCCCTTCAAGTTTATTTTTTTGTATGTATGAAGATACGCAATGTTTTGAAATGCACTCGGACTAAGTGCTGAGTCTATGATCGACTCATCTGCAGGGTCAAAAAAAAGTTTTAAATCCATAAATAATATTTAAAACAAAAAAAAGGGAAATTTTTTATTTCCCTTATCCAAATT
>CAJXAT010000009.1 GCA_913050055.1 uncultured Flammeovirgaceae bacterium | reverse complement strand
AGATCAAAAAGATCAGGAAAACAAAGAAGATCAGGAAGATCAAAAAGATCAGGAAAACAAAGAAGATCAGGAAGATCAAAAAGATCAGGAAGATCAAAAAGATCAGGAAGATCAAAAAGATCAGAATCAAGAAAGCGATTCAGAAAATGAAGAGCAAAAAGAGCAGGAAGGTGATGAGCAGGAGCAAAATCAAAAAGATGATTCGAGTGAAGAAGAGAATCAAAACGAATCTCCATCAGAAGATCCCGCTGATGAAGAAGCAGATAAGAGCACTCAAGAAAAATTAGCTGAAATGAATATCAGTCCTGAAAAAGCCAAAATGATCCTTGAAGCCATGCGTAATGGAGAAATTCAATATATTCAGCAGCAAAAAAGGAAAGCAACAGAAAAGCAAGACAAAGGAAAACCTGATTGGTGATTTTTATCGAATTTGAAATAAAAGCGTCCTCATCTTTATGTTAATTCTATCTACTAATAGCAGAAATACAGCTGTCCAGCGCGGTCTCATTCTTAATGTTATCTAAGAAAAAAATATCATATACCCTCATCTTCTCCAAAATCTTCATGAGATCTTTGTTGATGCTTTGCTACTTATTTATGAGTCAACTTTGTTGGGGTCAACAAGAAATAAAAACTTATTATGATGAGACTAGAACACTGATCAATGAGGCTTATCATATCGTATGGAAAGATACTGTCATTCTTCAAGGACCCTATAAAAAGTATAATTCGGATGGCCATTTAATCATTGAAGGCGGCTATGATGATAATTTAAGAGCAGGTACCTTCATCAATTACTATCCCAACGGGACCATTCAACGGACCAGTAATTATGAAAAAGGAGCAAAAGAAGGAGTAACACTGATTTACAACTCAGATGGTGTTTTGATCCAAGAAGCTGTTTTCAGACAAGATAGCCTTTTGGGAGCGGTAAAACTATACCATCCCAGCGGGCGCGTTAAAGGAAGTTCTGAATTCAAAAAAGGAAAACCCGACGGTCTGGTCACTACCTATCATACTAACGGCAATAAAAAAGAAGATATTATTTATGCCTCAGGTAAACCCAATGGTCTTGTCAAGCAATACTATGAGTCCGGAACTATTATGCTTGAGGCAACCTATGAAAATGGCCTTTTAAACGGCCTTTATAAAACCTTTTATCCCAATGGAAATCTTGAATTAGAGTTGTTTAATGATCGGGGTAAACGATCTGGATATATTAAAAAATACCATACCAACGGAGTACTTTCCTCACTCGGCAATTATCAAGATGGTCAACTTCAAGGAGATTATTTTGGATACCATACCGACGGCTCTTTAAAGGCCAAACTTAAATATAATAGAGGTTTTTTAATTGGAAATAATACCGAGTACAATAAAAAAGGCGTAATAATTAAAGTATCTAAATTTAGCAATAGCGGAAAGAATGGTGAAATTTTAGAATACCACAATAATGGGGTGCTAGCGTCAGAGAAAAAATTCAAAGATCAAGCCCCCCACGGAGTATGGAAATATTATACCAAAAAAAATAAACTCTACAAGTTAATACCTTATGAACATGGGAAGATCAACGGTATCGAATTGACCCTGAATGATCTTGATACCCTAAGTTCGAAAAAATATGTTTTTGGTGTAAAGTCAGGTCAATGGAAATCGTTTTACACGCATGGAAAACCAAAAGAATACGCTACCTATAAATTCAATGAACTCGAGGGGCCGTTCATTCACTTTTTTGAAAACGGCAACAAACAATATGAAGGTTATTATTATCGTGGACGACGGACCAATGATTGGATCTATTACAACTCAAAGGGTCGGCCTATTTTAAAAGAAACCTATCGGAAAGGCATCATCGTATCGAAAGAGGATATTAATCGACCCTAATATTCACTTTTGCAGTAGCTAAATCCTTATATTTGTTTTTCATTAATGCTGGTATGCAAAACACTCAGTTCAAATTTCCCAATCAAACGGGTCACTATAAAGGTAAGGTAAGAGATGTCTACTTTTTTGATGATAAATTGATCATGGTGGCCAGCAATCGACTTTCCACTTTTGATGTAGTCTTACCAAAATCCATCCCTTTTAAAGGACAAGTACTCAATCAAATTGCTGCACATTTTCTAAAAGCAACCGAAGACATCGTCCCCAATTGGATTTTAGCCATTCCAGATCCTAATGTAAGTATCGGTAAAAAATGTGAACCTTTTCCCGTAGAAATGGTCATTCGAGGATATTTAGCAGGTCACGCCTGGAGAACCTATAAAGCAGGGAAACGAACCCTTTGTGGAGTGCCATTACCAGATGGACTTAAAGAGAATGATCGATTACCAGAACCCATCATTACCCCCACCACCAAAGCAGCAATAGGCCACGATGAAGATATCTCAAAACAGGATATCATAGCGCAACAGCTTATCTCACTTGCCCAATATGAGCAATTGGAGTCTTATACAAGGGCGCTTTTTCAGCGGGGAACCGAATTGGCGGAAAAACAAGGTCTCATCTTAGTCGATACCAAATATGAATTTGGTCTATTCAAGGATGAAATCACGCTGATTGATGAAATTCATACCCCTGATTCTTCGAGATATTTTTATTTAGATTCTTATCTAAGACACCAAGAAAAAAACATCGCACAAAGACAGTTGTCTAAAGAATTCGTCAGAGAATGGCTTATAGAGCATGGTTTCCAAGGTTTAGAGGGACAAAAAATACCTCTTATCAGCGCTGAATTTGTTCAAACCATATCCGAAAGATATATTGAACTATATGAAAAAATAACGGGAGTAAAATTCATTCGATCAACACAGAATGAGATGCTCAAACGGATTGAACAAAATGTTTTAAATTGGATCAAAACGTCATGAAATACCAAATTACTGAGCAAGAAAATTATATACTTATAGAAATACTAGAATCCCAGACCAGTGAAAGCCATTACTCCCATTTTAAAAAGCTATTCAAAGCAATTCAATTGAAAAAAATAAATCATGTCATTCTAGATATGAACCACATGACTCACTTTGATGCCTCTGGTTTAACTATGCTCATCTTGGGTCATAATACCTTTAAAGAATTAGGTTCTTTTATCATTTGTGAGATCCCTCGAGAACTAGAAAAATTAATCAAAACCAACCCATCCGCCCACGCACTAGACTTCGTCCCTACTTTGGAAGAAGCCATAGAGTCTGTCATGCTGACAGATCTTGAAAACATGATCAAAAAAGAAGGTTAATTGAGTATTTCAGTCAAAATATTAGGATCTAATGCAGCTTCTTTTGCTTACAACCGGCATCATACCTCTCAGGTCGTTGAAGTCGATCATAAACATTTCATGGTTGATTGTGGCGAGGGTACCCAGCTACAAGCTAAAAAATATAATGTAAAACTCTCCAGGATCAATCACATCTTGATCAGCCATCTTCATGGTGATCACTGTTTCGGATTACTTGGACTTCTCTCCACGATGCAGCTCTATGGACGTAAACAAGAATTGACCTTGATTGGTCCACCCGGGCTTTCAGAAATGATCACAATTCAACTCAAACATTCAAGAACGGTATTCAACTTCCCGATTGAACTCACTGAATGGAAACAAGGGATTCAAGAACTCCTAGTAGATCTACCGAAACTTACCATCAAGAGTATTCCACTGAAGCATTCCATTCCTTGTGCCGGATTTTTGTTTGAAGAAAAACCTAATTTAAGAAGAATTAAGGATGATTATCTAACAGAGAAGCTAAACCCTTTAGAAATCAAACAACTCAAATCAGGCATTGATGTGCTTCATGAAGATGGCAGGACAAAGTATTCGAATGAAGAATTCACGCTTCCCCCAAGAAAGCATCATTCATATGCTTTCTGTTCAGATACAAAATACGATGAAGAACTTATCAAATGGATTAAAGGAGTTGATTTACTTTATCATGAGGCTACCTTTATGGATGAAATGAAAGAGCGTGCGCATCTGACCTTTCATACTACCACCACGCAAGCAGGACGTATCGCAAACGCAGCAAGAGTTGGTAAGCTTACGATAGGACATTTTTCTACACGGTACAAAGATTTGAGCCCTTTATTAAAAGAAGTGCAAACTGAATTTGAAAATGCCCACTTGGCCTTAGAAGGTCGTATATTTGAAATCAATGAGTAAAGCCCTAGCTACAGGAAAAAAACAACAACTCTTCTTAATCCTTTCAGGTATATTTATTACTAATGCCTTACTTGCAGAAATCATGGGTGTTAAAATTTTTTCTGCTGAAAAAATAATAAGTATCGCACCTGCTCATATTGGAATCTTAGGTTTTAATCTTGATTTTAACCTTACCGCAGGGGTTGTTTTATGGCCTGTGGTTTTTTTGATTACTGATATTATCAATGAATACTTTGGTAGGGAAGGGATTAAAAAAATCAGCTTATTGACCGCTGGTTTGATCAGCTATACCTTCCTTATTATTTATACCATCACCCTATTGCCTCCCGCGCAGTTTTGGCTAGAAATCAATGCCCTAGATGCGATCGGAAATGTCTTTAATATAGACTTGGCTTTCAATAAGATTTTCACCCAAGGTCTAGGTATCATCGTGGGAAGTTTAGTTGCCTTCCTCATAGGTCAATTATTGGACGTTTATATTTTTCAAAAGCTCAGAAAATTTACCGGAGCAAAATTGATCTGGTTAAGAGCGACCGGTTCTACACTGATCTCTCAATTAATTGACAGCTTCGTTGTGCTCTTTTTGGCCTTTTATCTATTGGCTCCAGAAGAAAGTCAATGGCCTCTTGCTCAAGTATTGGCTGTGGGGTCTGTCAATTATATCTTCAAATTTGTCATTGCCATTTTCAGCACTCCCATCATATATTTAGGCCATTACGGGATAGAAAAATATTTAGGAGTCGAATTGGCACAAAAGATGGCAGAGAAAGCTACCCAAAATAGCTAATCATCCATTTAAAACGAGATCTGTAATGCCATTCAAGGAGATACTCCTTGGAGCAATAATCCGCAAATATATGCTCCATAAGTACCCACCACATATCCTAATACGGCTAAAAGCACACCTACGGGAGCCAAAGATGGACTGAAATAGGCCGCTATAATAGGTGCTGAGGCAGCTCCTCCTACGTTGGCCTGACTGCCTACTGCTACAAAGAAGTAAGGTGCTTTGATGATTTTAGCTACTACCATTAATAACATAGCGTGAAATCCAATCCAGATGAATCCAATTAAAAACAAGCCCGGATTTTCAAAAACAGCCAATATATCCATGTTCATACCAATGGTAGCAATCAAAACATAAACCATTAAACTGCCGAATTTTGACGCTCCCACGTGCTCCAAAGATCGGGCACGCGTAAAAGAGAGTGCAACACCCAAAGTAGCTGCAATCACGACAATCCAAAAGAAGCCTGAGGTCAAACTATAGTCTTGCAATTGCGGGAAATTAATACTCAAATAAGGAGCAATGAGATCACTCAAAAAATGAGACAATCCCATACAGCCAAAACCAATGGCCAAAATCTTAATTATATCTGATAGAGAAACTGTTTTTGCAGACTTCTGTTGAAAATATTCCATGCGATTTTTTAAATTTTCAATGGCTCGATCATCGGCCATTAATAATTGATTGATCTTTTTGTTTTTACCTATCCCTAGCATTAAAATGGCCAGCCATAAATTACCCATGATCACATCTACCGCCACCATCTTCGAGAATAGGGATCCACCTACTTCAAAAACTTCTTTCATTGCTGTTTGATTGGCAGAACCTCCAATCCATGAGCCCGCAATGGTCGTCATGCCGCGCCATATTTCCTCAGTGGGTGGTGCATTGATAACTTCAGGGGCAATATAAGAAATCAAAAGAAGGGCTATAGGGCCCCCTAAGATAATGCCAACAGTGCCTGTAGAGAACATAATGATGGCCTTAGGACCTAATTTTATGAGCTCCTTAACGTCTACAGAAAGTGTTAATAAAATCAAACTGGTTGGTAATAAATACCGAGAAGCCATGAAATATAAGTTAGATTTTGTTGGATCAATGATACCAAAACTATAAAGCAACGAAGGTAAAAAATAACAAATAAGTACGGATGGAACCCAACCATAGAATTTTTTCCAAAACCAAAAATTACAATCTGAGGTATAAAAAATGGCTCCCAACATCAACATCAGGATACCGAATATTACCGCATCATTTTGAATTAAAGCTTCATTCATTCAGACTTGATTATAGTTATCAATTCATTAATTATCATCGCTGTTGCACCCCAAATAAAGTGATCATCAACATCATAATAGGGTGTCCTTAAAGTTACTCCTCTAGTCTGCAAATTTTTTTCCTTGATTACATTTTTTTTAAACAAATTGATCAAAGGTATTTCAATAATCTCCGCTACCTCATAAGGGTGAGGTGTAAATATAGGTTTTTGATCCATAAAGCCAATCACGGGAAGTATCACATGATTAGACGCTGCTACATCCAACTTGCTCAACTTACCAATTATCTGGATGCTTGAATCTGAAACGCCTATTTCTTCATGGGTCTCGCGAAGGACAGTTTGTAGCAAATCATTATCCGAATGCTCTTTTTTCCCTCCAGGGAAACTGATTTGCCCACCATGGACCCCATCATAAGGAGGACGCTGAATCAAGGGGAACTTCCAATCGCTCGAATGTTCATCTGGGTATAACAATATCAGAACTGCACCCTCTATTGGGGAAAGCTCAAAAGGTTTTCGAGCAGCTTCTTCATGGATGATCTGAGCTCTCATCTTCTCATGAGCGAAATTTCCAGGTAATGCTCCTTGCAGGCGTTTCCTAAGCGTTTCCTCTAACCGAGTATCTAGCATCCTATATCCATTCCTTATTTCTAAAAAATAATGTCATTACATGGACCCTAGCTGCACTCAAGCTGGTCCTTAATATTTTTTTCCACTCTGTAAAGGTCATGCCCTATTTATGGAATCCATCTAGATCAAATACACCTAACCAAGTCGTTTTGGTCTTCCCCTTTATGTTCCTAGCACCAGTTATTTCCTTTGATTATTTTTAGCCATAGGACTTCTCTCTATCAATTAATTTTCAAAAAAATAATGATACACTTAATTACAATGATCGTTCAAGTAAGCTTGGGCCTTATGGTTCCCCACATCCATTGCTATTTGCCATGCCTGGCAAGCCATTCCTGATTGGCCGTCTGATAAATAGGTCATACCCAACATCAAATGAGCTTCCTTTACGTTTTCATCCATCTCCAAAGATTGCTTCAAATAACGGATGGCCTGAGTGAAATCCCCCATTTTATAATAGTAGTAGCCCTTATTTCGATAAGACCATGGATTGTCAGGAGTCAAAATAATACTTTGGTTGATATCAATCAAGGCTAAAGCTATAGAATCCATCTCTAGATAGGTAAAACCCCTATTATTCAGAAAAAAAGCATTATTAGGCTCGAGCCTGAGGGCTTGCTGGATGGCCCGATAGGCTAAGTCCAATGATGATAACTCTATATATATCTGATTGAGTGTATTGTATCCATAGGCTTCATTGGGAGACTGATGCAAAATTTCCTCTAAATTAGCTGCCGCCCTTTGCTTATTGCCCATATAAAAATCTAAGGTGGCTAAATTAATCTTGGCCTCAATATCCTTTGGATTTCTTGCCAGTACCCTATTAAATTCATCTATGGCTCGTTCATAATCTTTTGCATCTGTGAAAATAAGCGCCTTAGCTTCGTGATAAATGGAACTATCATGATGGGCAATAAGTAAATCGTAATCTCTGATGCTTTTCGTCCAATTACCCACCTCTTGATAGGCCATGGCTCGGTTATGTAGGCAATCCCAAAATTCATTATCAATCAATAATGCCTCGTTATAATCTTGGATCGCTTCATAAACTCTACCTAATTCTCGTTTGGCTACTCCCCTATTATTGATAGACTCAGCATCATCAGAATCTATCTTAATGGCTTTTGTGTATAAACTAATCGCAGTCTCATAAGACTTCGATTCAATCGCTTCATTTCCTTGGGTAAAAAATTGATCTCGCTGGGTTTCAACACTTTCACATCCTAGGACAATGAGAGAGACACACAATATGTATGGCAAACTCCCTGATGAACCTCGCCCATTTCCTGAAAACATAAACGCTCTTGGATTTAAATGATTAATATTGACTTACAGAATCTCCACTGCTTAAGCGTTTGCTCAAACTCACTGGACTTCCTTGAAATTCTAATGACCCGCCACTACTCGCATGGACATCTAGTTTTTCTTTTGCATAAACTTGAGCGAGTCCTCCACTACTTATATCCACTAATGTTCTTTCGGAAATCATCGTAAAGCCCTCATAATGTCCCACACTACTGATGTCCAATGCTTGGTCACGAACTTGACCTGTCAGCTCAACCTTCCCTGCACTTGAGATTTCAACCTCAAGTTTATTCACCTCTAAACTCAAGGCTACAAACCCCGAGCTGCTGACATCTAAATCTAAGCTATTGGAAAGAATATTTAACTCCAGCGAACCGGCACTGCTGACTTCAATCTCTAGGGCTTCACTTTCCAATTGATCTGATCCTTTGACCACTCCTGACGAGGATACATCTATTCCATCGAGATTCACATAAGTAAGCGCTACTTTTACCTCAATATTTCTATATCTTCCATTTGACCTCATACGTATCGTTAATCGACCATTGTTGACCTCAGTCAGCACATCTGCGGGATTACATCCTGAAACATCCACCTTGGCGTTATTTTCTGTACCTTTTATAAGTACAACCTCGATACCATCTTTTACATATAATTGCTTAAACGGCTGTAAGTTTCTTTGGATGGGATCTGCCAACAAAAAGAACCCCACCATTGATAGAGTTAAACTAAAAATGAGTCTCTTGGTCATAATAAATATCTTTTAACGAGTAATGATTATCTAGAGGATGCCAATAACATCCGAATGGTTACTTCATGATTTACGTAAAGCACCCTAAAAAAGTTACTTCAAAGTTTACTTTGATAAGATTTTTGAAAATCCTCCCAAGCTATATTTTTATATTTCCCCTCACCCATGTATTTGGAAATAGTATCAAAAGTAGGCGCATCCAAGTAACCCGGCACGGGTTGAATGATTTGGAGCTTTTCATTCATAAAAACCGTCGTAGGGTAACTGAGCTTATTTTGTGTGAGCGCTGCCGCCAATTCGTGATATCCCTTTCGACCTGAGGCCACGAATTTGAAAGTATGACCTCTGAAACTAACTTCTTCAGCACCTTCAGCATCAAATTTTACTGCATAAAATTTATCATTAACGTACGCCACAATTTCAGCACGACTGTAGGTATCTCGATCCATTTTTTTGCACCATCCACACCAATCTGTGTAAAGATCAATTAAAATCATTTTGGGGTTCTGTGAGGTTTTCGCCACCGCTTCTTCAAAACTGATCCAGTTGATTTCAGTACTAATATCAATCTCAGATGGACTCTTAGAAAAAGTAAATATTACCATCAAAAACAGAAAAAAGGTTCCTAGGCGTACACTCATATTTTCAAATATAAGCATCATTGCTCACAAAAATTAGAGATTGTTAGGCTAACTTAAAAATCAAATAAAAAAAGGGTTTCACCAAAAGATAAAAAAATCAAAAATATTTTTTTGAAATGAATATTTTTTCCGAAAGGACAGGATCTTTCCATGCTTCATCTTTATTCTCAGAAGATCTTATCAACCAATCTCCTTGCTCAAGGCTTTTTGTAATTTTTATTTCAGACCTATTAGAAAAGTGAAAGATCACCTCATGCGTAGCTACTGATGTAGAATCTGATGAAGCAAAAGATTTACTCATGATAAATTGAACGTCATCACGGTACTTTTTGAACTTAATTGAATCAACCTCGACGTTATTTTTAAACCAATAGGTTTCTTTCTTAGTCAACGAAAAAGCACTATCTGGATAGATGAAATCTATAGCAGTCAATGAATCATTTCTGAAGTTCGATACGCGGTTGTTTCGAAAATCATCCCTTTTAGAAACCAAACTCATTTTCATGAAATTATCTGCTACATAGGTATCATTATCATCCACTAGACGGACAAAACTATAGTAAGTTCTTTGTCCTTCAAAAGCGAATCTACCCAGAATTATATCTAAAAAAACATCTTTGTCTCCAGATATAATCACCCGTGTCCCCTTGTCGTCCACATTATAATCTGACCACCGCTCAACTGATCGAGAAGCCAGTCTAGAGGGCTTAATGGTTTGAATGGTTTGTAAAAAAGATTCCACTGTACTCTTTACAGCCTCATGCTGTTTTTGGCCTACTTTTACCTTCCATTGACCAGAAATTTTTTCTAATATGACTTGCTCATTTTCATTATTAATCTTTATTTTATCCACAAGTTGTGAATCAAAATCTACTAATACCTCATTATAGCTATTACTTCTGTCTGGATTTTTAGTAAACTTAATAATGACAAAAACTAGACTAATAATGACCAAAAAAATAAAAAGTTTTGATGTATTCATGACTTTCATAAAAAAAGAAATTTAATCAACTATAATCCCCTTGGACCCATTTTTGACGTTTTCGCTGTACCGATGACCTCCGGATAAATCCATAAATACAAATCAATAAAATAGGAGAGAACACATTCCCATATTTCACCAGTGATTTTGTACCATCATCAATAGATTCTAAGGGTCTGCTCGTAATTCCCTTAGTCCTTAAGCCCACAAGTCCCGTATCATCCGATAACCAATCAATGGCATTGGAAGCAAAATTAATGTTATCCATATTCAATTGTTGTGCTTGTTGGCCTTCTCCATTATTTATAAATTGCCCATTGGACACAACTACCATACTCCCATTATTTGCACCCATATGTTCCATAGATAATGCTAATGTTTGATTTGGTGCAGTAAAATCTTGTTCAATCCATTTCTTTTGAACATTCATATAGTTTGGTGTATTTTGAGTACCTGACATTTCACTGGTTTGAAGGACTGCATTAATTGCTAGTGTAGTATCTGATCCAATAAAATCGAGAGGACTCGAAAAAGGTAACATCATCGATTCCAGACCTACAGTGATTGGATGTTTTTCAAACTTTCTGATTTGAGGAAAATAAGGAAATTCAATCTGGCTATTCATGGTGTAAAATCCTTGCTTTTGTTGCACTGTGACTGAGGCACAAGAAGCATCAATCACAACTTGATTTCCCATCGATATACCTTTTGACTGCAGCCAGTCCTTTAAACCTATATCTGGTTTAGAAAATATTTCTGCTGTTTGAAGGTTACCTGAAATATTGGAATAAGCTAGAAATAAATTACCTCCCTTATCTAAATATTTATTGACCTTATCAAAGTCAGCTGATGGAATAGTATCATTTGGGCTGATCCAAATCATACAGCTATAATTAGGAGTGATCTCAGAAGAATCCGATAAATTAAACGAAACCATTTCATACATCACCGCAAGCTGTTGGAACAATTGCGGAATAGCTCCCATGGTCACTCCATTATTACTCGTAATCAGTCCGATTTTAGGTTTATTTTTAAGAGTTATTTTTTTTATTGAAGTAGTTATTTCGTATTCTAAACCGGATCCGGGCTGAACAAGCGGTATTGCTTCTTTCTGCCCATCAGCTTGGATCAAAATACCCATAAATGCTTGAATTTGCTGTCTCTGATCATCCTCTACTACATTAATAGATACGGGTGTTATACCATTTTGCATGGCTTCTTGCTTCAACTCGTCCGATGTGTTTGGATTGATGAATTCGAATACAAAGTTTCCATTCGAACGATTTTCGTACTCGATAAACTGATCTCTTAATTCATCCTTTATATACCCCAGTTGTGCTGGTAAATCTTCTGTAAAGTATGCCTTAACAGTGATGACATCATCTAAATCCTCAAGAATACTTCGAGTAGCTTGTCCAAGAGTATATCGTTTATCCTCAGTAAAATCAATCCTGAAGTAGGCTACTTCAGACAACAAGTTTACTACCAAAATTATGGCCAAAACCATACTCCCCTGAATAAATAATTTTGATTTTTTCATAGTATAAACTTAAGATTGCCAATTGCGTTTAGACAGCATCAATTCAGCTAAATAAAGACCCATGGTTATTATAGATCCAAAATAGACTAAATCTCGAGAATCCACGACCCCTCTACTTATAGAATCAAAATGAACACGCATACTTAAATAGTTAAAAAAAGAGCCTAAAATCCCCGAAGTCGATGTACCCATCACATCAAACAATAAATGAAAAAATATACCTATAAATAGCGCAACCAAAAATGCCACTATTTGATTGGTAGTGATGCTACTCGCGAAAAGACCAACCGCTACATAAGATCCCGATAAAAAAAGTAGTCCAACATAACCACCTATGACTGCTCCATCATCAATGTTTCCTAATTGACTAATGGTTATATAATACGGAAGTGTACAAATCAATGAGATGAGTATCAAAATCAAACATGCAAAAAATTTACCTCTTATGATCTGTCCATCAGTAATATCCTTTGTAGTCAATAATTCTATTGTTCCTAATCTATTTTCCTCCGCAACCATTTTCATGGTCAATGCAGGGATGAAGAAAAAAAGTGACCAAAAAGCGATACCAAAAAAAACTCCCATATTGGCCTGATTATTAACAAAAATGTTTGAGCCTACCAGCCATGTGAATATTCCACTTAAACCCAAAAATAATACTACCATTACGTATGCGGTAAGGGAGTCAAAAAAAGAAGCCAATTCTCTTTTCGTGATGATCCAAGTCTTTTTCATATTGCTAATTAGTTAAATCTCTAAAAACATCCTCAAGACGGGTTTCTATACCAGTCATTTCAAGCAAATACCATTTCTTTTTCACACATAGATCAAAAATTGCTTTTCTAGATTCCATATTAGGCTTGGACTGAATACTATAAAATCCAGGCTTGTCCTCTATCGCACTTACTTTTTCAACAGATCCTAAACCCAATAATGATTTCTCCAACTCCTCGTTTAAAGGCGCTATATGGACCGTCAACGATTCTTGGCCATCAGCTTGGGACCGTAATGTCTCAGAGGTTCCATCCGCAACTATTCTTCCTCGATTAATTATTAAAATTCGATCACAAGTAGCTTCTACTTCTGAAAGAATATGCGAACTTAAGATCACAGTTTTTTGCTTGCCTAATTCTTTTATTAATTTTCTGATCTCGACAATTTGGTTAGGATCCAGCCCAGTAGTTGGCTCATCCAAAATCAAAACCTCAGGATCATGGATCATCGCTTGGGCTAGTCCTACTCTTTGCCTGAAACCTTTGGACAACTCGTTAATATTTTTATGTTTTTCTCTCACTAAACCGCACAATTCAATCATTTCTCCAATTCGACCAGGAATGTCACTTTTAGAAACTCCTTGTATTTCCGCCGTGAACCGAAGATAATCCACAATAGACATATCGAAATACAAAGGATTATTCTCAGGAAGATAACCGATCTTTTTCTTTATTAATGATTGATTTTCGTTAACTGAAATATCATCGACAGTAATATTCCCGATAGATGGAGCCATAAAGCATGTAATCATCTTCATCGTTGTACTTTTTCCAGCACCATTGGGTCCTAGGAATCCGACGACCTCGCCTGTCTCTATTTTGAAGGAAATATCATTAACGGCTTTTTGCTCTCCGTACTTTTTAGTGAGATTTTCTACTATAATTGACATATTCTATTTGAAATACTGAGCTCAATTTAATTGAAACAATCAAAAGTAATTTTTTGCCTATTTTGAATCGAAATACAAAACAAAAATAAGTCTTCAAATATTCAAAAAAAAAACCTGTTAAAATGTGTTAAAATTTACCTAGTTTGCGTCTATGAAAGTGGGTGTAATCTCCGATACACATGGATATTTAGATCCTAAGGTTTTTCATTATTTTAAAGATTGTGATGAAATTTGGCACGCGGGAGATGTCGGAAATGTAACCCTATTGGAGACTTTAGAAAATTTTAAACCCTTGCGAGCCGTCTTTGGTAATATAGATGGGCACGACATCAGAATACGCACGCAAGAAACAACATTAATTTCTTGTGGCGGCATGCGCATCATGATGACCCATATCGCCGGCAAACCACCGTCATTCACAAAAAATATTAGAGCCCTATTATTGGCCAAACAACCCAATATTCTTGTTTGTGGACATTCTCATATCTTAAAAGTAATTTTTGATAAAAAATACAATGTTCTTTATTTAAACCCTGGTGCCGCGGGAAAACATGGATTTCACAAGGTGAAAACCCTATTGAGGTTTGAAATTGAACATGGGAAGATTTTCAATATGGAAGTCATAGAAATCGGGCCAAGAGCAACTCAAAAATGACAGCTCTGAATTGATTCTAAAGGAATGACACTCATCCACCTTCGATATCTGTCATGAAGAACCTCAGTCTGTCAACAAAGGTGTTACCACCTCTCTCAATCTTAGATAACCCGCAGTATTTGGATGTAATCCATCAGAGAAGAACGACTCATCAATTTTATTTCCCTTATTTAAAAACACGTACCCAAGATCTCTGTAGGGTACCGATACTTTTCCTGCCAACTGAGCGATTTGAAAGTTTAGCTTTACAATTCTAGCTTCATAGTCTCTTCTGGGTAACAAGCCCATAAGTGTTATTTTAGCTGTGGGCTGTCTGATTTTAATGGCCTTCATTAAAAGGTGCAATCCTTCAATGATTTCCTCATCTGTATTGAGATGTAAATTGTTAGTCCCTATCATGACCAAAACCTTTTCTGCCTCAAATTCATCAAGCTCACCATGATATACCCGCCATATGACGTTCTCGATCCTGTCCCATCCGTAAGCATAATTCTTGAGACCCAAAGGGGTGAAAAATTGATCCCAAGAAGCTTGTTCTCTCCTTAATTTAGTCTCGGGTAATCCTCCCCAAAAATGAACAATTGAATTGGCTAAAAAAACTGCTTTTGGTGGATCCATTAGATTTATATTCAAGATTTCTTTATGCCTTTTTTCCCAATCATAATTCCCGGGCTCCCTATATTGGGTAATGGGATGTGTCGTCGAAGCTGTTCCCGTTGGTTCTTTCAATATGGATCGTATTTTTTTCTCATAACTCATGCCGTATTTCATCATTCCCAGGTCTGTCGGATGAATTCCATCAACAGTATCATCCATCTGAAAACCAATTTCTTCTTTGGTTAAATAAAAAAGCTGGTGCATACCCCCCTGTTTTAGTTGATGAAATACTTGCTGCTGAAGTGCATTAACTTGGCTGACTTCTTTGCTCTTTTTGTCACTGACAAGGGCTTGAGTATAACCTGCATAATCCACCAAAAGAATGGGTACTTCGGGCTGCTTTTCACGAAGGTCTTGCACAGCTTCAAGTATTCTATCTTTTAGGGCCTGCTCATTTTCAATCCCCCATCTTACCCAACTATCTGAAGCCAAATTTGGAAGACAATCTAGGACATATATTTTTGCCTCAATCTCACCAAGTAAGTCAATCAACGGCATATCCAATTTTCCATAACCTGAGAAACCCAGATTGATCAAGGGTCTGTCCATCTTTCTTCCTAAAATGGAAGTCCAAGCCATACCCGGTCGCGAAGCACATGCCCCCTGTGCGATAGATGTACCATACACTACAATAGGTAACTCTTTTCGAACAGGCAAGGGTTCAAAATACACCTGTTGGTCAACACCAATCTCCATCCAATTAACTTGATTATAAAGCGGTAAGTAAAGTCGGTATTCGCGCCCTCGATCATGATAACCATCATTGGGGTTCAGAAGTTTGTAAGCATACGTAATGGTATCTCCAAAACTCCGACCAGAGGCACACCAAACTTCCATTCCATCACTATTTATGGCATATAAGTCCAACCCACTTACGCCCGTGGTCGACATGTGATCCATGTACCTCAAATTTTCATCCTGGGTCTGATATCTGATCTTAATCTCTTTGGCATTTGAACGAAAACGAATCATCAGACCTGCCGAATGTTTGGACAGTCCCCAGATCTCTGGATCCACCTTATCAACTACGCGATGGGGCAGTCGATCATAAGGTTCTTGGACCTCATCGAACCAAGCCTGCCCCTCTATCACTTGAAACTCATGCGTTGTAGGATTCCACCATTTAAAATTGGAATCACTTTGACTCATTGCCAAATGACAAAAGATGAAACCATAAAATATAAATAGGTTTCTCATGTAACTAAGTTAAAATAATTTCATAAAATTGTTATTACCGATCTAAGTAATTACTCGATTTTGAACTTCCTATTTTATATTGCCTATTTTGAAATAAATAAGCATTTTTTAAAACATGATCAGCTCTAAATCTTTCCTTAAGTACCTGAAATTAATCTAAAAATGATTAACATAGGATAATGAAACTGATCCACCCTATGTAAACTTGTATTAGGTCAAAAGTTTATATAAAAAATACGCGTTCATCTACCTTATTAGAAGCCTCAATGAACTTATTTAAAAAAATTTCACAAGCAAAAGGGCAAACAATAATGGATAAACTACTTCCTTTATTGAATTATGAAGAAGAAAAGCCCTTAATACTTGCGAAAGTTATTAACTATAGTTTTAGGACATACATACTATTCAAACTATTAAACTTAGAGAATCTAAATATCTCCTTTTATCTCATAGATCATCACATCAGAATTATTTCTTCCAAATAGTATGCGATTCCCATCAACAATAATCTTTCTTACGTCACCTAAAACATTTAGGCCAGAATTATTTTGATTTAAATAATGATAAGTTCCAGATGCACTTCCTATAAAAACAAATCCATTATTACCTGTATACTTGCCCGTGCGAACCCTCGTTTTTTCAAGATTTCCACCCAGTATAATGTCTAAAACATCATCTCCATTGACATCTGAAACCGCTATGGAATAAACAGGCGAGAACTGAGCTTCAATGGGAAGAGACATTTTTGAAAATTGCTGGTTCGCATCATTGATAAATACTGAAGTTTCAAAAGTAGTGGCTACCAATTCTTTAGATAATGCTTGCTCCTTTTCAGTGAATATAGTTTCTAATACAGCTGATGAATAGGATTCATAATCCACAAAACGCTTTTTTAACATAGGTAATTGCGCAATTAACTCATCTCTGCTTGCATAAGGAAAACTCTTTCCCTGGATATGATAAAAAAGTATTGGATCCACAGAACCATTATCATCATAATCTGCATATTGCATACTCACCGGTGATTCACGTGAGGCTTTCATTTGGTTATTCATTCCTAAATTTCCTGCTATAAAGTCCATATCACCATCACCATCAAGATCATTTACTTCTATGGTATTCCACCAACCCTGATAGGCATCGTCAAGGAATTCATAGGACTTATCAATCAATTTACCATTTTCATTGATGAATATTTTTATGCCCATCCATTCGCCCACCACAATAATGTCCTGTTTCCCATCTCCATTGAAATCCGCCCATTTCGCATCAGATACCATACCTACGCGTTGTAAATCAGGTGCCACACTTGATGTCACAACTTTAAAGAACCCTTTGCCATCATTTTCAAGGAGATAACTTAAAGGTACTTTGGGATAGCTCCCTGGAACAATTCTTCCTCCGACAAAAAGATCTAGATCCCCATCAAAATCAAAATCAAAAGGTCGAACGCAAGACCCACTAGATAAAAGGGAAGGTAATCTGTTTTTAGCCTTATCAAATTTTCCATCTCCTTTGTTGATATACAAACGATCCTGTAAACCTCCTTCGTTTGATGAAAATTCATAACCTCCACTCACTACGTATAAATCTAAATCACCATCTCTATCAGCATCAAAAAAAGATGCGTCTACATCTTCAGTAGCTCCGTCAAAACTTTGCTGCAGTTTACTATAATCGCCTTTATGATTTTTTAAATAGATAGCCCCTTTATGACCTTTTCCTCCCCCAACAAATAAATCATTTAACGCATCTCCATTAACATCTCCGATGACCATCGCAGGACCCTGAGTAGAATACATTCGAGGCAGCAAGGGTTGTATTAAAAAATCAATGAATTCGTTTTCTATATGACTGATAGGCATTATCTGAACTTCTTCAAGCAGCGGACTTACTGTCGGTTTTTGGGCAATAATAGAGCGGTTTGTATCACTTTCCTTGATAGATAGTATTTGATTTACGCTCGTACCCACAAGTTTCTGTAAGCCTCCTTTGGGCCATAAAACATGAATGGAATCCACTTGTGTCACAGAATCAAGTCCAAAATGCAGTATAGGATCCACTGAAGACTGGAATCCTCTCACAGGATATTGTTCACGAACAATTAATTGACCCTTGACGAAGACAATGACCCGTGCACCAATTGCAAAGTGATTTTGATCTTTTCCTAAAAGTTTAATTTTTAAGTAATTATTTTTAAGTATGTCTCCAACATTATTGCGATAGATGCCCGCATTTGCATCCATATTATTCAATATCATATCCAAATCACCATCATTATCAAGGTCTGCATATGCCGCTCCATGAGTCAATCCTCCTTCATCAAATCCCCACTGATCACTCACATTATCAAAATGAAGCCCTCTCAAATTTTTAAATAGGTAATTGGTCGGCTTACTTGAAGGTATCTTTTCAAACATTTCGGTATAAATTCCCACCTTTTTTTGTGCAATCTTGATTTCTTGGTCGGCCTTATAATTTAAGAAATCATGATTGGTAAAATCTCTTTTATAACCGTTGCTGACAAATAGATCTTGAAACCCATCATTATCAAAATCGGCAAATAAAGCTGACCAACTCCAATCAGTATTTGATACCCCTGCAATTTGTCCAATTTCGCTGAATGTAGCATTTCCATTATTTAAGTGAAGCATATTGCGCATGCACTGACTTGAATAACCGTTTTTTTGCATAGAGGAGTACACGTAATAGTGCTCAGGACCAAATAATAATTTTTGACGCTTGTTGTCTTCTGGTAGCATATCTAAGGTCATGATATCCATATTTCCATCTCTATTCACATCTCCAATATCTAAACCCATTGAAAACTGTGAAATTTGACTGAGCATACTGTCCGTAGCCATTATGAACTTCCCTTTCTGGTCATTGATTAGCAACTTATCACTATCCACATAGTCGTTGGAGATATACAAGTCTGGCCAGCCATCATTATTAAAATCTGATACACCTACGCCCAATCCATAATTCGAAGCAGGGCCATAAATTCCAGATGTATCACTTACATCAACAAATATACCCCCATCATTTCTCAAAAGTCTGTTACCCACATGTGGATACCGATCTATTCGATTAATGACCTTTATGTTAAATGAATTTGAAATCTGTAACAACGAGTGATTTAACAAAAAGGCATCCAAATCTCCATCCCTGTCATAATCAAAAAAAGCAGCTTGCGTGGAATAGGAATTATCATCCAATCCATAATCACTGGCCCGATCCGTGAAAGTTAAATCTCCATTATTAATAAGTAGTGAATTTTTCCGATTACTTGGATCCCCATCTGCCGAACGGCAGACATAGATATCAAGCCAACCATCAGCATTGATATCAACCATAGAAACCCCTGTTTTCCAACCTTTCTGGCAACCTGTACTAGAAAGTCTTGTGATATCTTCAAATTTGAAATTGCCCTTATTTAAATATAATTTATTCTCAAGATTGTTAGAACTGAAATAGATATCAGTCAATCCATCGTTATTTATATCTCCAATGGCAACACCTCCACCATTGTAGAGGTATTCATAAGTAAAAATATTTATTTGTTCATTTTCAGCGTTGATATTATTGAAAAATATTCCAGTATCATCACTATCTAGCTTATAAAACTTTTCCTTATTTGTTTGGTTGCACCCAAATAAAATGACTCCAAGTAATAGCCCAATAACTCCACACATCGATATTTTTTTATTCATATTAAACCGCTTGACAATAGTAGGTTTTCATTGAAAATATGACAACAATACATTTAGAAAGAATGGATTATTCTGAAAAAAAAAGGCCCTTGAATAACTGAAGGGCCTTTTTTTTTATAGGTGATATCTATTGGTCCCACCAAACACTGGTAGTCTCAACATCAGCTCCTTGACTTGAAACTGCAGCATCGTAATATTCACTATTATTGATCTGCTCAGTTGAAGGATAGGTAATCCTTTTGGTAAAGTTATCAGGTCCTCCATCTCTAGCCGTATAACGCCCATCAGGAGCTGCCATAGGAATCAAAACAGGCAAATGCAATCTTCTATGATCTGCCCATGCCTCCCAACCTCCGTCAGGAAATAGTGCGAGGTACTTTTGAGTGATTATTTTACTCATAGCATCATCAACAGTACTGCCATTGAACGCTTTACCAGAGTTATTATCAAATGCCACAGTTGTAC
This sequence comes from uncultured Flammeovirgaceae bacterium, assembly GCA_913050055.1. Classification (GTDB taxonomy): domain Bacteria; phylum Bacteroidota; class Bacteroidia; order Cytophagales; family Cyclobacteriaceae; genus UBA4465. The sequence continues at coordinate 18,012 of CAJXAT010000009.1, read as the reverse complement.
CATAGGTATTCTCAGCCGAAGAAGCTATATAAGCTGCGGTTGTGGCTGCATCAACTCCGTGATGAGTCATAGATGCAGTGATTCCAGCTTCATACCAATCTTTAGCAGTACCTCCAGCATTCCATCCACGTTGCGCGACTTCAGCCATCAAGAAACAAAGCTCGTGATAGGTTAAAATCTCTAAAGGACGCTCCGCATCTGTTGACATGGTAGGCCCCATGATAGATATGTTAGTAAATACATGCTCAGCCAAGGCGGAATTACCCGTACTTAATCCCGCTGGTACACCAATCCATCGGTTGCGGGTATCAACTGTAACAGTATCACCAGCAGCATTGGCAACTTTGACCTCCTCGGCTCCAACAGCTGGTGAGAAGTATATTGGGCCTCTTGGATCCACAACAGATGGAACCCCTAATCTAAATAAGTTTGCCTTAGGGTCAAGCGCATTTTCATTATCAGGAAGTAAAAAACCTGCATCATCTACAATCATACCTGTAGTGTCAATAGCTATAGGTTGGCCACCCAAACCGGTCAATAAATTTTCCATCGATCTACTCATGTGCAAACCTCCCCATCCATAATAAAATGTGTAAGGATATGCAAAGCCCCATCCAAAATTTGCAGTTCGTGTCACCAAACAATTATCATCAGCTGAAGTCATTATGCCACTAGTAATTGCAGCCTCTGCATGCTGCTGAGCAAGCGCTGGATCAGCTTCAGATATTCTCATCGCTAAACGTAATCTCAAAGAGTTACCGAACTTTTTCCATTTCGCGATATCATCGCCATAGACATAGTCTTGACCATTAATCTGCGCAGGATTATCAGTACTTAAAGAGTCAACTGCCTCGCTTAATTCATTAAGCATGTCAGTATAGATAAGCTGCTGATCATCATAAACTGGATTCTCACCAGTGCCATCGGCGGCACCGAAGTAAGGAATATCACCCCAGATATCTGTCGCCCGACTGAATACCCAAACTTTCCATATTCTTGAAATTTGAGTTTCATTGAGTGGAATCCCCGCGGCCGCGCTTGCACGACCCAGACGGATTCCTTCACTTAAATTTGCGATAAATTTACTGTGATAAGCTGAATAATAACTACTAATCCATTCATCATTAGTAACTCCTTGTTGAGTGCTAAATGATTCATTGGCCCAATATTGAGCAAAAACATCATTTGTCAATTGAGTCATCCGTTGATGCATGCCAGGATCTAGCACAGATGCACTAACGACATCTGCCAATAGAAAACTTGGAGTAACATTTTCAGGTGTAAATGCATTTGGATTCTTCTGAAGATCTATAAAGTCATCAGTACACGAAAACGTAAATGTCATTAAACAAACCAGTCCAATTATTGTATTTTTTATCTGTATTTTCATTCTATAAAATTTTAAAATCCTAAATTAACATTGAAGCCATACACTTTGGTTGAAGGAAAAGCACCATTTTCCCAACCACGAGCGTTAGAAACAGAAAAACTCGTCTCAGGATCAATCCCTGGTACTTCACTTTTTATAAGCCATAAGTTTCTACCCGTAATTCCCACCGATATTTTGTTAAACGGTGTTCCAGAAACGAGACTTTGCGGCAGTGTATAACTGATATAAGCTTCTCTTAATCTGATACTTGTAGCATCCATCATGAATTCAGAAACTACAGGTTCTGCACCTGCCACTGCATCCCAATATTGTGCAGATGTAATTGTGTTAGTATTTGTAGAGCCGTCAGCAGTTACTCCATCAACCAAAAGTCCACCCTCTCGATATGCAACCGTTCCCTGATGTGTACCTGCCGAATGCATAAAAGCACTTGACTGAGAATAGAATTGACCACCCTGTTTCCAATCAATTAAAAATCCAAAGTTGAAACCTCGATAAGTAAAATCATTGATGAAACCCATAGTGAAATCTTGCTGAATATTACCCATAAAAGAATTTTTTTCCGCAGATTTTAAGGGTATTCCTGCATCATCTACCACAATATTACCATTATCATCGCGCTGGAAGTCTCGACCATAAATATTACCAAATGGCTCCCCTTGATCTGCCACAATCCTTATAGCTCGAGAACTTTCATCACCCTGCAAAAGAAGACGTTCAATTCCATCATCTAGTTTGTTAACTACCATTTCATTTGTTGCATAATTAATCATTATGTTCCATTGAAAGTCTGAAGTCTGCACTGGTGAACCAGAAACCATCAACTCGAAACCCTTACTCTCTACTTCTCCTGCATTTATCATTTTAAATTGATATCCTGTTGCTCCAGGAACTGGCAATTGTATGATTTGATCAGTAATAACCTTAGAGTATGCCGCCAATTCAATTCCTATACGATTGTTTAATAAGTTCAAATCCAAACCGAATTCATTTGATGTCACAAATTCAGGTTTAATCTGGGGATCAAACAGAATGCTAGGAGTAGATGTTGAGATTACATTCAAAAACCCTCGACCAATTGAATAGGTCGGAGATAATTGATAAGCATCTAAATCTGATGCTCCTTGGCTAACAGCTCCTCGTAGCTTTGCAAAAGAGATGATACTTGGAAGGGCTACAGCATCTGAGAGCACGAAGGATAGACTTGCTGATGGATAGGAAAAAGACCACACCTCTTCATCTAGATTACTCGACCAGTCATTTCTATAGGTCAAATCTAAAAATAGGTAATCTTTAAATCCAAGATTTGCAAATCCATACAATGATCGAATTCGACTCTCGGCTTTATTGCTTTGTGGTCTGTTAAAACTTCCAAAGCTCAAGTTATAAACGCCAGGCAAATCTAATAATCCCGTACTACCTGCAGTTTCAAAAAATGTATTATGTCGACTGTTTCCACCAAAATTTAACGCAATATTCAAATCACCATAAGTTTTAGAGGCGGTCACCAAGAAATCAATATTTGTTTCTGTAGATCTAGTATTTGATGCAAAATAGTTTGAGCCATTATTCCGAGTTAGACTTCCCAATTCATCATAAACGCCATATGCCTTAGTATCCTCGCGTTGTGCACTTCGAAAATCAGAACCATATCGGGCAAAGGCTTTTAACCAAGGGGCAAATATATAATCCAACTTAATCATAGTAAAGATTCGGTCAGTATTATCTTCATTTGAATCCTCGTTTGTTACCCAATGAGGATTTCTACGGGTGTTAAAACTAGTAGGGCTCCAATTAACCATCGAACCGTTACCATCCATCCAGGGATTCAAATGCTGAAACTGCACATTTCTTGGTCGGGTAATGTATCCGGCAAATATGTTATTGATACTTCCAGATGTTTCTGGTCGATTTGCCACCTTTTCATTATTATAGCTAATTTTAGCATCTGCTTTAAACTTTTCGGTCAGTTGTGCAGTCGACCTTACCGTTATCATGTTTCTCTTCAAAGTGCTGTTAGGAATAAGCCCTTTGGAATCTAAATTAGTGTAACCCAATCTGAATGTCGCTTTATCGTTTCCTCCGGTAACATTTATTGAGTTTGTAAAGTTCGAACCCGTTTGTAGATAATTCTTAAGGTCATCAGCATCAGCAGTAAGAGGATTATCTGATCCGGTCCAGTCAGTTACTGTTTGCCCAGAGATTTTTGGCCCCCAACTATCTGTGCTTACAGCATCATAAACGCCGTTGGCTCCTTGGGCATATTCATTCTGCATGTCAGGCATAACTAACGGACTTTCAAATGTGAAAGAACCACTATAACTAACTCCTAAACCCTTTCCTTGAGTTCCTTTTTTTGTTGTGATCAAAACAACTCCAGTCATTCCTCGGCTACCATATAATGCCGCTGCTTCCGGTCCCTTGAGGATTGTCATCGTTTCTATATCATCCGGATTGATATGTTGAGCACCATTTCCGTTATCTGTAGCGCCATATTCATTAGTTGAGGTTGCTGTTTGATAGTTATCGATTGGAATACCATCAACTACAAAAAGTGGTTGATTTTTTCCTGGAGCACCCGTTAGAAAACCACCACCCCCGCGTATCAAAATACCTGTCGTACCACCGGGTCCATTTCCTGTTTTTTGAATATCTACACCTGCTACTCGTCCACTAATATTATTCAAAAAGTTTGTCTCGCGCGCAGCGACTATTTTATCTCCTTTAATTTCCTGAGCAAAGTATCCCAAAGATTTTTTGTCCCTCTCAATACCCAAAGAAGATACAATGATCTCGCTCATTTGCGTCGCATCTTGCATGAGCATAATATCTATGATCGAACGAGATCCGACCACTACCTCTTGAGTCAACATACCAATGTATGAAAACATTAAGGTGCCTCCCTCTTCGGGAAGACTAATAATATAATTGCCATCATTATCGGTAACCGATCCAGATGTCGTTCCTTTGAGTATTACGTTGACTCCCGGTATTCCTTGATTATCTTCATCTGTCACCGTTCCTGTAACTGTTCGCTCTTGTTTGATAGTTGTGATTACCTCTTTGTCTTCTAATCCGAGTCTACTTACAGTAATGTTATTATTAATCTGTCTAAACTTGGTTTTCGAATCTTTAGAAACTTGTAGCAAAATATCAGAAACAGCATTTTCACCTGCTTCTATATTTACTATTTGGTTTAATTCGTATTTTAAGTCAGATTTATCAATTGCAAATCTAAAATCTGATTTTTCTTCAATCTGACTGAAAACCTTTTTTACAGTCAAGTCATCAGAGTTGAGCACTACCTTAACTTCCCTCACGCTGACGTTCTTTTGTGCCCGTCCCGGATTGGCAAGGAGCATACTAAGAAACAACGATTGGAAAACTAACCCATATATTGAGTATTTAGCTATCATAGTTATGACTTTGGTTAATTTTAATTTCATATTTTTGTATTTGGTTAATTATTATGTTGACTAAACCTGAGCCAGTGAATTTCCAAAATTTGAGCTCAGATTAATTTTTGAGCCGAAAACCTTGTTTTCGGCTCTTTTTTTGTTTGGGGGTTAAGGTTATCTTTCTCACATATTTTTTAAAAAATTATTTTTACTATTTCTCCTTCAATTGTATATTCAAAATTTTTGGAATAGCTAATGTTTCGCATGACATTTTCCAGCGTCTCATTATTGAATTCAGAATTAAACTGCCATACTCCTGCCTTTTCAATATTCTGGACAATGATTGTCTTGCCATACCATCTTTCAAGTACTTCTACTACTTCCTCAAATACAGCATCCTCAAAATAGATGATCCCTTCCCTCCAGCTCAAAATCTTCTTGGGGTCAAAGCTGGATTGAATCATTTGCCCATTGGACTTGAAAACATCCAATACTTGTCCTGGATCTAAATAAACTTTTTGATCATCTTCATTTAACTTTTCTGTCTTTTGAACCATTACCTTTCCCTCAGCTAAAGCGACTTGATGGCGATCTACTGAACTGAAAGCATTTACATTGAATTGAGTACCAATGGCGGTGACCGACATCGCTGAAGTTTTTACAATGAATTTTTTTGAAGGGTCTTTGGCGACTTCAAAATAAGCTTCTCCTGAAAGTTTGACCGATCTTGTACTTCCTGAAAAATCAGGTTTATACTGGATGCTACTTTGAGAGTTCAACCAAACAATGGTTCCGTCTGGAAGATAAATCTGTGACTTTCGGCCCGCATCATTTTTTTTGGTGATCATCTCCATTTGGCCTGCCATCTCTTCAACATCATAAAACTGATCAGAGAAATAAAGCAAGGAGATAAAAGCTGCGGCCACTAGCATGGCCGCCACACGCCAGTAAGAACGCAAATCCAACTTTTTCAAGAAGTGTTGATTGCTACTCACATATTTAGACCTTTTACCTAAAAGCGTTTTTTCAAATATTTTATCGTAACGCTCATTACTTACCTTCACTCGCTTGAATTCTAATTTTTGAATCAATTCTTTGGCCAGTAAAAAGTCTTTTTTTTTATCTGGGTTATTCTTGAGCCAAGTTTTCCAATATCGCTCTGATTCAGGTTTGGGTTGGACAACCCAATCTCTGAAATTGAGATCCATTAATAATAATTCCAGCGAATTTCCACTGTTTAGTGCCATGATTTGAATCTAGTTCTGGTAAGTATTCAATAACTAGAGGACATTTCAATCAAAAGGGCATCAGTTTTTTTTGAGTTTTTTTGAATTCGGAAAAAAGAGGGAGAAAATAAAATCTATTTAAAAACGAGGGGACAGAGAATTAATATCAATTCCATAAAATAAAGAATGCAAGGGCGGACTTCATATGATTCAAGGCCTTGTAAATAAGATTTCTAGCAGACCTTATGTTGGTGAATCCCATCAATTCCTTTATCTCCTCATAATTGAGTTCTTCATAATAGAGACAGTAAATGGCTTCTCTTTGTCGATTGGTTAGTAACTTAATTACCTCTTTAAGCTTTTTTTTATTGTCAATTTTTATCTGCTCATCGATCATTTTCTGTTCGATTGAAATTTCGATATCAAATAATCGAAATTCAGAATGTTCAAAGTTGGTAGTGTGATCATTGAATTTCTTATTGTAGAGCAGAATTCTTCTTCTCAAACAAGTAAAAAGATAGTTTCGAATTGACGTCTGTATTATGGTCTTTTTCCTTTTCTCTCTTAATTCAATAAACATATCTTGAAGCGCATCTTCCACCAAAGACTCATTCTTTGTGAATTGACAACCGTACTGAAAAAGACCTTCAAAATGAGTTTGGTAAATATGACTGAAGGCAATCTCTTTACCTTCCCTAAACAATTCCCAAAGTCGGACATCATCTAAAGAATTAAGTGAATCCTTATTATTTAAGGACGCATAAGCATTTTTTTGACCTAATCCGAAATCTGAATTATTGTCGCGATTTTCAATTGGTCTATTTAATTTTCGGCGCACAGTGGCAAATATATTTTTCTAAAAATTTCTTCAAATTAATGATAATTTGAAAATTAAACCTAAGTGATATTGATTTAATTTTTAAATTCATTTAAAAAAACAAAATAATTGCCATTATTTTAATCAAGCTCAGTAACTGTGTACTAAATCATTTCATCTCTCTAATTATTTTGAATTCAGAACCTTGATTCCAATTTGGCCAAATGCGGTTATTGGCCAATTCAAGGCCCATTTGATAAAAGAGATCCCCGTCTTGTTGCATGGCTCCAAATTGCCAAGTATCCCTATTGAATTCATCAGATGGCGCATGGTATCGTTGCGCGTAAAATTGATCATATTCCTTTTTTATGATTTCCTTACCGCCATTGAATGCATCAAATGATGCGTAAGCAAAAAAGGCAGGGATGCCTATTTTCGCAAAATTAAAATGATCTGATCGGAAAAATAAGCCTTTATTGGGGTAGGGATCCGGATAGACGTATCGTCCTTGTCGCCTAGCAATCTTTTCAGCCAAATCATCGAGTTCGGATTGACCAAATCCCATAATCGTTAAATCCTTCATTTTCCCATACGATGCCAAGGCATCAATATTGATATTAGCAACCGATTTGGACGGCTCATAGATGGGATGACGGGCATAAAAGGCAGAACCGAGTAAGCCTTCTTCCTCAGCGGTGAGGGCGATAAACACCAAAGTTCTTTTAACCTCTTTTTCTTTTTTAAAAGCCGCTGCCAATGCCAGAATCATGGCCGTACCACTGGCATTGTCTTGCGCCCCATTATAAATAGAATCATCATCTATGGCGATTCCAATCCCTAAATGATCCCAGTGTGCGGAATAAATGATGACCTCCTCGGGAAATTCAGAACCCACTATTTTAGCGATCACATTACTAGAAACGGCTCTTTTAACTGAATTTTCTAGACCAAAAGAAAGCTTAAGATCTAAATTGGTAGCTTGAAAAGTTCGAGTTTTTGAGTTTTTGAACCATTGATTAAAATCCTTACCGGCATTTCTAAATAACTTCAGTGTCGCCTCACTAGAAATCCAGCCTTGAATGGGACAAGTATTCATTGCAGATGGATCATCTAAGGTCAAATTTGCACCTGAATGTTGAAGTACGGACCAAGGATAACCTGCAGCAGCTGTTTCATGAACAATAAAAACGGCAGCAGCACCTTGCCTTGCGGCTTCTTCGTATTTATAAGTCCAGCGACCATAGTAAGTCATTTCTTGACCTTTAAAAAAACTCGGATCTCCACTATTGAAACCAGGATCATTGACGAGTACCAAAACAGTTTTTCCAGTTACATCAATGCCTTTATAATCATCCCAACCATATTCTGGTGCTACAATGCCAAACCCAGCAAAAACTACTTCTGAGTTTTTCAATGCTACCTCCACTAAATCTTGCTCTGTTTTAGCTACAAAATCAGTTGATAAATCAAGGAAAATAGTTTCATTTTTACTGATCACTTTCATTTGTGATTCTGCCCGACTGGTAATCTCAATCATTGAAACTTCTTGTCGATAGCTTTCTCCATTGCCTGGAGATAATCCCAATAATTTAAACTGTGTTTCTAGATAATCTACCGTTTTAACTTCTCCAACCGTGAAGGGTTTGCGCCCTTGAAAGTCATCTGAGGCAAGCGCCTCCATATGTCTGGCGATGGACACGGTATCAATTTGGATTTTAGCTTGTGTGTGATCCTGATTGGTTTGGCATGAAACCATGATAATCAGGCATAAAATAGATAATTGCTTCATAATAAATTTAATCAAAAGGGAAACTAACTTAAATTCCTTTAATTTGACTGAAGAATCAAATTTTTAAACAACAATTTAAAAAATATGAATATCCGTTTTCATTATCTTTTACTTGTGATTCTGATGGCCTGTAGGCCTGATGAAAAAAGATCCATGTCACAAACTTCTCAAAACCATCCTTTAATTGCCAAATACACGCCGGTTCAACTCACCGCAGATCTGAGTAACCTCAGTGAAAAACAAAAGCGTATTATTGTTAAGCTGATAGAAGCGGCAAAAATAATGGATGACCTGTTTTGGTATGAAGCCTATGGCGACAAAGAAGAAGCCTTGGGTTTGGCTACGACCGATGAACTCAGAAAACTCATTCATATAAACTATGGTCCTTGGGATCGCCTGGCGGGTAACCAGCCGTTTATCGATCAAGTAAATCCAAAGCCCTTGGGGGCCAATTTTTATCCAAAGGACCTCACAAAAGAAGAATTCGAAGTTTCTAATTTAGTAGATAAAACATCTATGTATACCTTCATCAGAAGAGACAGCATGGGTGCGCTCATCTCAATTCCTTACCATCAAATGTTCTCAAAGCAAGTACAAAAAGTGGCGCTAATTTTGAAAGAATGTGCGCAAATAACCGCGAACAAAGCTTTCAGCCACTATTTGACCCTAAGGGCCGATGCTTTTCTTACTGATGAATATCAACCTTCTGATTTTGCCTGGATAGATATGAAGTCCAACCCGCTAGATGTCGTGATTGGTCCCATCGAAAATTATGAAGATGCCTTGTACAACTATAGAGCTGCCCACGAAGCATATGTCTTGATTAAAGACTTAGATTGGAGTGCTAAACTTGATAAATATGTCAGCTACTTGCCCGAACTCCAAAAAGGAATACCCGTTCCTGAAGCATACAAAAAAGAACAACCCGGATCCAACGCCGATCTCAATGCCTATGACGTCGTTTATTATGCGGGTGATTGCAATGCGGGATCCAAAACCATAGCTATCAACCTGCCCAATGATGAAGAAGTGCAATTAAAAAATGGATCCCGAAGATTACAACTAAAAAATGCCATGCGAGCCAAATATAAAAAAATTCTGCTGCCGATTGCTGAAAATTTGATCGACCCAGAGCAACGACCAATGATTACTTTTGATGCGTTTTTTGCCAATACCATGTTTCATGAAGTGGCCCACGGACTAGGTATTAAAAATACCCTCAACGGTAGCGGAACGGTACGGGCTGCTTTGAAAGAACATTATTCTGCCCTAGAGGAAGGTAAGGCAGATGTATTAGGCCTTTACATGATTACACAACTTCATCAAAAAGGAGAAATATCCGATGATCTGAATAACTACTATGTCACTTTCATGACAAGTATATTTAGATCGGTTCGGTTCGGAGCTTCTTCAGCTCATGGCCGAGCCAATATGATTCGATTCAATTTTTTCAAAGAACGAGGTGCCTTCACCAAAAACAATGAGACCGGTTATTATAAGGTCAATTTTGATAAAATGAAATTAGCTATGAATGGACTTTCCGAAAAAATTCTTACGCTCCAAGGTAATGGAGATTATCAAGGTGTGACCAACTGGGTTTCCAAAAAAGCCCATATTGATGCGGACCTCCAGCTTGATCTTGACCGGCTAACTACAAAAGGAATTCCTGTAGATATTGTCTTCGAGCAAGGCGTGGCCGTGCTTGGTTTATAAAAAACAAATGCAATGGAAGAAACAAAAAAAATCAATGGATTTAAGCATCTAAGATATACAGCTCCAAAATATTCCAAAGAGGTGATGGAGCAAAAATCCCTCGAGTTTTATGAGTCAATGAATCAAAGAAGAACCGTTCGAGATCTGTCCTCTGAACCCATTGATAAATCTATTATTAATCGCTTGATAGAAACGGCATCAACCGCTCCTTCGGGTGCCAACAAACAACCCTGGACGTTTTGTGCCATTTCTTCCGCCTCCTTAAAAAAAGAAATAAGAAAAGCTGCCGAAGCAGAAGAAAAAGAAAGCTACACTCATCGGATGTCGGATCGATGGTTGAAGGACTTGAAGCCCATGGCTACCGATTGGCACAAGCCTTTTCTAGAAAACGCCCCATGGCTGATCGTTGTATTTAAGCAGGCCTACCAGCTGGATCAAAAGGAAAAGCAAAACAACTATTATGTAAATGAAAGTGTAGGAATCGCTTGTGGTCTACTGATTACCGCCATACATCAGGCTGGATTGGCTACCTTGACACATACACCTAACCCTATGACTTTTTTAACAAAAATTCTAAACCGCCCAAAAAATGAGCGCCCCTTTCTTTTACTACCTGTCGGTTATGCTGATGAACACGCTTACGTTCCTGATTTAAAGAGAAAACCCCTTAAAGAAGTGGCCGTCTATTATTAAACTACTAAGGCCTGCGAAAATATCAAGCCTTCTATAAGTAAACCTAGATTAATTGGCTATTTCAGTGTAAACTCCTTCTCGGTAAGCGCGGCAGTACATAGCTTCAGTGAGTACCTTCGGCTTCATGATAGATTTATTCAAAAGCATCCTACAACATTCTTGAATACCTTCAATAATGGAAGGGTGGGGATGAATCAGCTCAGCCAATTCTTCTATACCTCGGCCATCAGAGATCAACAAAGCGATGGCTTGTATCGCACTTGAGGAATGTCGGCCAACGACTCGCATACCTAAGATTTTGTAATCATTTTCACCAATAATTATTTTGATGAATCCTTCGGTATTCCTCATGGCAACGGCTCTAGGTATACAACTATAATCTAAGCTTGCCACCCGATAATTAAGATTTGCTTGTTGTGCTTGCAGTTCGTTCATTCCCACACCAGAAACTTCAGGAGCCAAAAACATAATAGTCGAAATATTCTCATAGGTGAGCGGTCGACTCGGCTCACCAAAAATGCGTTCAACTGCATATCTTCCTTCCAATTCACCTACGTTAACCAAAGAGATATCCGCGGTTATGTCACCTACTGCATAAATATTTGAAACACTGGTCTGGGTCAATTCATCCACAATACCCCTATTATTGACTTCCAAGCCCAATGATTTATCTATGAGGTTTTCGTAGTTGGGTACGCGACCCACTGAAATCAAGGCCTTCTCAACGTCAAACACTTCGGTAGAACCATCGGTATATTCAAGATTGTATTGAACAGCACCCTCGACAACCTTCATGTCTGTTAGGCGTGAGTTTCTATGAATCAATACGCCTCGTTCTTCTAAACTTTTTTCTACCACCCGAACCACATCCTCGTCCTCAAAAGGTAAAATACGATCTCCCTTGTCTATCAAATGCACTTTTGTTTGACCAAAGCCCGAAAAAATGGTAGCAAATTCACATCCAATCACACCAGCACCCAAGATGACGATACTTTTAGGGAATTTATTCATTTTGGGCAACCCATCACTGGTCATCACAATTTCTTCATCTATGGATAAATGGGACAATTTCCTGGGACGACTGCCCGTCGCTAATATGATATAATCTGCCGCTAACTCTTGAGTAGTTCCCTCACTCTCGACAGCGACACCATTTTTTGAAACTACCTTCGCGGATCCCTCAATATATTCAAAAAAATCACCCTCTAGGGCTATATTAATTTGATCCATATGATGTTGTAATTGATTTACACGCCCATCAAGGGCTGTATTGACCTCATCATAGATCTGATCCATTTGAAAGTCTAAATCATGTACATTTAAACCTGAACCCTGCGTTCTGAGCATGGATGCCGTGGTAGAAATTTCCCACAAAGTTTTACTCCAGAGCGCACCATTGTGAATGCCCGCTCCACCCAATTTATCTTTTTCTATTAAGGCTACTTTCTTTTTAAAATCAACTGCACGCATGGCTGCCGCATATCCTGCCGGTCCGGCACCTATGACAATTACATCAAACTTTTTCATGGTTTCAAAATGAATGTATAAATATGGTTTACTTCTTTGAATGTCTTTCTTTCAGCTCATCAATGACCATTTTAAAGGGTATTTCTTTAGCTTCAAGCAGGACCAAATAATGATAAAACAAATCAGCCGCTTCTCCGATAAAAAGAGCTTGATAATTATCTTTGGCCTCAATCACCAACTCTACGGCTTCTTCTCCCACTTTTTGCGCAATTTTATTGATGCCCTTATGAAATAAATCAGCTGTATAACTTTCATCGGGTGCTGACTTTTTACGTAATGAGATTACACTTTCAAGATACTTAATAAATTTTGTAGGGTCCTCATTGGTTTCGCCAAAACAAGTATCTGCACCGGTATGACAAGCAGGTCCTGTAGGATTTGCTTTGATCAGTAGCGTATCGTCATCACAGTCAGGAATGATTGCTACAACCTCTAAAAAATTTCCAGAAGTCTCCCCTTTGGTCCATAGCCTAGATTTACTTCTACTATAAAACGTTACCTGTCCAGAAGCACGCGTGGCCGCCAAAGCCTCGGCATTCATAAATCCCACCATGAGTACTTTATCTGTTTGGGCATCTTGAATGACTGCAGGTAGCAAACCGTCGAATTTGGTAAAGTCTAATGCTGTCATAATCTTATTGAAATATTATTCATTCTTAAATATTTTTTTAAATCATTTATCTCAATTTCTTTAAAATGAAATATACTCGCGGCTAGGGCCGCATCGGCATACCCGTTGGCAAAAATATCAAGAAAATGTTCATTTTGTCCACCTCCTCCAGAAGCAATCACCGGTACCGTTACATTTTGGGAAACTTGTTGCGTCAAGGCAACATCAAATCCCATTTTGGTCCCGTCTTTATCCATTGAGGTAAGTAATATTTCACCTGCACCCCTTTGGGTCACTTCTTGAGCCCATTGTAAGGTCTTTATGATTGTTGATTGCGTTCCTCCATGGGTATGTACACAGGAAACTCCCCCATCGTTTCGAGCATCGATGGCCACCATGATACATTGTGAACCAAAGTTAGCCGCCAATTCGTTGATTAAATCGGGTCGGATGACCGCTGCTGAATTAATCGATACTTTATCGGCCCCAGCCCCTAATAAGGCAGAAACGTCAGAGAGCGAGGATATTCCTCCCCCCACGGTGAAGGGTATATTTACTTTTTGAGCCACCTGTCGAACCACTTCTAAAAGCGTCTTGCGCCCCTCAAGGGTAGCACTGATATCAAGAAAAACCAATTCATCTGCGCCTTCATCAGCATAGCGAGCCGCCAATTCAACCGGATCTCCTGCATCACGTAAATTACCAAAGTTGATGCCCTTGACCGTACGCCCATCTTTAACATCTAAACAGGGTATGATTCTTTTGGTCAACATGAAAAAAGGGCCAATTGATCCAAAGTAACCTTACCTTCATAAATGGCTTTGCCGGTAATGGCACCATACATTCCCATATCTCTTAATTTTTCTAAATCCGAAATTCCGGTCACTCCCCCACTAGCAATCAAATGAATACTTGGATGGCGCTTAAGTATTTTTTTATACAAATCAAAAGATGGACCCAGCATCATACCATCCTTAGAAATATCAGTGCAAATCACATATTTAATCCCTTTTCCAACATAAAAGTCAAGGAATTCCTCCAAACCGATGGCACTAGCCTTTTGCCATCCAGAAACCATGATTTGATCATTCAAAGTATCCGCGCCCAGGATGATTTGATCAGGACCAAATTCCGACAACCAAGAAAGAAATTGTGACTGATCATTCGCGGCGATAGAACCTCCTGTGACCTGTGCTGCGCCATAATTAAATACCTTTATCAAATCCGCTCGAGTTTTTACCCCACCACCAAAGTCTACTTGAAGCGAGGTCTGCTCGGTGATCTCTTTGAGTATCGATAAATTCACAACATTTTTCGCCTTTGCTCCATCTAAATCCACCAGATGTAGCCGTTTGATCCCAGCTTCTTCAAACGATTTAGCGACCGCTATGGGATCTTCATGATATAATTTCTTCCGAACGTAGTCTCCTTTTTCCAATCGAACGCACTGCCCATTAATAATGTCAATTGCAGGGATAATTTCCATATTATATTTTTAAAAAATTGTCAAGTATTTGAATCCCACAGTCCGCACTTTTCTCAGGATGTGGTTGAATCGCATAAAAATTGTTTTTTTGCAGCGCTACACTAAAATTATTACCATATTTCGCTTGGGCCATCGTTTGCTCGCAAATATTGACATAATAACTATGTACAAAATAGAGGTAATCCTGTTCCTTGATCTCGGCAAATAATACACCAGACAATTGCGTGATGTTATTCCAACCCATATGAGGAATTTTAAAACTTCCCTCAAAGCGCTTTACCTTCACATCCATTATTCCAAGACAAGTGGTATCATTTTCTTCAGTATGGCTACACATAAGTTGCATGCCCAAACAGATGCCTAGGACGGGTTGCCTTAGTTGAGTCAACACGCGATCCAGTTTTTTATCCTTCAAATAATTCATGGCTGAACGGGCCTCACCTTGTCCTGGAAATATTATTTTGTCCGCGTGTTGAATTTCTTCATGATCATCCGTAACCAAAGGATCTATACCCAACCTGTTCAAGGCAAATTCAAGAGATTGAACATTGCCCGCATTGTATTTGATGATGACAACTTTCATTTATTATTTGTGAATAATGTGAGTTCTTTAATTTTCAAAAGCCAAGATAATCTGTACCACTTCATTTTAATTAACTTTATCAAATAGGAGATTCATCTTTCTTGTCAATGCTGGAATCACATCATACAACTGCTCATAGGATGAAATGATAACGTAAGCTTCTTGAAATACATCTTTTCGAAAATCAAGATGCATAATTCTTTCCAAATCAAATTCGAGCCGAGTAGCCTCCTTGGATAAACAATGGGCAGTTTCCCCTAAGGAAGATAGAATACCTACTCCATAAATCTTCAATTGACCCTGCTCTCTAATAAGTCCAAATTCTACTGTAACCCAATAAATCCTTGTGAGTACTTCTATAGCAGCAGCATTATTGAAATAAGTAAAGCCTAATTGACTCAATCCCAACAAAAATTTAACAAAAAAGGCATCGGTAAGCAAGGGCACATGCACAAACACATCATGAAACATATCGGGTTCCTCTAAATAATCTGGTGATGATTTTTTACGCAACCAAGTGGTCGCAGGAAATTTTTGATGATACAATAATTCAAAAAACGTACGGTCCGGAATCAACCCTAGAACGACGACCAGCTCCCATTGAGTAAATGACTGCAATTTTTCATTGACTTTTTTGAATCGTGGAATTTCGTCAGCATCAAAATCAATCGTTTTTAGTCCTTCCAAATAGGTCACGCTTGCGGACTTCTGTAGTTGCTCTTCTTGTGGAATGCACAACGACTGCCAAACTTCGAAATCCTCTGATTCATAACGTTCATATTCTTGCTGCATGAACGGTTCTTTACGGGTTGATAATGAATCGGACAAAAGAAGTAATGGCTTCATCAGAATCGTCTTTATTCAATTGGTTGATAAAAGCACTACCGATGATCGCTCCTGATGCATATTGACAAGCATTGTCAAAGGTTTCTTTATTTGAAATACCAAATCCTATCAATCTTTGAACGGACAGATTCATCTTTTGAATACGTTCAAAATAATCGATTTGGGCTTGAGAAACCTCCTGTTTTGCCCCGGTAATACTTGCCGAAGATACCATGTAGATAAAGCCTTTAGAAGCCTCATTAATTTGCAAAACTCTTTTCTCAGAGGTTTGAGGAGTCATGAGAAATATATTGTATATCCCATATTTCTCAAAAATTTGTTGGTACATTTCTGCATATTCTTGCATTGGCAAATCGGGTAAAATAACGCCATCAATACCTACTTCTTTGCAGTCCTGGCAAAATTTAGTAAACCCATACTGAAGAACAGGATTAATATAACCCATTAATATGACCGGGATTTTAATGTGTTTTCTCAAATCTTGCAGTTGCCTCATCAGCAACTTGAGTGACATCCCTGCATCTAAAGCTTTTTGAGATGAATCTTGAATGGTAGGTCCATCTGCAATAGGATCAGAATAAGGAATACCTATTTCGATGATATCCACCCCTGCAGCCTCCAGAGTACGTGCAATTCTCAAAGTATCATTGATCTTTGGATAGCCTGCAGTGAAGTAAATGTTTAAAACCCCCTTATTTTTCTTCGAAAAAACTTCATCAATTCTGTTCATAATCCAACCCTATTAATATTTACCCCAAGTAATGTAGGTATCTAAATCTTTATCTCCTCTACCTGATACATTGATGACCACGACCTTATCTTTTACCTCAATTTTATCAAGGGCAGATATGGCATGCGCGGTTTCAATAGCAGGAATAATCCCTTCCAATCGGCTCAAGTCAATACCCGCATGCATGGCTTCCTCGTCGGTCACTGCACAAAAATGGGCTCTTCCTGAATCAAAAAGGTGGGCATGGATTGGTCCAATTCCTGGGTAATCTAATCCTGCCGATATAGAATAGGGTTCTGTCACCTGCCCATCAGCGGTTTGCATCAATAGGGTTTTACTGCCATGAAGGATTCCCTCGGTACCTAAAAAAGTTGTCGCTGCCGATTTTTTATTATCTACGCCTAAGCCGGCTGCCTCAGCAGCAATCAATTGTACCTCAGGCCGATCCAAATAATGATAAAAAGCACCGGCTGCATTGCTGCCTCCCCCAACGCAAGCAATAACCATATCTGGATGATCCCTGCCTATTTGCTCAGTGAGCTGATATTTGATTTCCGCACTGATCACAGATTGAAATCTGGCTACTAAATCTGGATAAGGATGGGGACCAACAACCGATCCAATGATGTAATGGGTATCGGTGGGGTGATTGATCCAATGCCTCATGGCTTCATTGGTGGCATCTTTTAAGGTTTTACTACCCGATTCAGCAGCACGAATCTCAGCCCCTAAAATTTTCATTCGTTCTACATTAGGTCGTTGTCTCACCATGTCCACAGCACCCATATAAATAATACATTCCATACCCATCAGAGCACAAACGGTCGCGGTCGCAACACCATGCTGTCCTGCTCCGGTTTCAGCTATGATCTTTTTTTTATGCAACGCCTTGGCCAATAAAATTTGACCAATGGTATTGTTAACTTTGTGCGCACCAGTATGACACAAATCTTCTCTTTTTAAGAATATTTGTGCTTGATATTTTTCTGACATGCGCTGAGCCAAATACAGGGGTGTGGGCCGGCCAACATAATCCTTTAATAAATAATCAAATTCATTTTTAAAACTTGATCTACTCGTTATCTCAAGATAATTTTCTTGAAGTTCTAATATATTTGGCAATAACATTTCGGGTACATAGGCCCCACCAAACTTCCCATAATACCCGTTACTATTTATTTTGTAATTTTCCTTTGTCATCATA
>CAJXAT010000008.1 GCA_913050055.1 uncultured Flammeovirgaceae bacterium | reverse complement strand
TTGAATCCAAGGGCTTCGTTGAAGTTCATACACAAAACAAGCTGAGTATTCTGGCTGCTTGTGAGGATCCTTCAACAATGGCGACTTACAACTACAGCGGGAATGTGTGGCCACTTCCTCAGACGGGACAGATGTGGCTTGAGCATTATCTCCTTGATAATCCCGATGAGAAGGGTTTCTTTTGCTTGAGCACGAGCTACCGTAATGAGCCTAATCCTGTTCCTGGCCGTCACGACAAGATTTTCCCTATGTTTGAGTTTGAGACCAGAGGTGGTATGGATGAACTAGTTTCTCTGGAGAAGGAGCTTCTTGAGTATCTTGGATTCAAGAAGGAGATGTATCCCGATAACGAGTATCCTGAGGGTGATTACGATGATGTGGCTAAGAAGTATGAGGTTGATCTTCTTGAACACGAGCATGAGGAACAGTTGGAGAAGGATAATGGTCCTGTTTATTTCCTTAAGAATTTCCCGATGAGAACCAGTCCTTTCTGGAATATGGCGCTTCATGATTCTAAGGAGCACGCCAAGAAGGTCGATGTGATTATTCATCTATCGGGAGAAGGAATCGCAAATAAGAGATGGACTGAAAAGCAAAAACAAAAACTTATTGTAAGCCGCATAGATGCGGCTCAACTTCTTTATGATCAGGTTGTAAAATTAAAAAAGCGACCCACAAGGATTATTTCTGCTTCGGCCATTGGCTATTATGGGAGTGATACTCAGGAGGAGGAATGTTTTGAAAACACCCCTCCTGGTGATGACTTCATTGGACAATTCGTATTTAAATGGGAGCAAAAAGTCAATCAGTTTGAGGCCTTAGGTATGCAGGTAAGTATGCTCAGGATTGGAATTGTTTTGTCTAAAGCGGGAGGAGCACTGCCTAAACTTACCCTGCCGATCTTGTGGGGGGTTGGTGCGCCCATCGGGTCAGGTAGACAAAGTATGAGTTGGATTCATTTAGATGACTTGGTGAAGATGTTCGTCTTTGTAGTTGAGCGTCAGGTGCTCGGTATTTACAATGCGGTCACACAAAATACGACCAATGCTTTACTCACCCAAGCCATTGCAAAGCAATTGAAAAGGCCATTATTTTTACCGAACATACCAGGGTTTTTTCTTAAAATTATTTTTGGAGAGATGTCAAAAATTATTTTAGGGGGAAATCAGGTAAGTGGGATAAAAATCATTGAGCAGGGATTCGAGCCGGATTACCCAACTCTTGAAGGGGCATTGAGTGATATTTTTTTAAAAATAAATAAAGGGTAGGGTATAATTAGGGCTTATGAGAGGTAAACAAAGGCAAGAAATCCAAGGGATTAAAGTCAAAGCAATTTTTTATTGGGAGTTATTGGGATTTGCGAACGACAGAAGTCCGAGTGGTGATCGCTTACTTTTAGCGTGAGTATTTGCTTCCTCCTAATTTTTAGTTTTAGATCGACTTAATCGTTAATTTTGCGCTTGATAATACCAAATAATTTATAGTGACTAAAAAATTGATCGAACAAGAACAAATTGAGGATGGGGTCATAGAAATAATTGGAGCACGTGAGCACAATTTAAAAGACATCCATTTAACCCTACCCCGCAATAAATTGATCGTCATCACGGGAATCAGTGGGAGTGGAAAATCTTCCTTGGCTTTTGATACCCTTTATGCTGAGGGTCAGCGCCGGTACATGGAAAGCTTTTCAGCATATGCGCGGTCCTTTATCGGCAATATGGAGCGACCAGATGTAGATAAAATAAATGGATTAAGTCCAGTGATTGCCATTGAGCAAAAGACGACCTCACGAAACCCAAGATCTACCGTTGGCACCACAACCGAAGTATATGATTTCTTGCGATTGTTATTTGCAAGAGCCGGAAAAGCCTATTCCCATGTTACGGGTAAACTTATGATTAAGCAGTCGGAATCCCAAATTCTGGATCAATTGTACCATCATTTCCAGGGGGAACGACTTACCTTGTTGGCACCGGTTGTTAAAGGAAGAAAAGGTCATTATCGAGAGCTTTTCGAACAGGTTAGAAAAATGGGCTATTCCAAAGTCCGCGTCAACGGCACTATTTTAGATTTGACGCCTAAGATGCAAGTAGATCGATACAAAACTCATGACATTGAAATTGTGATTGATCGCATGGTCATTGATGAAAAAGATCAAAAAAGAGTCAACGATTCTATTGGAACGGCGTTGAAGCAAGGCAATGGAGTCATGATGACCTTAGCAGAAACTGAAGAACTATCTTATTTCTCAAAAAACTTAATGGATCCAGAGACCGGTTTGGCCTATGATGAACCTGCTCCTAATACTTTTTCTTTTAATTCTCCTTATGGTGCATGCGATCAATGTCATGGTTTGGGAGTTATAGAAGAGATTACAGAAGCCGCGATCCTTCCCAATCCCTCATTGAGTATCAGTAGGGGAGGAATCTTGCCTTTGGGTATGTACAGAGATATTTGGATTTTTAAGAAGATAGAAGCGATTCTTAAAAAAAATAAAATAAACATCACGACTCCAATTAGAGATATACCTCGACCGATATTGGATGTTTTGCTTTACGGAGAATCCGAATCTATTCAAGTAAATTCTGTTAAATATCCGGGGACGAATTGGACGACTAATTTTGAAGGGGTCATCAATTTTTTAAATAAACAGCGAGAAGAGGGATCTGAAAAAACGCGTCAATGGGTACGAGATTTTACGGATATTAAGACCTGTGATACGTGTCAGGGCTTTCGCTTGAAAAAAGAATCTTTACATTTTAAAATAGCAGACAAGCACATTGGGGAACTCTCAATGATGAACATTAACGAGCTAGATGAATGGTTCAAAAATGTGGAATCAAAATTAGATGAAAGACAAAATATCCTAGCCAAGGAGATCTTAAAAGAAATCCGAAAGCGGATTGGATTTATGTTGAATGTAGGTTTAGATTATTTGGATTTAAATCGTCCTTTGAGGACTTTGTCAGGAGGAGAGGCTCAGCGCATTCGTTTGGCAACCCAAATAGGGACTCAGTTGGTCAGCGTTCTGTATATTTTAGATGAGCCCAGTATCGGACTTCATCAAAGAGATAATACAAAACTCATTAAAGCGTTGCAAGAACTCAGGGATTTGGGAAATACGGTGATCGTAGTGGAGCATGACAAGGAAATGATGTTGGAATCTGATTTTATCGTAGATGTAGGGCCAGGTGCAGGCAGATTTGGAGGACAAATTGTAGCGGCCGCACCGCCAATAGAATTTTTGAAAAAGAACACGAAAACGGCAAATTATTTAAATAACAAACTCCGCATTGAAGTACCGAAAATACGTCGAAAGGGTACGGGAGATCAAATTATTTTGAAAGGGGCTTGCGGACATAATCTTAAAAATGTCACGTTGAAATTGAGTTTGGGTAAGATGATTTGTATTACTGGCGTTTCGGGAAGCGGTAAATCAAGCTTGATTCATGAAACCCTCTATCCAATATTAAGAAAGTATTTTTATAAGTCAAGAAAAGAGCCTTTACCCTATGCATCTATAAAAGGGATGGATCATTTAGACAAGGTAATAGAAGTAGATCAATCACCGATCGGTCGGACACCAAGGTCCAATCCAGCGACCTATACCAGTGTTTTCACGGACATCAGGGCTTTGTTTTGTGAATTACCTGAAGCTAAAATCAGAGGATATAAGCCTGGGAGATTTTCCTTTAACGTAAAAGGAGGAAGATGCGAAACTTGTCAAGGGGGTGGCATGAGGGTTATTGAAATGGATTTTCTTCCAGATGTCTTGGTTGCTTGTGAGACATGCAAGGGGAAAAGGTATAATCGGGAGACCTTGGAGGTTCGTTTTAGAGGTAAATCTATTTCTGATATGCTAGATATGACTGTAGAGGAGGCGGTAACTTTTTTTCAAAGTCAACCAAAAATACTAAGAAAGATCGAAATGTTGGATCAAGTAGGGTTGGGCTACATCAACTTAGGACAGCATGCAACGACCCTTTCTGGAGGCGAGGCACAGCGGGTCAAGTTGGCAACTGAGTTGTCAAAAAAAGATACGGGTAAGACACTTTATATTCTAGATGAGCCAACGACGGGATTGCACTTTCAAGACATAGGTCATTTATTAGATGTGCTCAACCGATTGGTAGATAAGGGAAATACTGTTTTGATTGTTGAACACAATATGGACATTATTAAGGTAGCTGACGAAGTAATAGATTTAGGACCTGAAGGAGGAAACAAAGGGGGGCATATTTTAATAACAGGAACCCCTGAGACATTAACCAAGGGTAAGAACAGTCATACCACTACTTATTTAAAGAATGAGTTAACTTTAAAGCGTGAGTAAGCGGCAGCTTTATTGGATATTTCAAATAATAGGTTGGTCTCTATATGGGCTCATTCAGCTCTTTCTATATAGTGTAGAATTTCAAATTACGCTTTCTTTTTTTTTTGGTCAGGTACTGCAAGTGGCTTTTATGATGGGTGTAACCCACTTGTTCAGAAATTATATCATTCGAAATAATTGGATCGACGTCAAATGGGTGGCCTTGATTCCAAGGTTCATGATTGCAATGGTAGTTTTTTCGTTTGCTCATTATTTATTTATCATTCTTATTTCATACTTGTCAGGGAATTTGAATGGTATCCAAGAGTTTAATGTGCTTTATGTTTTGGCGAGTATGCTACAATCTATGGGTCTATTTGGAATTTGGTCTTTAATTTACCTTTCATTTCTTTATTTTGAAAGGTACAATAGATCGTTGAAGTATGAAGCTGCTATAAAAGAGATTGAATTAAATAATTTAAAGTCTCAGCTCAATCCCCATTTCATTTTTAATGCCCTTAACAGTATTCGAGCTTTGGTTCAAGAAGACCCATTAAAATCTAAAAAAGCCATCACACAATTATCCAATATTCTCCGAAATGTTTTGAAGGCCCAACCTCAAGAAACCATCGCTTTCAGCGAAGAATTGGCTACCATAAAAGATTATTTGGCGTTAGAAGCCATTAGATATGAAGAGCGAATAGAAATTAGTTATGAGATTGATGCGTATTCAAATTTTTTTCGTGTGCCCCCGTTGATGCTGCAAACTCTTGTGGAGAATGGGATTAAGCATGGAATTTCTAAACTTAAAAAAGGGGGTAAACTTGAATTGATTACTCAAAGAGTTGCTGAAGGGTTGCAGATTCAAATTAAAAATAGCGGCAAATACACGGCCATAAAACAAAAAAAAAGTGGCTATGGTTTGCTTAACACAGAAAAAAGATTGAAATTAATCTATGGTGATGAAGCGTCGCTAAAAATCGGTAACGTAAGTGATCACACCGTCCTTACACAAATTATTATCCCCGAACCTTTATGAGAGCAATAATTATTGACGATGAACGATTGGCCAGAAAAGAGTTAAATAACTTATTGGAAAATTATCCTGAGATTGAAATTGTAGATCAGGCAGTAAATGCGGATGAAGCGTTAGAAAAGATCATACAGTTAGATCCAGAATTAATATTTTTAGATATTCAAATGCCTGGAAAAACGGGTTTTGAGTTACTTGAAGAGCTTGAAAAAGTACCCAAAGTTATATTTACTACTGCTTATGATGAGTTTGCCATAAAAGCTTTTGATGTAAATGCGCTAGACTATCTACTAAAACCGATCCAAGAAGAACGTTTAAAAGAGGCCATAACCAAGGTTTTGGCAGTCCAGGCAAGTGCTTTAGCCGAGCGAGCACAAGAAGGGGTGAGTGAAATCAAGCAACAATTAGGGATGAATGACCAAGTTTTCGTCAAGGATGGTGACCGATGTTGGTTTATAAGCTTGAAGGAAATTCGTCTTTTTGAATCTGATGGAAACTATATCAAAGTATACTTCAATAATGTTAAGCCCATGATTCATAAAAGTTTGAATGCCTTAGATGAAAAGTTGGATGAAAGAAACTTTTTTAGAGCGAGCAGAAAGCATATTATTAACCTCAGTTGGATAGAAACTATTGAAACGTGGTTTAATGGGGGATTATTGGTTCAGCTGAAGGGTGGAGAAAAAATAGAAGTAAGTCGACGACAGGCGGCTCGATTTAAAGAGAAGATGAGTTTATAGAAGGATCATGATATAGGATAAAATAGGCGGGCACAGATGTCATCGCTGATAAGAAACCCTTCAAAAGTCAGCTTGAGCTTATTCAAGTCTAATAAAGCGAAACCTTCCGAGCAGAGTTGGTTAATCAATATAAGGTGTTCACTTTTAATATCTCTGTGAAATTTTTTTTCAAATTGCTCAAAATCAAGGCCAAAATGAGTCCTCAATCGCGTCATAATGTATTCATTCATTTTTTCCGTTAACGAGAGCACCTCTACTATCGGATGGGCCCTATCGGTATCCAGTTGTTTTAAATACAGTTGATTGTTGCTGATGTTATGACTTCGGTTATCACCATCAAAAGAATGTGCCCCAGGTCCAATCCCTAGATAAGGGTTTTGAAGCCAATAAGAAGCATTGTGCAGGGAAAAGTGCGCATTCTTTGCAAAAGAAGAGATTTCATAATGTTCATATTGATATTTTGTTAATTCAGCATGAACAATTCTATAATTTCTTTCGTAATCAAGATCGGATGGGAACTGCCTTTTTTTTTGGCTCTTCCAATGACTAAAAACGGTTTTTTCCTCAATGATGAGTCCGTAGATAGAAAGATGCGGAAGATCCAAATTCAATAAGATTTTTAAATCAGCTCCCAATGACGCATCACTGGCCTCTGGAAGTGCAAACATGAGATCGGCAGAGATGTTGTCAAATCCAGCTTGGCGTACCCAATCAATGCTTTTTAGGGCTTGATTTGCGTTGTGCGATCTATTAAGGACCTTTAAGACCTTATCGTTAAAAGTTTGAATACCAATACTCAATCGATTGATGCCAGCACGCTTCCAAAATTTGGCTTTGTTAGGATCTATGTCATCCGGATTGGCTTCTAAGGTGACTTCGGCGGATGGAGAAACATTATAATAGGTTATGATCGTTTCCATGAGGATATTGAGCGCCTTTTCTGTTAAGATGGACGGGGTACCTCCACCAAAATAAATCGTGTCAATAGGGCTTTTGGGAGTTGAACCTCTTAACCTCAATTCTTTGGCAAGTCCATCAACCATACGATCCATGGGATCTAATTGTGTACTAAAATGGAAATCGCAATAGTTACAGGCTTTTCGGCAAAAGGGGATATGTATGTAGAGTCCAGACAATTTTTTATAATCAAGCAAAAGTAATTGGATCGTATCTCAAATCTCTCATTGGTATCTTAAAGATATTAACAAATGCGGTTCTCCTCCTTTTTTATTGAATTTGAGAATATTTATTTCTGCTTCAGTTATTGATTTTATGGCTTGCTTAATGAAGGATTTTGAATAATTTTGACCGATGGTAGTGTTCATTTTACTGATGGAATTAATATTAGCTAATTCATTTTAACTGTGAGACGCTTATCATGCTTTCTTTTGACATTTATTTTAGGCTCAATGATGGTCTTTGGGGGTGGATATTCTGCCATTACTAAGAATATATCAGATCAGTTTGTTTTGATGGATCAAGTGGGGGATACTGTGGACTCAATATCAGGCACATATGCTACTGCGTGCCTGGTTTTGCCTAAGGATCTCATCTTTTGTGAGTTATTGCTTCAAAACAGTCAACCGATGACTATTTGGATAAATGATCGATTGACGGCCTTGAACGTTTATACTTGCACCCTTCCAATAGGTCAAATCTATGCTGAAATTGACCAAGATTCGACCGTTCTAACAATTAGGGCAACACAGGAAATAAAAGATTTACAGGGATATTTGATCGGCCTGAATGTGGATTCTTTGTCCACAGGCTTAACTGGTACGAAAAAAGGGAAGATTCAGTATGATTTTTTAATCGTGCAAGTACTGGTTCTGTTGTTAATTATCGGTCTTATTGAGAGATTCGACCTTATTTTTCTTTTTGGTTTAGTAAAAAATCGCTTCAGGTTGCCTTCTCGAGAATTGGATGCCAGTTTTACATTTCAAGGGAGTTATAAATTAATCTTCAAGGTTAGTTATTTATCCATCCTCTTGGGGATATCGTATTGGTTTCTTGAAAATTACCAGCCCAACCAAAGTTATCCATTAACAGAGAATTTGAGGTTTTGGCTGATTTACTCATTTTATGCTTTGGGGCTATTGTTTATTAAATACACCGTAGTCAGGTTGTTTGGATATTTACATCAATTAAAATTATTGAGTCATTTTCAATTTTCCACTTTCGTTAATTTTACGATGGAAATTTGTTTAATTTTTTTGATTTTAGTTAATGTCCGTCTTTGGTTTTCATTCTATGAACCAAGTGCACTGACAGAATATTGGAATTATTATTTTTTAGGGGCAATCATATTGTTTTACATCTATTTAGTCTTTTATATTTCGTTGACAAAAGAGTTTAGAAAACTTCACATTATTGCATATCTTTGCAGCACTGAATTTTTAGGCATTTTTTATTTTGCCTTAATCTTAATAAAATAATTTTAATAATTTTTGTTATTTACCGTTTAGAACGAAAAGAAATTGGAGGACTCTAAAAGAATTAAAAAAGTCGGCAGTATCCTGGTTTCTCAACCCAAACCAAGTGGGGATAAATCACCTTATTTTGGACTTGCTGAAAAGTACAATTTAAAGATTGATTTCAGGCCATTCATTCAGATCAATCCGATTGATGTTAAGGATTTCAGAAGGCAAAAAATCAATATTTTAGATTTTACTGCTGTAATCTTTACCAGTCGAAATGCGGTAGATCATTTTTTTAGGTTGGCTGCAGCAATGAAAGTGGAGACTCCTGCGGACATGAAATATTTCTGTGTTTCAGAACAAACAGCCAACTATTTACAGAAGTATATTGTTATTAGGAAGCGTAAAATTTTCTCTGGGCAGCGTACGGCCAAAGATTTGATGGAATTGATAAAGAAGCACAAAACCGAAAAGTTTATCTTTCCCTGCTCAAGTATAAGGAAAAATGACATACCCAACTTTTTGAGAGAGAACGAGTGTACCTATGTTGAAGCCATTATTTATGAAACGGCTGCCAGCGACTTGTCAGATTTAGCAGACGTCAATTACGATATCATAGCTTTTTTTAGTCCTTCGGGCATTCAATCATTGTTAAAAAATTTTCCTGACTTCAAACAGAACAATACAAGAATTGCAGCCTTTGGTCCTACTACGGCAAAAGCGGTTACCGATGCGGGATTACTCCTAGACATTCAAGCCCCGCATCCTAATGCACCCTCGATGACAGGAGCACTCGAACTTTATATAAATAAAGCGAATTAGATATATAAAAAACAAAGTGCTTCAGTCAATGTTATGGAGAATGGAACAAAATTCTTAAAATTGGTAAAAATTTGTGACGAGTTACAAATTTTGAGAAGTAAATGAGGGATAGATTTATTTTAACTGTTTTAGGAATATTGGGAAGCATCCTGCTTAGCTTTTCTGTTCAGGCCCAAAATGATTC
Organism: uncultured Flammeovirgaceae bacterium; assembly: GCA_913050055.1. Taxonomy (GTDB): domain Bacteria; phylum Bacteroidota; class Bacteroidia; order Cytophagales; family Cyclobacteriaceae; genus UBA4465. Next base: position 29,415 of record CAJXAT010000008.1, on the reverse strand, counting down.
TTTTGTAAGTTATAGTATTATGAATCCGACTTTACATAATCCAGCTTGGGTAGGGAGCGATCGGATGGCTCATGTTGTCTTGCAAGTGAGAAGTCAATGGACAGGTTATAAAACATCATTTGATGGGAAGGGAGGGGCACCGTCCTCTTTAGTGTTCAATATGTCGGTACCAGTCACCAAGAAGTTCTCTGGCATTGGAGTATCTTTATTGAATGAAACGATGGGACCGGTCAACAATATGGCCCTAAATTTACCGCTTTCTTATAAAATTGATCTCAATGAATCTGAACTTATTTTGGGTTTAATGCCCGGGATCATTTCTCGATCACAGAATTTCAATGAGCTTCGCTTCAATGATTCCAGAGATCCCTTAAATAAAATTGGAACCAAAGAGACACAAACTTTATTCAACTTCGCTTTGGGTGCCTTGTATTCCTTACCGCGAAATAGTTATGTTGGATTAAGCATTTCTAATCTTACGCAGCCGAAGTTCAATTATGGCTTATCAGGGTTCTCCAATAAGTTGTTAACAAACTACACACTCATGTTAGGTGCATTCAAGTCCCTAAAAAAGGGGTTAGAATTCAAACCAAATTTGGTTGTTAAAACAGATTTGAATACCTTAACCTTTAACTTGGGAGCTAAAGTTCAATATAACACAAGAATGTGGCTGGGCGCTTCTTACAGGTGGTCAGAAGCTTTTGTTGTTTTGGGGGGCTATAGTTTGATGGAAAAATATAGATTAAAATTAGGTTTTGCCTTAGATTTAGTTGTTCAAGATAGTCAAGCGAAGAAGGCAACTTCTCAAGAGATTTATATAAGATATGATCTTTTAGATTTTGTTATTGGAGGGAAAAAAAAGATAAAAACACCCAGATTTATAAATTAAAATGCTAAAATTCACATTGTTTTCAATTTATACTATTGAATTTTTGGTGACTAATTTATAATCAGTTTATATTTAAGGCTGAAATTATCATGTGTAAGATTGCATTAGTCATTTATTATTATAATTGCAGTTTTAAGAAATTTATTATGAGAATTAAAAAAAATAAAAAATTGCCTTCATTTCAGATATTGGGGCTTGTCTTGGCCTTTTCTAGTTGTAGTTTGATAGGAGGGTTATCTGGTGGCGACGCATCAAAAGATCGAGGAGAAGTCTACGGTGTCCCAGATCGGGAGGGGTGGGAGATGACCAGACCCTTTGGTATGATGGCGGTGAGGGCAGGGACCTTTCACATGGGACAAGCTGATGAAGATGTTGCTGCAACACAAATCAACTTCAACAAACAGATAACGATTAGTGCCTTCTTCATGGATGACACAGAAATAACTAATAACGAATACCGTCAGATGACCGAAAATTTAGCTGAGGCCTCTGATATAGAGTTGCCCGAGGGGGTTACCTTAGAACAAGTGCTTCCCGACACAACGGTATGGGTGAGTGACTTTACACATCACATGGGTGACCCTATGGTAGCTTACTACTGGTCACATCCCGCTTTTGATGATTATCCTGTTGTTGGAGTTAACTGGAATGCAGCAAGATACTTCTGTGAGTGGAGAACTAACTATTTAAATGCTTATAGAGAAGAGCAGGGCCTACCCTTGATGCCTGAATTCCGACTTCCGTCTGAGGCAGAATGGGAATATGCGGCTAGAGGAGGAAGAGACATGGTTAAATACCCTTGGGGCAATCCATACGCGAGAAATATGAAGGGATGTTTGCTCGCCAATTTTAAACCAGGTCGCGGAAACTATTATGATGATGGATTCTCTTACGCAGCGCCCACGGCAACTTTTTTCGCCAATGATTATGGGCTCTATGATATGGCAGGTAATGTTGCCGAATGGTGTGAAGATGCTTATAACCCCTCTTCTGTTCCGTTGGTGTGGGATTTGAATCCGACTTATTACGACGATAGAATAGCGGAAAAAGTAACTAGAGGAGGTTCTTGGAAAGATATTGCTTATTTTATTGAAACGGGAACACGACAGTTTGAGCATAAGGATACGGCACGAGCTTCACTTGGCTTTAGATGTGCTATGTCTTATATCGGAAGATCGACGCAATCATTTAATTTTTAATAATCTAACAACTAAAACCACAAAAATATGAGCGAGAAAAAAGGAGGCTTTATGGACTTATTGTTCACTACCATCATGCCCAAGGTATATGGTATAGGAGCGGCAGTTGTAATTGTAGGCGCTATGTTTAAAATCCTCCATTTACCAGGATCTTCTATTATGCTAGGTGTAGGATTGACTGTTGAAGCAGTAATTTTCTTTTTGAGTGCTTTTGAACCACCACACCCTGACCCTGAATGGTCGAAAGTCTACCCCGAACTTGCACTTGACTACGATGGACCGGCTGCTACATCTCCCCAAAGAAGGGCCACACCGATAGCGGCCACTACAGGTGTTTCAGCACAGATGGATAAAGTTATGGAAGATGCTAAAATAGGGCCAGACTTACTCAAAGGATTGGGTGATGGTATGAGAAATCTTGCAGACACTGCAGGTAAAATGTCAAATCTCAGTGATGCCGCGGTGGCGACCAATGAATATGCAGATAACATGCGATCAGCATCAAAAACGCTTACAGAAATGAATAAATCCTACGGTACGTCCATGCAAGCATTGGGAGCCATGTCAGAAGCATCTAAGGGAGCAAAGAATTACCAAGCGCAAGTACTGACGGTAACTAAAAGCTTGAGTGCTTTGAACGCCTTGTATGAAATGGAACTCCAAGACTCTCAAAGTCATACCAAAGCATTGAATAAATTTTATTCTAATGTTACAGATGCGTTAGAAAGTATGGCAGAAGCGGGCAAAGAGACGGCAGCTTTTCAAGTACAGTTGAATCAATTAACTTCTAATGTTGAGAATTTAAATAAAGTCTATGGCGGAATGTTGACTGCCATGAAAAGTTGATTCTTAACAAATTAATTTAAACTGAACAAAAGATAAATTATGTCAGGAGGGAAAGAAACAGGACGTCAAAAAATGGTGGGTATGATGTATTTAGTGCTGACTGCTTTATTGGCGCTAAATGTGAGTAATACCATTATTGATAAATTCGTCTTTATTAATGAAAGCTTGGTAAGTGCAAATAATGAGACCCAAGATAGAAATATCCAAATAATGGAGAGCATTGTTAAGACCGTTGATGAAACAGGCAATCGTGAGGCTGATTTAAAGGTTATGGAAGCGGCTCAATTAGTTCATGAGAAAACGGAAGTGTTGATGGCCAAAATGCTTCAACTAAAAGACACCATGGTTGCAATTACAGGTGGTTACATTGAATACGAGCCTAGTTATGTCGGCGATGCAAAACATTTGGCAGGTAAAACAGATTATAGTAAGGTGGGACATTACATGATGCCAGTAGAAGAAGGAGGTCAAGGTAAGGGTCAAGAGATAAAAGATCAATTAAATGGTTTTGCTGAAGAGATTAAATCTATTATGGATGAATTTGGTGCGCCAGAATCAGAACTTTCGAAATTTAAGCCAATTGCAGTCGATGCGGTTGATGATCCGGTTTACAATAAAGATCCTAATCAGCAGGGAAAAGCATTTGCACAACTTGCATTCTCCGATTCTCCAACGCCAGCTTGTCTTGCGACTGTTGCCGACTTCCAATCGAAAATTTTGAGTTATGAAACCCGGGCGATGGCTTTTTTGTCGTCCAAAGTGGGCGCTGGAGATATTGCTTTTGACCAGATTGTGGCTATGGTTAGACCTGAGTCGAAATATGTTGCAGCGGGAACGCCTTATAAAGCAGAAATGTTCATCGCAGCCTCAGCTTCAGCAATTGTGCCGACAATGACTTATAACGGTAAACCGATCAAAGTCGAAAGTGGTGTGGGCCTCGTTGAGTTTACCGCTTCTGCAAAATTTTCAGGAAAAGAAATGCAAAAGCGTCAAACCTTCGAAGCGGCCATCACCATTGATTTACCCGGTGGAGGAGATACAACGTACTCAAGCATTGAGGAATATTTTGTAATGAAGCCAGTTATTCAGATTCAATCGGCGTCGGTAGGGGCACTTTATTTTAACTGTGGAAATAAGTTAGATGTTCAAGTACCTGCGTTAGGAACTACCTATAATCCTGCATTTTCAGCAAAAGGAGGGACTACCATTAAAGGGGCAACGGCGGGTGCGGTGACGATAGTACCCAATTCAAAAGAAGTGGTTTTGAGCGTTTCTAGCAATGGCAATAGAATTGGTTCAAGAACTTTTGGCGTGAGACCTATCCCAGCGGTTGAAATTAAGGCTTTTTCGGATCGAGGAGAGGTCGACCTTTCGAAGGGAATTCCTGCCAAAACATCGAGATTATCTATAAGAGCAATTCCAGATGCAGGGTTTAAAGAGTTTTTGCCGGATGATGCTAAATTTCAAGTATCTCAAATAGTGGCTACTTTGGTGAGTGGAGGGATAGGAAGGCAGAGTGTTAAAGGAAGTGGTAAATTAAACTTATCTGCCATTGCTTCTTCGGCGCGCAAGGGAGATATATTGGTATTAGAATTTAAGCAGGTGAAAAGACAAAATTTTAAAGGGAATGTTGAAAATTTCAACGCATACAATCGAAGTATGTCAATCCCATTAAAATAGATTTAAAAATTAAGAAAGATGAAAAAATTGTTATTTAGTTTTTATTTACTTGTAATTCTTATGGAAGTACAGGCACAACGGGTGGAACCACCAGTGGCGGCCGCTGAGATAATCAAACCAGAGATTGATCCTATTCATATTTTTTGGAAAAAAACGCTGTTTAGGAGATTAAACCTGACGCAGAGACAAAATCGACCATTTAATTCAAAAAATTCGGAGCTGTCGGCTCTAATGATTCAAGGAGCCAAAGATGGATTGCTCCAGCCCTATATGTCTGATTCATGTTTGCGACCTATGCCTGATGATGAATTCATATCGGCACTGCAATATGAGATTCAAGGTGGCGGTGATGATTTCGGTTTTGGGGGTGGTTTTGGGGATGAGGCAGAAGAGGAGACTGAGGGTGATGGGAAAAATTATAGTAATATTGATCCGACTGAATTTAATAAGATTTATATTAGAGAGGACCTTATTTTTGATCGTATGAGATCAAGAATGTATTATTACATCAGGGCGCTCACCATAGGTATTCCTGCCAATCCAAATTATGAAATTCAATTTGAAAAAAAGGTAGCCAGTTTTAGATATGACGATGTTGTCAAATTGTTCAGAGGACCCTATAAAGACAAAGCATACTGGTTTAACGAGCAAAATCCAGGTGCGCATGTAAATTTAGCTGATGCATTGGAACTGAGACTCTTCAATGCACCGATAATAGGGGTATCTAATTCTCAGAATTTAGACATTAGACAGATGTATGCCGACCAAATTGCTGAGGATCCCATGATGGCATTGATATTACAGCAACAAGCCGAGATGGAATTGATGGAGTACGAGAGTAATTTGTGGGAGAATTAAGTAATATCTACATACAGTATTATAAAAGGGAGTTATTGGATTCCCTTTTTTTTGTTGAAATAGTTATGCAGCCTTACTGCCAACTTATTGCCTATAGCATTTGTCAGAACAGAGACGGGGGCTTTCCGAATTTGGCTTAGTGTTTTAAATTTTGTAAGTAAAAGGACCTTATTTTTAGGGCCTATACCTGGTATACCATCGAGTATTGATGTAATAGAATCATTTGAACGAATGTTACGGTGGTGGTTAATTGCAAATCTATGGGCTTCATCTCTGATAAATTGTAACAATTTAAGGGCAGAGGATTTCTTGCTGAGGTAAATAGGGATTGAATCTTCGGGAAAATAAATTTCCTCCAATCTTTTGGCAATTCCGATAATGGGGATTTTGCCGTATATGCTTAGGCTTTTTAGGGAGATACAAGCAGCACTGAGTTGGCCCTTCCCCCCATCTACTACGATGAGATCAGGTAGATCCTTATTCTCTGTTAATAGGCGTTCATATCTGCGGTGTATGATTTCGGTCATTGAAGAGAAGTCATCAGGGCCAATTACGGTTTTGATATTATAATGGCGATATTGCTGTTTTAAGGGTTTTCCATTCTTAAAATATACCATACTCGCGGTGGGATGGGTGCCTTGTATGTTGGAGTTGTCAAAGCATTCGATAACTCGAGGAATAGATTTTAACCTTAGATCATCTCGCAATTGTCGTAGGGTACGTTCTGAATCGTCTTGTTGTTTTGTTTTAATTCGCAGATGATTCTGCTTGAACATAAATGCATTCTTTAGAGAAAGATCTAGTAATTTCTTCTTATCACCTATTTGTGGTATAATGATATTGATGTTGGTCAGCTCAAAAATGAAGTTGGAAATGATGGTAGGACTGTGGCTGTTGAACTTTTGTCTGAGAACAGGTACTGCGTAGGCCATGATTTCCTCTGTTTTCTCTTTGAGTCGAGATTTAATCAAGACAGTTTCAGATGCTCTTATCGTTCCCATTTCAATTTTCATAAAGTTGAGATAACTGATGTCTTCTCCACTAAGGATGGTGACAATATCAATATCTGTGATACTCGGATTGACAATCAATGATTTGGATTGAAAGGTTTCCAGTAATTGCAACTTAGACTTATATTCAGCGGCCAATTCAAATTTTAGGAGATCGGCTGAGTGGTTCATATCTTCCTTCAGCCGTATTTTAATGGGGTGAATGCGGCCTTTGAGGATGTGCTTGGCTTGATCGATTTCCTTTAAATAATCTTTTTCAGATTGGAGGCCTTCGCAGGGGCCTAAACAATTTCCGATATGATATTCGAGGCATACTTTGAATTTCAAGTTACTAATGTTTTTCTCTGAAAGGTTGAGACTACATGATCTTACATGATAAAGTTTACTGATTAGGTCCAAAGCTTTATGCATGGCTCGTACGCTGGTGTAAGGTCCGAAATAGGTCCCCTTATCAGGGTCTACTTTCCGTGTAGAATATATTTTTGGAAATCGCTCGCGGGTAACCACCAGAAAAGGGAATGTTTTATCGTCCTTTAATAAGATATTGAATTTAGGCTGATTTTCTTTAATGAGGTTATTCTCTAACAGCAAGGCATCGTATTCAGAATTTACAATGGTGACCTCAATGGTATCGATCTGACTGACTAGTCGTTGTGTTTTTTTATTGAGTAAGTTTTTATTAGTAAAATAGCTAGCTATTCGATTTTTCAAAACCTTAGCTTTGCCGACATATAGAAGGGTTCCTGAAGTATGAAAAAATTTATAAATACCTGGTTCTTTGGGGATATGATTGTAAGAAGTTTTATCAAATTGAAAATGTTCCATTTAGAATATATCACCTTCCTTGACGATGTCATAATAGGTTGAATCTTTTCCGTAGGTACCTTTATAAATATTACAATCTAATTCGACGTTGATTTGTGTTGAGGGTGGAGCGAAGGGTGCTCGCTCATAATCGAGCGCGGAGTCCTGATAGACTTTTAGCATGAAGTTTTGCCAAATGGGTCGGGCAGTGCGCGCCCCTTGACCTAAAATCCATTCCCTGAATCTAATACTCCGCTCATCTCCTCCTACCCATGTGCCAGCTACTAGGTCTTTGGTGACGCCTATAAACCAACCATCTGAACCATTTTGTGTGGTACCTGTCTTAGCACCTATATCGTTATTCTCTTTTAACCAAGGATCAAGCGATACTCCTGATCCACCATGCTCTTCTATGGCTCCTTTGAGCATATGTAACATCAGATTAGCTGTTTGCTCGTTCAACGCCTCTCGTGTTTCAGGAATGAAAAGTTGTAGAATGTTTCCATTTTTGTCAGCAATTTTAGTTATGTATTCAGGTTTAGTAAAATTTCCCTTGTTGACAAAAGTAGCATAGGCGCCGACCAGTTCATAAAGAGAAACATCATCTGTACCAAGGCATAATGAGGGGACCGCATTCAGGGGACTGGTAAATCCCAATTTTCGAGCGTAATCAACTACATTGCTTGGTCCGACCTTACTCATAATAAAAGCCGTAATGGAGTTTACAGATCTGGCCATTGCTTGTCTGATCGTCATGACTTCTCCGCTGTATTTGCCGGACGAATTATTTGGACGCCAGACAGGGGGAATTTGTCCAGGTACGGCGTAGCTGACAGCAGCATCTACGACTTCATAGCACGGCGAATAGCCATTGTCTATGGCAGCGGTATATACAATAGGCTTAAAGGTAGACCCGGGTTGACGCTTGCCTTGCTTTACGTGGTCATATTGGAAATATTTATAATCAATGCCGCCAACCCAAGCTTTAACATGACCAGAATTTGGATCCATCGCGAAAAACCCGGCCTGTAGAAAGCGCTTATAATAACGCATAGAATCGAGCGGGCTCAAGAGGGTATCTTTTTCTCCATCCCATGAGAAAACTTTGATTTTTTTAGGTTGCTCCAAATAATATTTGACCGAATCAGGGGCATCTGAAAATTTAAGTTGTAAATTCTTGTAAGTGGCCGTTCGTTTGATAGCATTTTCCAAAAAACCTTTGATTTCTTGATTATTTTTATCTATCCAGGGATTTTTATCCTCCCAATGCACTTCGAATAAAGCCTGTAAACGACTCATTTCTTCGGTAACGGCTGTCTCTGCGTACTTTTGTAATCGGCTGTCCAAGGTGGTATATATTTTTAGTCCATCATTGAAAAGGTCATAACCATTTTCTTCACACCAATTCATCAGTCTATTCCTGATCACTGAGCGAAAATAGGTGGCCAGTCCTTGGTGCTGATTGTCCACTTTATAATTAAGAAGGAGTGGTTTTTGGACTAATGAGTCGTATAATGGCCTTTCAATAATATCATATTTTAAAAGGTTATATAATACTTCCGTTCTTTTGGCTTTGGCATCGTTGGGATTATAAACAGGATTGTAACGGGTAGGCTTATTGATGGATCCAATGAGGCTGGCTGATTCTTGGTAATCGAGTTCTGAGGGGAGTTTGTTAAAAAAGGTTTGTGCAGCAACTTGTATGCCAAAGGAATTAGAGCCATACTCCACTGTATTTAAATACATGGCGAGAATTTCTTCTTTGGTATACGACTGTTCCAGTTGGAAGGCGATAATCCACTCTTTCAATTTGGTAACAATTTGCCCTAAACTAGAAATAGTATAAATCGCCCCTTGATTTTGAGAATTGGTACCATATAAATTTTCTGCTAATTGCATGGTCAGCGTACTCCCACCACCTTTAAATTGGAAGGTTAATTTTCCTAAAATCGCTCGAAGCAAAGCTTTAAGATCTATTCCCGAATGCTCTTTAAATCTATAATCTTCGGTTACCAACAAGGTACTGATTAATTCAGGAGAAAGTTCATCGTAAGATATGGCCGTCCGATTTTTCCTAAAATATTTTCCAAGAGATACGCCGTCAGCACTTATCAATTCGGATGATAAATCTGTTTTGGGTTTTTCTAAATCGCTTAAACTAGGAAGTCCTCCAAAAAGGCCCAGAGTATCATTTTTGACCATATAAATAAATGTGGGCGCACCTATAAATATGGAACAGAATAAAAGCCAGAATAAAAGGCTCATCATACGGACATATTTTTTTTGATTCATGCTAATAATACTTATCAAAAAATGTAAGGTAGGAGTCTAAGTCTTTAGTCTTATAAAAGATGTCAAAATTTTCTTTGGTCATGATAAGGTTGATCCATTTTTCTTTTTCAGCGGAATCAAACAGATTTACTTCAATTTCAGAACGAAATTTTTGTGCAGCTTCTAGATTACTAAAGGGTGTTACCATTGCAATAGAATAGGTTTTATCGAAAACCATATTACCAGCAATGAGGTTTGAATCTTGAATGCTAAGGTAATCATCTATCAAGGATGAGACAGAGGTTTTGAGATCAATGTCCGATGGATATAAATAAAGAAAATAATGTTCTCGATCAGTATTCTTGATATACTTTGCTTTTGAAGCGCTGAATAGATTAATCTGAAAGGCTTCGGAAACGGTAATAAGTTCTTTCGCATATTCAATTAATTCACTCGTGGGTTGATCCTCGATAAAATTATTTAATTCAAATTGGTATTTATAAATACCATCAGTCTTCCCAAAACAGAGGGCTCTTAAGAGTAATAAATAGTCTACAAATGCGTTTTCCATTTCAGATGACAAAGCACTGTCAATCAATGACATAGATTTTTTATAAGCACCATTATTGTAGTGATGATAGGCGGTTTTATAAACTTTTTGTAACGCAATGGTTAACCGGTCATTGTCTTCAATATAATTGGGATTGATTATAAGTTTGGCATAAATAGAATCAGGATAAGACAAAACAAGCTGATCAGCCGCACTGAGACTTGCTAATGAGTCATATTCTTTATTGAGTAAATAAAGTTGATAGAGGACTTCTGCATGGTAGGGACCCTTCGGGAATCTGTTGATGAGCTTATTAAAAGAATGTATAGCATCGAGGGGCTCATTTAGCTTAAAATTATAAATTTTCCCAAGCTCGTACAATGCCTCTTCTATTTCATTTAGAAGTTTATTTAATTGGATAGAATCTCTTGGGATAGCAGCTAATAAAGAATTTTTTGCTTCAACTATATCGAACTTGGAATTTTTTTCTTCTGTGTCTTTTGTATTGTCTTTAGAATTAATCTGTGACGCCAAAACCTCAGGATTAGTTGAGGAATTATTACTATTATTTTGTCTTCTCCAATGATCATTTAAACTTCTTTGACCCCATTTTTGTTTGAAATATGCCAATCCTTTACTCACAACAAGACTGTTGTAAAAATACCATTCTCCTTGTGTCGATGCCGAAAGGGCTACCTGATTTTCATTGTTGTAAAATTGGACATTATTGGAAGCGCGGGCTTCTTTTTTTGCCTGTACTTTGGCTTTTTTGGTTTCAATTTCTTGATTATCAAGTACTGCATTGACCAAAACATCTAAGGAATCATTGCTAATGAGGGTCAAATTGATCAAGCTATCATTTTTTGAAATGGTATTGATATGGGTGACAAATTCATTAAGAATTTCTTTTCTACTCAATGAAGCTGCATACTCTTTTTCGTCTTTGTGTAAAAGGGTCATTGTACTGTCATAATATACTTTGGCAAGTCTGAAATCTATTTTATTATCGAAATAAATCTGAGCCAATTTTAGATAAGCATAAGCTTTTTGTCGGGGATCAATGGTATTGTTAGCAATAGACATTTTATAATTCAAAATAGCCAAATCTAAAGCTCCTTTCTTAAATTCATATTCGGCCATTCGAAAATAAATTTTATCTTTATGATCTGTATTTTTGCGATCTTTTAAGAGTTTTTTGAAATGCTTGAGGGTCTTTTTTTCGTAAGAAAGATCATCGATAGGTGTCACTTCAACCATGTAGAGTTTTGAGAAAAAAGAAAGTTCATAACTTTTGCTATGTTTCATAGCTTTTCTATAAAAACGAAAGGCACTTAGATCATCTTTTATTTTCTGATGGGTTTGACCGGCTATGAACTCTATTCTAGCTCTATCTGGGTTGCGTTTTAGATACTTTACTGCCATTTCTAAATTTTCGGCTGCGGCTGTATTTTCTTCAATTTTTTGATAGTAATAGGCCCTATTTAAATAGTAGATAAGCATATTATCATCAGATATTTTTTCGTTTTCCAGGTAGGCAATAACGGCTTGTGCATTTTGATATTCGTAGGCCTCACAGAAAGTTCTGATGAGTTGAGATAAGGCAAGATGTTGTATATTTTTGTTTTCGCCGAATTTATTAATCCACTTAAAGGTTTCGATGGCTTCGGGAAATTCGGAACCGTAAAGGCGGGCTTTTCCAACGAGAATGTAAGCATCATCTTGCCATTTTGATTCTGGATGTCTTTGGATGGCGATAGAGGCTTTTTCTATGCATTCTAATAAGGTAGCTTCTAATGATTTCGAATCTGTGGTATCAAAAGGGGCAAAAACAGGGAGAGTTCTATTATAGTTCCATTTGTATTTATTAAAAATTCCAGCTTCAATTTCTTTGATTTTTTCGCGAGCAATAAAGTAGCCATTATAATGTGCTGTGAGGTCGTGATATCCAGAATTGATAACTCCGTTCGATTGACCTAAAGTGGGCACTATTAGGACAATAACAAATAAGGGAGTCAAAAAATATCGCAAAAGGTTCAAATTACGGGTTGAATTAGAAAACTTGTATCGGGGCAAAAAATATTATACAAATATAAAAGAATGACTTTTAATATATTTGTATAAAAATAGTCAAAAATTTTTGTCTCAAAAACGCACATTTTCTAACTGGTTGACGAATAGATATCTTCTTATCGTACGAAACGAAGAGGATTTCTCAGAAAAAAGAACCATTATTTTCAATTATGGCCGATTGATTTTATTGTTGGCATTCATATTTATTTTATCAATGACCTTGTCTATTTTAAGTGTAAATACGGTACTTAAACAATGGTTTGATCCTCGTTATGCAGAAATGGAAGCCAATAGGCAGGTTTTGAATTTAACTCTGATGTTGGATTCCTTACAGAATGAAGTTCAAGTCAAAAATAATTATATTCAAAACGTGAAGTATATCTTAGAGGGGCAAAATTTGGATAGTTTGTCTTCAAGTAATAAAGTACTGTCTACTTCTACCTTGGGAGATATTAATTTGTCGCCTGCCCTAAGTCCGTTGGATTCTCAGTTTAGGGCTGAATATGAGAGTTCAGATCTAGGTTTGGTGTCTCTTAATTTTAATCGATCAGAGGATGAACTACGTGAAATAGTCTTTTTTACGCCTTTAGAAGGGATTATCACCAATAACTTTGATCCGAAAGAGAATCACTTTGGGATAGATATTGTTTCTCAAGAAAACGAACCCATCAAGGCCTTGGCAGATGGGATCGTTATTATGGCTTCATGGACGCTAGATGGGGGGAACGTTTTGGTTATCCAACACAGCGGTAATTTGATATCTATTTACAAGCATAATTCGGAATTATTAAAAAGTGTTGGTAATTTTGTAGAATCGGGTGAAATTGTGTCTATAATAGGTAATACAGGAGAGCTTACCTCAGGACCCCATTTACATTTTGAGCTTTGGTTCAAAGAACGAGCAGTAAACCCAGAAATTTATGTAAATGTTAGATAAAATATGTGGAATAATAATAAGCAAAAAAATATGGAAGATCCAAGTAATTCAAGTAACATTATTTCTAAAGGCACTATTTTAACAGGAAATCTACGGGCGGATGGAAATGTTAGAGTAGAAGGAAAAATTATTGGGGATGTTACCACACGCGCAAAATTGGCCTTAGGGAGTTCCTCCGTAATTCAGGGGAATATATTAGCGCACAATGCAGAGTTTGCAGGTACCATAATAGGGAATGTTCAAATCGCCGAGCAACTGACGTTGAAATCTTCGGCCACTATTAAAGGAGATCTAACTGTCAATAAACTAGTTATAGAAATAGGGTCTCAATTTAATGGGAAATGTAGAATGGGGGTTAAGTTCGCGGACATAGTAATTCAAGAGCCTTCAGATCCTAAGCAATTAGACAGAAAAGAAAAAAAAGAGAAGAAAGAAGAAATTGTACCCTTCCTCAAAAAAGCCGAATCCTGATATTAAAACAAGTTTAGGGAGTTTTGCAGGGTTGTCTTTTCAGCTCTTCACCTTCAATTTGACAATTTTTTGGCTAGGTAACTTCATTGATCAGAAATTTGAGCTTCAATGGCCCATTTTCTTAGTGATAGCGATACTATTCGGTGTTTTTGGTTCTTTATGGTATTTGATTAAGAAGACTTCAAAATGAAGTTTTTCTGCCAATCGGTTGCGCTCAGTACCGTTTTTACTATTCTTTGGAAATTTGAAGAGCAATTGCCCTTCCCATTGCATCGAGAATCCGCAGGAATTATTGGATTTTTCTTTATCCAATCCATGATTATTTCTTGGATGTTTGTTATGGCCCGAAAAAAAGTAGATACATCCGTAGTTTATTTTTTAGGGGCTACGGTTTTTAGATTGTTGACTGCTGTTCTTTTATTGATATTTTTTTTACTCATCAAGGATCAAAATTTTCAGCTTTTGTCTTTCGAAATAATTGTCCTTTATTTGGCGCACCTTGTATTTGAATTACGCTATGTATGGTTTAACTTGCAGCAAAATTGAGTGGTGAAAAAAAATATGACGAAGAACGGTGCGTTCAAAATTTGTAAAGAACTGATTATTTGCGGGTTAATTTGTTTATTTTCGATGAGTAGCCTTCAGCAAGCCTATGCATCTGATGCTTCCGAAGGAGAAGGATTCAATCCAGGGGATATGATCAATCACCACATCAAAGACGCCCATGGTTGGGAGATTACTCATGGTATGGTCGTACCGCTTCCGATTATCCTGTATTCTGAGCCTGACGGTTTGATGATTTTTTCCTCCAGTAATTTTTTCAATAATGCACATGAAGAAGTAGCCTATAAAGGTTATCTATTATCACATGAACACATATCAAGGGCGGACGGTCAGCCTGTTTACGACTTTTCAATAACTAAAAATGTTTTATTTATTTTCATAGATGCGACTATTATGCTGTTGGTTTTCTTCGCGGTTGCTCGTGGATACAAGAAAAATGCAGGTAAGGCGCCAAAGGGGGTTCAATCCCTCTTCGAGCCAGTAATCATATACATTCGAGATGAAGTGGTGAAGCCAAGCATAGGAGATAATTATCAAAAATATTTACCCTACCTATTGACCCTATTTTTTTTCATTTGGTTTGGAAACTTACTGGGACTCATACCGGGAGCAGCCAACATGACAGGAAACATTGCTGTTACGGCCGTATTGGCCCTTGGCACCTTTTTTATTACTAACTTTAGTGGTAATAGGGCTTACTGGTCACACATTTTTTGGACTCCAGGAGTGCCTTGGTGGTTGAGACCCATCATATTACCTGTAGAGCTTATAGGTGTCCTTACCAAGCCAGTTTCTTTGATGGTGAGACTTTTTGTTTCGATTACGGCAGGACATATTGTTGTGTTGAGTTTGGTAAGTCTGACTTTCATATTCCATTCTTGGACTATAGGTTTTGGAAGTACGGTCATTGTTACTTTGATTACGATAATAGAATTGCTTGTAGCTACGATACAAGCATATGTTTTTACGATGTTCACTTCGCTCTACATAGGTATGGCGGTAGAAGAGCACCATTAAAGAAAATGTTCACTTTTTAAATATATAAATATGTTACTTTCAATGTTAATGGACATGCAGTTTGCAGTAATGGGCGCTGGTATCGGTGCGGGTCTTGTCGCTATAGGCGCTGGTATTGGGATCGGTCAAATCGGAGGATCCGCAATGGAAGCCATGGCACGTCAGCCTGAAGCTTTCGGTAAAATCCAAACAGCTATGCTTGTCATTGCAGCTCTAGTTGAGGTTATCGCCTTATTTGGCGTAGTCGTATGTTTCCTAATTTATACAGCAGGGACCGCTGCGGCTTAACAATTCAAAGGAATTAATCATTCACATTAGGTGTTGGTTAATTCCTTATTTTTGAACAAAAAAAATAAAAATATGGATCTTTTAATACCTGATTACGGTTTGTTATTTTGGCAGTTGATTGTTTTCTCAATTGTACTGACCATATTGGCAATATTTGTTTGGAAGCCGGTGACTGAGGCACTTCGTACGAGAGAATCCATGATTGAAGATTCCATTAAATCTGCAGAGTTGGCACGAGAAGAGATGATGCAGATCAAAGCAGACAATGCAATGGTGTTAAAAGAAGCAAGTGTTCAACGAGACCAATTACTCAAAGACGCCACCATCTTTGCCAATAAAATAAAAGATGATGCGAAATCAGAAACTTCCAAAATTTCGGAAAAAATGATTTTAGATGCAAAAAGTATCATCGAAGGCGAAAAGAATGCAGCTTTGTCAGAATTAAAAAACTTAGTCTCTACATTGTCACTAGATATAGCCGAAAAATTAATTCGCGAAAAGTTAAACAATGACCCATCGCAGCAACAGCTTGTTGAAAAGTTTTTAAAAGAAGTTAAAGTAAATTAATATGTCTGAAACCAGGATAGCCAAACGTTATGCTACACCATTGCTTAAGTTAGCTGATGAGCAAAAATCAGTGGACATCGTGAAATCAGATATGGAGCAATTTCTGGCTGTTTGTAAAGGAAATATGGCTTTCCTGAATATGCTCAAAAGTCCAGTTATTCCTCATCTAAAAAAAGGCGAGATTTTGGTAAAAATATTTGAGGGGAAGGTTTCAAAATTAACCTTAGCGATGTTCAATCTCATCGTGCGTAAAAATAGGGAGAAAATTTTGCCTCAGATTGCCCGAGAATTTATCAATGTATTTAATGAAGTGCGAGGTTTTCAGCCGGCACATGTAATGACGGCCATGGCCTTAACAACGACATTAAAATCTTCTGTGGAAGAGTTGGTAAAAGATATTTCCGGCAAAAATCCTTTATTAAGTGCGGAAGTTGAGAAAAATATTATTGGGGGTTATATTCTGACCATGGATGATCGTCAGATCGATCAAAGTGTCAAAGGAGCTCTGAATAAATTGAAATTAAAATTTGATCAAGAAAGTAAATAATCATAAAATTAGTCTTTTAGGCTATAAAAATTAGTATTATGGCAGATGTTAGACCCGATGAGGTTTCAGCAATTTTAAGAGAGCAACTCTCAAATTTTAAGTCAGAAGCTGAGTTAGAAGAAGTAGGTACCGTCCTTCAAGTAGGTGATGGTGTAGCCCGAATCTATGGATTATCTAATGCCCAAGCAGGTGAGTTATTAGAACTAGAGAATGGACTCAATGCATTGGTCTTAAATTTGGAAGAAGATAATGTGGGTGCGGTTTTATTGGGAGAATCTAGTGGGGTTAAAGAGGGTGATACCGTCAAAAGAACTGGCCGCATTGGTTCTGTGGAAGTAGGTGACGGTGTGATAGGGCGTGTAGTTGATACCTTAGGCAAGCCGATTGATGGTAAGGGAGAGATTACAGGTGATCTTTATGAAATGCCGATCGAGAGGAAGGCACCTGGGGTGATCTTTAGGCAGCCGGTAAGTGAGCCTTTACAAACAGGGATAAAAGCGATTGACGCCATGATCCCTATTGGTAGAGGTCAAAGAGAATTAATTATTGGAGATCGCCAGACGGGTAAGACTGCCGTGGCCATTGATACGATTATCAATCAGAAAGAATTTTATGAGAAAGGTGAGCCAGTATATTGTATATATGTTGCCGTAGGTCAAAAGGCATCAACAGTAGCCGGGATTTATTCTGCGCTCGAGAAGAATGGGGCAATGAATTATACGGTCATTGTCAATGCTTCGGCAGCTGATCCGGCACCAATGCAATTTTTCGCACCATTCACCGGAGCAGCCATAGGTGAGTTTTTTCGTGATACGGGACGACCTGCGCTGGTCATATATGACGATCTTTCCAAGCAAGCTGTTTCTTATCGGGAAGTCTCGCTTTTACTTCGAAGACCTCCAGGTAGAGAAGCGTATCCAGGGGATGTATTTTATTTGCATTCTCGTTTACTAGAACGTGCAGCTAAAGTCATCAATAATGATGAGATCGCGGCTCAAATGAATGATTTGCCAGAATCATTAAAAGGAATTGTAAAAGGAGGGGGATCCCTGACCGCATTGCCCATCATTGAGACGCAGGCAGGTGACGTCTCAGCCTATATACCTACTAATGTAATTTCGATTACAGATGGTCAGATCTTCTTAGAAACCAATTTATTTAATTCGGGTATTCGTCCAGCGATTAATGTGGGAATATCTGTATCACGAGTAGGGGGATCGGCACAAATCAAGTCGATGAAAAAAGTTTCTGGAACATTGAAGCTTGATCAAGCTCAATTCAGAGAGTTGGAGGCATTTTCAAAGTTTGGTTCTGATTTAGATGCAGCGACCAAATTAGTTATTGATCGGGGAAGAAGAAACCAAGAGGTACTGAAGCAACCCCAATACTCACCGGTATCGGTTGAACTTCAAGTAGCCATTTTATATGCTTCAACCAAAGGATTTTTAGACAAAGTTCCTGAACAAAAAATCACAGAGTTTCAGGCAGAATTTACTTCGACGATGCTTGGGAGTCACGCCAAAGCTTTGGCGGATTTGAAAGCAGGTAAGCTATCTGACGAGGCGATGGGTGCTATCGAGCAAGTAGCCCATAACATTGCATCCAAAATCATAGCGTAATAGAGGTCAATGGCAAATTTAAAAGAAGTTAAAGGTAGGATTCAATCGGTTACTTCTACGCAGCAAATTACCAAAGCCATGAAAATGGTTGCGGCAGCCAAGTTGCGCAGGGCACAGGATCGAATCATGCAGATGCGTCCCTATGCTGAGAAGTTAGACGGGGTTATGCAGAACGTTTCGAGTGCCGTTGATACTCAATCCGTAGACAATCCTTATGGGCAGGAACGTGATATCAATTCGGTACTTCTGGTCGTGATCAGTTCTGATAGAGGATTGTGTGGTGCGTTTAATAGTAATATTTTTAAGCATACCCGCAGTTTAATTGCCGAGAAATACAGTCAAATTGAAGCTTCGGGCAATTTAAACATTCTTCCAATAGGTAAAAGAGCTTTTGAATATTATCAGAAAAGGGGTTATTCAATCATAGATACTTATTATGATCTTTTCAACTCGCTTGATTTCGATCATGTGCGTGCCGCCGCAGAGCATACCATGAAGTCTTTCGTATCTCAAGAATATGATCAAATAGAAATTATCTTCAATGAATTTAAAAATGTGGCTACTCAGATCATACGAAACGAACAGTTTTTGCCCATTCTTCCGATAGATCCTTCAGAGGGGACCAATGCTCAAAACATTGACTTTATCGCTGAGCCAAATGAAGCATTCATTTTCAATGAGATTATTCCTAATTCTCTGAAAATACAATTTTATAAAGGATTGTTAGAATCCAATGCTTCCGAACATGGAGCACGGATGACCGCTATGGGTCAAGCTACAGATAATGCAGGTGAGCTCTTAAAGGAACTTAAACTTACTTACAATAGAACGCGGCAAGCGGCGATTACAAAGGAAATATTGGAGATTGTTGGTGGTGCAGAAGCGCTTGCAAAAGAATCTTAAAGATTTATTTCCGAACTTCAGGTAAAACTGAGATGATGGAAATTTTAAAATACATAAGATGGCTTTCCCTTGACATTGTGCTGGGCGGGGTAATCTTTCTTAATTTTATAGGAGACCAACTAAATGTGGAGGTCCCTATCGCAGTATCATTGGCTCTGGCGGTATGTATTTGGCTCATTTATACCCTGGACCATCTGCGAGATGCGACCCTTAAATCACATCAAAAGGGCGCGAGGAGAATTTTTTATAAAAAAAATCAAAAGGCGATTATTGTAACCGCACTATTTGTAGGCTTATTGGGATTGACCCTGTTGTTTTATTTACCGCGAGAATTGATCCAATCGGGTTTACTCGTTGCACTGATGTGCTTGGTATATTTGATCTTATCTGCAGGATTATCAGCTTTTTTAGCCAAAGAAATAATTGTGGCACTTCTCTATGGTGGAGGCATATTTTTATTTCCTCTCATTCAGATGGACCAATTAGAGGGGATACATGGACTCCTTTCGATGCAACTTGCATTATTGGCTTTTGTCAACATTGTTTTAATTTCAACGTTTGAATTGGAGGAAGATCGCTTTAATGAATTTGGGTCTTTGTCTTTGTCGATTGGTAAAAGACGCACGTTCCAATTATTGGGGGGATTACTCATTATTTCAGCACTATTTATTATCATTATCACTTATTATCATCCGTATTTTATGTATTTCGAGATTATATACCTATTTTCTTCTCTACAACTTGCGATCATCTTATTGCGGCCGGCTTGGTTTGTGTCAGCCGAGCGCTATCGTATTTATGCCGATGCTATATTTTTTTATCCTTTGATCTTTTTATGGTGAAGGAAAATGACTTTGATGGAATTTCGTGGTGTTATGACTTTATGGCAAAACTCATTTTTGGAGAAAGACTTTATCAAGCGAGTATCCAGTGGCTGGATACCTTAAATAAATCAGATACCGTAGTGGTATTAGGGGGAGGGTCTGGTAAGATTTTAAATCATTTGACACATGTTGATCGCGTTATATTCATTGAAAAGTCTGCTAAGATGATCAAATTAGCCCAGACTTCGACTCTTGCTAACGTACAGTTTATTTGTGCAGATTTTTTAGAATATGCCTTGGAGGATGAAAGTACTCACGTAGTAATGTGTCCTTTTTTTCTCGATGTGTTCACCCCTTTTCAATTGAGAGAAGTGCTGGATAAAATAGCGAGGATACTGAAAAAAAAGGGGCGTCTTTTTGTTTCAGACTTTCAGTATACTACCTGGTGGAGTAAGCAATTAATCAAATTAATGTATGTCTTTTTTGGGATGAGCACACGCATAGCCGCACGTCAACTGGAACCCTTAAACACATTAATTTTAGCTAAAGAATTTGAAACCAATGCCCATCTTTTCCGAAAAGATGGGATGATTTTTTCAAAGAGTTATACTAAAATTAATACTGACTAAAGATTAAATAGTAATAGTCTTTGTTCTGAGTAAAGGGCGGCGGTTAAAAATCTTATGGCAAGATCAGTTTATGGGTTAATCTATTTTTTCTGTCAGCCAACATTGGGCCTCGTTTTCTTGATTTCTAAACGTTAAGATAAAATAATTTCCACCATCACTTAGACTCCATTGGCTTTTGAGCTCCCCAGCAGAGAGCGGATAATTTTTTATCTGAGGTAAAAAATGGGTGTTAATAGCAATTTTGGAAAGGCCATAGTGATGCCCTATGGTTTTTAAAAGATCTGCTTTTAATATGGAAGTATTGGGATCTACAATAATATTCTTCGGCATGCAGTATTCAATACGCAGGCTTTTTTCTACAGTGCGATTTCCTTGTAGGAGTGGATGAAGACTGTCTAGATTAACACAATATAGCGTCGGGCGGGGTGTAACTTTCATTGTTGAGTATGGAGACAATCTCTTTACATTCGTTGCGGACACTGATGATGTGTATTCCAGCTACGGACCCAAGGTCTAGAAGGCCCTTTGAAAGGTTAATCATGGGGGAAGCTTTGATCATGATTGATTGTGATTTTTTTCTTAACTCGGAGAGTAAAGGCTGAATATTAGAGGTGCAATCGTCAAATTGAAATATTTTTTTTGACCAACGTTTCGTCGGGCTGGATCAAGGTATATAACTTCTGAAGTTTTTAGGTGAGCTAAAGCTTCTTCAGCAGACTCATGTTGAATGTTGATGTGACCCGGCTCTAAAAGTTTTTAATTTATCGAAAATCGGGGGCATAAATCTTTATTTTGTTCGACGTAATATGAGGTATCAAAATGTGTGGCAAGGGCTATAAAGTCAATACCCATGCCACCGGTAAGGTCTTAAAGGACGAAGGGTAATAAATATTTGGTGTTTGGTAGTTTAGTTTTGTATTTTTTACGAGCGACGAGTGAAGCTATTACTTCTTTTTTCCAGGCTTGAATAAGCTTTGGTGGATTGAGCAGTAAAGTATTGATGTCGGCATATTCATGGTCACGTATAAACTGTTGAATTTCATTCTTGATTAAAAAGTCATAAAATTCACCGTTAAGGGATATGCTATATCAGTTGATGGGTCACAATATATTCCGCAATTTGCAAAGCATTTGTGGCGGCACCTTTTCTTAAATTATCTGCAACAATCCACATATTGAGGCTATTTTTCTGGCTCTCGTCTCTGCGAATTCTACCAATGAAAACCTCATCTTTTTGATAGGCACTGATGGGCATGGGATAGAGGTTATTTTTTGGGTCATCCGCTACAATGCAACCAGGTGTTTGGGTAATGAGTTCGCGGACTTTGGCAAGTTCAAAATCTTTTTTGAATTCAATATTGACGGATTCAGAATGCCCCCCTACGGTAGGTATGCGCACACAGGTAGCGGTTACTTGAATCTGATCATCATTCATGATTTTTTTAGTCTCGAGGGTCATTTTCATTTCCTCTTTGGTATAACCATTAGCTTGGAACATATCGATGTGTGGTAATACATTTTTATCTATAGTATACGGGTATACCATTCTAGGGTTTTTGACACCTGCCCGTTCATCTTCCATTTGATCCACGGCTGCCTTACCTGTACCTGTAATAGATTGATAGGTACTTACGACAATACGTTTGATACGATAATGTTCATGTAAATACAATAAAGGCAAAACCATTTGAATGGTCGAGCAATTGGGATTTGCAATGATTTTATCTTTTGCAGTAAGGACATGTCCATTGACTTCGGGGACCACTAATTTTTTCGTTGGGTCCATTCTCCAAGCAGAGGAATTATCAATAACTACGGTGCCAATTTCAGCAAATTTTGGTGCCCATTCTAGAGAAGTTCCTCCCCCTGCAGAAAAAATAGCTATTTTAGGTTTCAATGCGATGGCATCTTCCATACCGATGATGCGATAGGATTGGCCCTTACACTGAACCATTTTACCAATAGATTTAGGGGAGGCCACAGGAATTAAATCATGAAATGTGAAATTTCTTATTTCAAGTAAGCGCAAAATCTCCTGTCCAACCAAGCCAGAAGCACCTATAACTGCAATTTTCATATAATTTTATTAATGAATGGGTAACTTATTTTTAAATTTATCTTACTGTTTATTTGAATTTGATGGGGGTGTAATTCTTATTAAAAGATAAAATTAAAAACTCAAATTTAGCTATTTTTTCTTTAGCTGCAATCAAACGTAACTCTTGGGAACACAGAAAGCGGTGTCTAGGCCAAAATTAAAATAGTCATTATAACATTTAATTTTTTTGACCTTTCTGGCAGAAAAAATAGGCAGCCATTGACCTGCCAACTCATATTGTTTTTAAGAGGATTTTTTAAAATAGTGAATTCCAATCTAGCAGCAGATACGGGAGCACGGAATTTTGAGTAGAGGTATTTTCTTAAAGAGCTGTAGAAAGGTTGCAAGAGTGGGGTAGATGAATGTTCTATTGGCTGCGAGGGCGGTTTATTCAATTGAAACATCTCTAGCCCATTTCAAGTTAAAAACAATCAGGGTCATTCACTTCTTTTTCTAAGCCAAGCAGGCTTTTTCTAACTTATGCCTGCCAGAAATAATAAAATGTTTTTTTTGTGAAAGATTTGATTGGGATACTCATGATGTTTTGGATCTTCACAATTAAGGCACAAATCATCAATGATTTTGAGGATTGGGATTTGTCAATGGATTCCTTATGGACCGCTTCCAATGAATCTGGTAGGGGGATGGATTTTGTAATTACTGATGGCGAACTTAATTCGGATGGGCCTTCCGGTTCGGGCACTTTGTTCATTGCCACCGAGCTTGCCATCTCATCGCAACCTACCGAATTGAGTTGGGAGTTATTTGATTGTTTTAGAAACCTATGGGCCTAAGCAATCTTTCCAGATGCATTACCAAACTATCGTCGTGGGTTTCCATCCCTATAAATTATTACTTTTCAGAAAATTAATTCCATATTTTTAATAATTTCTCCCGAAAGAGTTTAAACTTTAAACATTAAGTGAAACCAATTCAATATAATGAGACACCTTTTTTATAAATTCGCAATAATTAGCAGCCTTTCGGTAGGTGCTTTCGCCTTCTTTTTAGACAATTCCAATATTCTTTGGGTATTTGCTGTTTTAGGACCACTCATTCTTGTGGGGTTGATGAATTCGATGCAAGGAAAGCATGCTATTTTGAAAAATTTCCCAATTTTGGGCTATTTCAGGTACTTGTTTGAATTGATTTCACCAGAAATTCAACAGTATTTCATTGAGCGAAATACCGATGGTAAACCGTTCAGTCGTAATCACCGAGCATTGGTTTATAAAAGAGCTAAAGGGGTCAATGACACCTATCCCTTTGGAACTCAGGCAGAGATTTTAGATGATCACTACGAGGGATTAAGGCATTCTATCTATGCTAAGGAGCCTGTGGAGGAATTCCCAAGGGTAACTGTGGGAAGCAGTCTTTGTAAGCAACCTTACAGTGCTTCTGTTTTAAATATTTCTGCAATGAGCTTTGGTTCGCTAAGTAAAAATGCGATCATAGCCCTTAATAAAGGGGCAAAAAAAGGTGAATTTTATCATAATACAGGCGAAGGAGGGTTGTCGGATTATCATATTAAACCCGGTGGCGATTTAGTTTGGCAATTGGGGACGGGCTATTTTGGTTGCCGTACGCAAGAAGGTAAATTTGAGCCAAAAAAGTTCAGAGAAAAGGCCGCAATTCCCAATGTTAAAATGATTGAGATCAAATTGTCTCAAGGAGCCAAGCCCGGCCACGGTGGGGTCTTGCCTGGAATAAAAAACACACTTGAAATAGCCAGAATGCGAGATATTGAGCCACATAAAACGGTGATTTCTCCCCCTAGTCACAATCACTTTAATGATGCCAAAGGATTGATTTATTTTGTGAAAGAATTGAGCACAATGATTTTCCTAAACCTGATGAGATTCCTGTAATTAAAATTTTTTTTGATTTTATCAATTTAATATTTTTTTTTGAAAAACTTATTATTAAAATTGTCTTTATCTTTACCTTTTACTCTACTACATAATTTATTAAATTTCACAATTGGCATTTTGGTTTTTTTTCCTAAAGTAGCGTAATTATCACTGATTCCGTATTTAGAAGTTATTAGAGTATAAATATTTTGCGGCATAGTTAAAAGATCATTAAATTCTTTAACTAAAGAACCTATGATATTAAAATATTTAGGATTTACTATTTGTTCAGTTCTTAAATTTCCAAAACCTTTTCCCATCCCTCTTATTGAGGAATCACATTTATCTATATTATATTTTTTTAATTGTCTGAAATTAAAGTAGCCTTTTCCACTGTGGTCATGTAAATGCATGCCTATTTTTTTTCCGGATTTATTTAGTATAGAAAGGGGTTTTTTAAATTTTTTGTACAATTTTTCTAAATCCATATCGCCGTGAGTATCTGCAAAATAAACATAATCTATTTTATGCTTTGCGACCATCTTACAAACTTTCAAAAGTTCATTTTTTTTATAATTAGTAGAGTTAAATATATTAAAGCTTACATTTAATCTTGTTTGCTTTTTTAGATTTTCTGCAAATTTTAAAGCTTTAGGTATATCTTCTTTTCTAGAACAAACTCTTATCATTGCTATTTCTTTTTGCTTATTATTTGGATAGTCAGATAAATCTTTGGAACAGTAATGATAATCGATCATTATAGATACATTTTTGAGTTTTTTCTCTTGAGTGATTTTTTTCACTTTTTTAAAATCTAAATTATAAAAAGTATTTTTACTTTTAGAAGTTTGTTTCCAATAACCTAGTTCAATGAATTTAATTTCAGGAATTTTACTTAAGGACAAATAGTGTTTTTGAGCAAATCTTATAGGCCAGTTAAAATCTCTTACATGACCACCGTCTCTTAAAGTTACATCAATTATTTGCATACATGCCTTGCTAAGTTAAGATCTTCTTTGCTGTCTATTTCAACAGACTCGGGAAAAGATATTTCATAATAATAGGGTTTTTTTCCTACTCTATTATTATATTTCATAAAAGTTTTTTTTTTAAATATAAAAAAAGCACCATTTGATTGAACAATGGGATTTAAGTTTTGAGTTTTAGTCACAATATTTGGGTTAAAATTAATTGGTATGAGTTTATTATTGTTTTTTTTTATCCATGCAAAATTGTAGTCTTTTGTAACAGCCGCAATACTATCAAATTTTTTTAACTTTTTAATAGCATTTTTAATTGTCTTTATTTTTATAAAAGGTGAAGTAACATGAGTAGTTACAATAATTTCATTTTCATTTTTAACATATTTTTTTAAAAAATTTTTTATCATTAATAGAGTTGGGCTAGCTTTCTTATTTTTTTCTAAAAATATAAATTTTTTATCTCTTTTGTATGGGGTAACCCAAGGGAATAACTTTTTGCAATCTTTAATTATTCTATTGCTATCGGTGTCTATAAATACCTTTTGCTTTTTTAAAGTAGTAACTAGATGTTTCCACATTTCCATCTTACCTATTTTAAGAAAGTTTTTATTTTTGATTCTTTCAGATTTTTCTTTAATAATTATAAAAAAAAGCATTCACTTTATTCTTTTATAAAAGTACAAACAATTTCTCTTGACCTTTGTGGATCAAGCTCAATTCCAAAAATTTTCTTGTATTCTCCTAATATGAGTTTTCCATTATCGACTGGTATAGTTTCAGAAGAATTAAAAAACATGCTTCTTATATGTGAATGGCCATTTATTCTTTCGTCCGCAGGCGCTTCATCTCTCAGAGAGATTAAGTCATGTAAATATTTAATATTTTGCTGATCTCCTTCCGGTTGCTTCCACTTTGGCGCAACTTTATCTAAGAAAAACCTCACATCAGCCTTATGTAAAGTTTCATTTTCGCTACACCATATACAAAACGTAGTGTGCTTAGAAAAAATATTTACTATACCTGATTTACCCCAGTCCTTGGCAAATTTAGAAACTTTATCTGTTATGTCTATAAACAGTTTGTCAGTGTCAATTTTAATCAGTTTTTTCATAAGTTTAATATTAAGTAAACATTTATAACATAAAATCAACGAAAATCTACTTTCATGTTCAAAAATTGAACAAATTGGCTATTATTTAAATAAAAAATAAAATATTTGAGTCTAAATATCGATAGATTTACTAATTTCATTGGCCAACAGATTCATGCCTTTTGGAGTAAAATGAATTGTGTCTACAAAATTAGAGCTATCTTTTGGTATTGTTAAATTTGCATCTACTAATAAGATATTATTTTTTTTCGTTAAGTCTTTTATAATTTTATTTTCTTCTTTGACGATCTCGTTGTACTTTTTATGTATATTCAATTCTTTAACTTTTTCATGAAAGTTAAAACAAAAAGTGCTTAATATTATTTTGACCTTTTTGTTTTTGCACTCATTAATAATCTTTTGTAAGTTGCTTTCGTAGGTCTTAAGTCCTTTTGTGATGTCCTGATCTAAGTTTACTTCACCTTTGGAGATCGACTCCAATAATCCGTATCTATTGTTAGATGGTAACCACTTGTTAATAAGATAATTAAAAAATCTTATTGGAATCTCTGGAATTTTAGATGAGATATAAAATTTATTATAAATTTCACTTAAATTTTTTCTGCTGTGAGAATAATCAGGTTTAAAATTTGGTGTCAAATAAGATCTTATATCATTATAGGCATGATACAAAATAAGAAAATCTGGTTCAGTATTTATCAAGCTCAATTTTAATTGTTTTAATAAATCAAGAGAAGTATAGCCGCCTGTTCCAAAATTATTTACTTCTAATTTCTTGTTATATCTTTTTTTTAAAATTCTTTCTAATTCTAAGGGATAAGAGTAGTTTCTGTTTTCGTGAGATAAATAATTTTGTGTTGTAGATGCTCCAATACAATTTATTCTAATTAGTTCCTGAGGTTTAGGTAAAACAATCTCTCTGTTTCCTTCTTCTCCATTAAAAAAACCTAGTTTATTTGTGATTAATTCTGCGGAGTAAAACTTTTTTGGATGTAAAGGGAAATTAAGCAATTCTTTTGGTGGGCTTTTGAAATTTTTTTTATAAACAAATGGAAGATTTTCATGGGGCTCAACTATAAGTTTATCAAAAGGAATCTTTTTTTTGTAAACATATTTTGATTTATTTATGGCATTGTAGAGAATTAAAAATAAAGCCTCTGAAATTATTAAAAGTGCTAAAAATATAAAAGTAAAAGCAAAAAAAGAGCTTATTATATCTTCAAAAAAATAAATGCTTAAAAAAAAAGAAAAAATAAAATAGAAAATGAAAAAAATTATAGGTCCATAAAAAGAATTATTTACTAAAAACCTTATTTTTTTTATATAACTGATCACCATAAAGGGTAAATATCATCTGTTTTTTTTTCATTATTTTCTTTTTGCTTGGTTTCTTTTTTTACTTTGTTTGAATTAAAAAAATTTTTAATTAATTCAAAAAATCTTTTTAATAAATTTTTTTTTTTATTTTCATTTTTCATTTCAAAAATGACTCTAATTGATTCCTTACATTATCTACAGTAGAAATTTTATTATTTTCAATGGCATAAAATCTATTTTTAATTTTTGATAAATAATTTTTTTTTGAAATAGATAGCACTTTTGATATTCTTTTTTTGAAAGTCTTATAATTGCAATCTTTTAAAGCACAAATTCCTTTGAGTGGAAAATCATGCAGTTTAGTATTGCTAAAATTACAAGCTAAAACTTTGTTCTTTAAGTATATATTTTCTCTTAATGTTGTAGACAATGTTGCAACTAATAGTTTGCTTTGGCATAACAATTTATAAGTCTTAAATTTTTCTTTTCTATAATAAAGTCTTTTAGAAATAAAATTAAATTCTTCTTTTGTTAGATGTTTTTTAAAAAAATCTTTTTCAATTTTAAAGGTTTTTTTTCTTTGTCTTGTAGCTAAGATGAATTTTTTTTTGTTTTCTTTAGAATATTTAATTAAAAATTTCCAAAGTTTAACAATACCTTCTTTAACTCTTATATTTTCTATATTGGCAATATCATCCCATGCGAAAACATCTGAAATTAAACAAATATCATAAATAGGCTTTTTTATAAGTAATTTTTTCTTTTTTGCCTCATGCTCAAAATTAGACACTCTTAGACTTCCCACTTTTATAAATTTATTAACCTGAATTTTGTTTTTTTTATAATCATCAATTTCATTTTCTCCAAAACATAAAAATGTTGGTATAAAAAATTTATAATATTTCATTGTATAAATTTTTTTTTCTTTTAAATATTTTAAAGTATTTTGTTCATATCTGGCTCCATTTTGAAGAGCTACAAAATGATATTTTTTATGTTTTAGACGAGCAAAATAACTAAATTTATAGCTATTATCTATAAACGTAAAAACAATTTTGGGGTTTACTATTTCTATTAAGGACATAAGGTAAGCACTAAGTAGATTTCCTTTAAAATTTTTTATTGTAAGAAAGATAACCTTAAAATTTAAATAAATTTTTTTGATTCTCTCTATCCTAGTTTCCAAGACAAAGTAACTCATGTCTTTAAGAACATGCTCTAAATCATCCAAGCTAGTATCGTCAAAAATAAGAAGTTTGTTTTTTTTAGGACTTTGAAAAACAATTTTACTGTTTGATAGTGTTTTTAAAGCTGAGTTTAATCTTTTTAAAATCATAACTTTACCTGTATAATGTTCAATTTTTGAACAATAATCAAGTTGTTATTTGATGATTGTGTTTTCCAAATAAAAAGGCCTGTAATTCCTTACAGGCCTTTTTTAACTTTTTCTATTAATATCAAATCTATTTTTTTTTATTTTCTGAAAATTTTTTTCAGTGCATAAATCAAGCCA
>CAJXAT010000007.1 GCA_913050055.1 uncultured Flammeovirgaceae bacterium | reverse complement strand
TGTTGGAGAAGAGATCACTTCGAATTCACAAAAAGATTACAAAGAAAAAGAGTACTGGAAGCAAATTGGACCATCTGGTGAAGCATACTATATGGATGGTGGCTATTGGAATGAAGCCCTACATGGTGTGGCTCGTGCTGGAAGAGCTACATCATTTCCTCAATGCATTGGTCTAGGATCAACCTGGAACCCTGAACTCATACAGCAAATGGCGCAGATCATAGGTACTGAGGCCAGAATTCATCATAATGAATATGGAAAGAAACTTACATATTGGTCTCCCAATATCAACATACTCAGAGACCCAAGATGGGGTAGAAATGAGGAGTCTTATGCAGAAGATCCTTACCTTTTATCCAAAATGGCTGTCGCTTTTGTTCAGGGATTACAAGGAAGAGATGATAACTATCTTCAAGCAGTTGCCACTGTCAAGCATTTTGTTGCAAACAATAGTGAGTTCAACAGACATTCGGGCTCTTCCGACATAGAAGAGCGGTTTCTCAGAGAATATTATTTGCCTTCCTTCAAGGCGGCATTGATTGAGGGTCAAGCACAATCTGTTATGAGTGCATACAATTCCGTGAATGGAGTACCAGCTAGTGTAAATAAATGGCTGCTGGACTCTGTACTGCGACAGGAGTGGGGTTTTGAAGGTTATGTAGTTTCGGACTGCGGTGCTATCAGTGATATACCTAACGTTCATAAGTACGAGACTAACAAACCAAAGGCTGTGGCTATGGCTGTAGTAGCCGGAACAGATTTGGAATGTGAGACCTGTGAGACCGAAGAGTTTATGTACGACAGCTATCTAAAAAAAGGATTTGACCAGGGCTATGTCCAGGAGATTCATATCGATAAAGCGGTCAAAAGGTTATTTAGAGTAAGGATTAAACTTGGCGAATTTGAGCAACCATGGAGTGTACCATTTGATACGATTTCCTCTGACAGGCTCGAGTCTCTGGCTCATCAGGAACTTGCTCTGGAGACTGCACGTCAATCTATGGTACTACTCAAAAATGAAGATAACACTCTCCCATTGTCAACTGATATCAAACAATTGGCCGTTATTGGGCCCAATGCGGATGTAATCGAATTGGGCGGATATGCCGGTGATCCCACCATTCGAATAAGTCCATTGACAGGGATATCTTCTTTGGTAAGTGCTCAAACTGAGGTGATTTATCACAAAGGATGTAATATTATATCTACTATCAAGAGCGAAGAAGAAAATGAAGATCAAGGCTGGATTCTGGATGAAGATGCATCCATAGCAGAGGCTGCTCTTATAGCAGGCAATGCGGATGCGGCGATTGTTGTTGTAGGGACCAATTTGTCTATCGCCAACGAAGGTGAAGATAGAGTAGAACTGGATCTGCCCGGGAAGCAGTTGGAATTGATTAAAAAAGTACAAGCAGTCAACCCAAAAACAATTGTGGTGCTGATAAATGCCATGCCACTCACAATCAACTGGGTGGATGATCATGTGCCAGCCATTGTAGAGGCATGGTATCCTGGGCAATCAGGTGGATTGGCCCTAGCGGAAGTGCTCTTTGGTAAGACAAACCCGGGTGGTAAACTTCCAGTGACTTTTTATAAGTCAACAAATAATCTACCACCTCTAAGTGACTATGACATTACCAAAGGTCGATCTTATTGGTTTTTTGAAGGTGAAGTATTATTTCCATTTGGTCATGGTCTCAGCTACACTTCATTCGAGTACTCTAATTTAAAAATATCAAATTCTAGTCCTGCAAATAATGATGTTATCAAGGTGAGCTTCGATATTTACAACGCAGGTTTAGTCAGTGGCGATGAGGTGATACAACTGTATATCAGAGATCTCAAGTCAACTCACATTCAGCCTATTAAGAGACTCAAGAGATTTAGTCGATTGCCAATTGATGCTGCAAAAAGTGAAAATATTACGTTTGAGCTAAATTCTGACGATTTCAAATATTGGAATCCAGACATGAAGATGTGGCATTTGCAGCCCGGACAATTTGAAATACAGATAGGGAGCTCATCTGCGGACATTCGATTGTCTCAAACCATATCGTGGCAATGATTAGGTTTGAAGCAGAGATGATAGATGATTTTACAATGATTGGATTAAATAAAATATAGAGATTAATGAATTTTAATCTATTTGAAAATAATATAGGAACGTCGATAAAAAGTATACTGGTAATTTTATTGTCAGTCTGTTTTACGGCTTGTTCGGAACAAGTTCAATGGGTAGCCGATGCAGAAGAAAACTTCATACCTTACAAGCCGCTTGTATCCTTCAATATAGCCAGAAATAAAGCAGACAGCATTGTAAAGTTGATGTCTTTACAAGAGAAAATAGAGATGATTGGAGGGCGGGATATTTTTTTCACCAAAGGATTTGAAAAATACAGTATTCCGCCGATTAGATTTTCTGATGCTACGCAAGGGATTAGCTTGATTGATTACACGGATCATTTGGAGAAGTCAGTTGCGTTTCCTGCCCCAATCATGCTGGCCAGTACCTGGAATCGGGAGCTTTCCCATCAATATGCAAAAAGTATTGGTGAGGAAGCGCGCGCTGGAGGTATTACAATTTTATTGGGCCCCGGATTGAATATATATAGAATTTCTCAATATGGAAGGAACTTTGAATATTTTGGTGAGGATCCATTTCTGGTCTCCAGAATGATTGAAAACTATATTGTAGGTTTACAACAAACAGGTACACTAGCTACACTCAAACATTTTGTGGCTAACAATAGTGATTTTCGTCGTAGAACGTCAAATTCCATTGTGGGTGAGCGTGCATTAAGAGAAATCTACATGCCAGGATTCGAAGCTGGAATTAATGCAGGTGCAATGGGTGTGATGACGGCATACAATCAAGTTAACGGAAAATACGCTGCTCAAAGCGAATATGTGGTCAATGAAATATTGAGAGGTGATTTGGGATTTAAGTGGTTGGTTGTTAGTGATTGGCTCTCTATTTGGAATGCTGAGGAAGCTTTGCTCTCCGGCTTGGATCTTGACATGCCCGGTGAGTCAGAAGATGGTGTATATAGCTCTGATGATCATGAAGAGTATTTACGTCAGGAAGTAGGTAAACTGATCGAATCGGGAAAGGTGACCGAAGCGGACATTGACCCAATGGTTATCAACATTTTGACTACAATTTTTGCTAACAAAATGCAAGAGCCTTCTATTAAGGAATTGAATTTTTTGGGCAATTATGATCAGCATGTTAAGGTAGCTCTTGAGACTGCTAGAGAAGGAGCTGTACTACTAAAGAATGAAGATGTCTTGCCAATCAAGCCGACTGGAGATCAATATATCCAGGTGGTCGGTGACCGTGTAGATTCTTTAGCTGTCGGCGGGGGATCCGCCTATGTGATTGGATTTGATCAAATGAACCTGATTGATGCGCTTAGGGGTCAGTATGGTGATGCGGTTAGGTACAGCAGTGCCCCAACAGATGAAGAAATTCATAATGCATCAATGGTCATTTACACTGTGGACACTTATGATAGTGAAGGATCAGATGTACCATTTGATTTGAAATCGAGAGATAATGATGAAATCAAAAGGCTAGCCCAGCTCAACGATAAGGTTACTGTGATCATGTACACTGGTGGTGGTAAGAACATGTCCCAGTGGAATAATGATGTCGAAGCGATTTTGTACGGCTGGTATCCAGGGCAAATAGGTAATCAGGCCATTGCAGAAATAGTAAGTGGGGCTACTAACCCTTCGGGTAAGCTGCCAATTACTATGGAAAAGAGTTTTGAAGATTCCCCGGGTTATTCTTATCTACCTGAGGGAGAGGAGCTATATGATGATTTTGAATTTGACTTTGATCTGGATCATCCGGTGCATGATATATTTTATGACGAAGGTGTTTTTGTAGGATATAGGTGGTATGAGGAAAAGAACATTGAACCTTTATATCCATTTGGATTTGGTCTTTCCTATTCGGAATTTAAATATGATGAATTATGGGCAATTAAAGCAAACTTTAATTCTGAAGAAGATGTGCTTGTAAAAGTAAGTATATCTAATGTCAGCGATATCAGAGGGAAGGAGATAATACAATTATATGTTCGAGATCCTGAATGTTCTGTTGATCGCCCTAAAAAAGAACTCAAAGGATTTCGAAAAGTTGAGCTGGCAGCAAATGAGACGAAGGTAGTAGTTTTTAGATTGACTTCAAGAGATTTTTCCTTCTGGGATGAAAGATCGGGCAGCTGGAAACTAGAGCCTGGTACATTTGAAATTATTGCCGCGTCTTCGTCTCGAGCACCGCAGTTGAAAACTACAATAAACATTGAATAAAACGAGAGGTCAAATGAAAATTAATAGTCCACTTTTTGGAAGCGCACTTATTGCGTCACTTGGCGGCTTGTTATTTGGCTTTGATACTGCCGTTATCTCGGGAGCAGAAGCAACCTTAAGTGATATTTATGCTCCTGTCTATCTGTCATTGGCGAATAATTTTGGAGGCGTTAGTTTTTGGCATGGTTTCACAGTAGCCAGTGCTTTGATAGGCACGATTATTGGTTCGATTATCTTTGGACGACCAGCTGATCGATTTGGCAGACGTTCGATGCTGTATTTACTTGGATCTATTTACCTGGTATCTGCACTGGGTAGTGCTTTGGCTTTTGATTGGTGGTTTTTTGTGATTATGCGTTTGATTGGGGGGCTCGCTGTTGGTGGGTCGTCAGTGGTATCTCCGCTTTACAACGCCGAAATCTCTCCTGCACCTCTTCGTGGCAGGATGGTGGCGCTCACACAGTTCAACGTGGTGTTCGGGATAATGTTAGCTTATCTCTCTAACTACTTAGTTAATAGTTTAGATTTTGGAGTGACAACCTGGCGATGGATGTTTGGAGTAGAGGCAATTCCAGCGTTATTCTTTCTTGTTCTATTATTTCTGAACCCCAGAAGTCCGAGATGGCTGGTCAGTCAGGGTCTAATCAGTGAGGCCAGAGCAATTATTATTCGATTTGGGTCTGATACCAAAAATGCAGATGAGCAAATAGAGGAAATCCAGCAGTCGCTAAAGGTGGAAAAAACTGACAAAACAGAGCGATTTTTTCAAAAACGATATCGGACACCGATTTTCCTTGCGTTACTTATCGCCATGTTTAACCAATTATCTGGTATAAACGCCATATTGTACTATGCACCAAGAGTGTTTGAAATGGCAGGATTTGAAAAGTCGGGTGCTATGCTTAGCTCCCTAGGAATTGGGTTTGTAATGCTTATCTTCACCTTGATTGCCCTGGTGATCATAGATAATTTTGGTCGAAAAAAGTTAATGCTTTGGGGATCCATTGGCTATATCATAAGCTTGGCTACCGTAGCAGTTACCTTTTATTCCAACGGTACCAATTTTACGCCTGTAGGTAGTGTGGTAGTTTTAATTAGCATCATGGTCTTTATAGCTGCTCATGGTTTTGGACAAGGAGCAGTTATTTGGGTTTTCATTAGTGAAATATTTCCCAATAAGGTGAGGGCGAGAGGGCAGTCACTTGGTAGTTTTACGCATTGGTTTATGGCTGCAGTAATATCATGGACATTCCCGGTGTTTGCAGAATTTTCGGGTGGGCATGTTTTTAGTTTCTATATGATTTGTATGATATTTCAGTTATTGTGGGTGGTGTTTAAAATGCCTGAAACCAAGGGAATACCTCTGGAACAGCTAGAAAAACAATGGTATTAATGATATAATTTATAAGTAACACATATGAAAAAAATCAATCTATTGATGGGTTCATTGCTGATGATAAGTTTTGTTCATGCACAACATGACGAATTTAATGTTCGCGTTATAGCGGATCACATCTATGCTCAGCACTTGTATAGAGATAAATTACTGAAGGACGCTTATCGACCTCTTTATCATTTTGTGATCCCAGAGGGCATGGCTCATCCATTTGATCCAAATGGAGCATTTTACTGGAAAGGTAGATATCACCTTTTTTATATAATACAGACAGTCAGACCTAAACCCTTTTATCGCGGCGATGCGTGGGCGCATATATCGAGTCATGATTTGATTCATTGGAAAGTGCATCCAACGGCTCTTAAACCGACTGATGATACTCCAGAAAGGGCGATCTACAGTGGAAACATGTTTTTGAACAAACAGGGTATACCGACAATTATGTATCAAGGATTGGGTGCTGGAAACAGTATAGCGATAAGTGCAGGCGATGACTGGCTGGAATATTGGGACCGTCATCCAGATAATCCTGTAATTCCATATGTAGAATATCCGTTTGATAATGATCAGGCTGAGTACCGAACGATCCTGGATAAGTTGCCTGATTACGGGGCCTATGATATTTGGGATCCACATTGCTGGTTAGAGGGGGATACTTATTACACTATTACCGGCAACAATGAACTGTGGCCTGGTAAAGACGCATTATTCAAATCTAAAAACCTAAAAGATTGGGAACTTTTGGGTGATTTCTTTCATCACGATCCCATCAAAGGAACACTAGATTGTCCTGATTTTTTTCGTTTAGGTGATAAATACGTGCTTCTATATCTTCGAAATGGGTTGGAATATGTTATCGGTGATTTTATGGGTGAACAGTTTTATCCGGAAAAACGAGGAACTATGACTTGGAACATTGGGGCTGGATATGCTCCGGAAAGCATGGTGGATGATCAGGGTCGCCGCATCATGTGGGCCGCACTTAATGATAGTCGAACTGGCTGGGGGGATATAGACAACTTCATCACCAAACATGCATGGGCAGGTACGTTAACACTTCCTAGAGTGTTATCGCTGGATGAAGAAAATAACTTGAAAATTGAACCCATTGACGAGTTGGAAGGATTGCGCTATGATCCTGTTATAATCGAAAACTTGAATGTCAATGATGAGGTAGCGTTGGAAAATATCAGAGGAACCTCGATGGAATTGAGGATGTCTATAAATCCTGGAAAGGCTAAGTCTTTCGGAATAAAAATTTGCGCGTCCGGCGATGGTAAGGAGGAAACAGTTTTATCCTATTCTCCAGATGAAAATGAATTCACTTTTGATCTGTCAAAATCTTCCCTCAATGAGGGATACATGGAAGGTTATTTATGGGAAAAGGACAAAATTCAAAAAGCAGAACTAACACTTGAACGAAACGAAAATCTTGACCTAAGAATTTTTATAGATCATTCTGTGATTGAGGTTTTCGTAAATAAAAAACTCGCACTAGTGCAACGAATCTACCCAGTTGGTGAGGACAGTGATCAAGTGATACTGTTTAGCAATGGTGGAAGCATTCAAGTACCTATATTGGAAAGTTGGAAACTCCATCCATCTAATCCGTACTAGTTATGCGTGTGATAGCTATTGCCTTATTGGTCATACTCTCTTCAATTGTTAGACCACAAGATGTTGATATCATCCAGTTGATTCAGAATACGGGTATTGATAAATATTCAAACATTACATTTCAATCTGTGGAGAAACATCCTGAGTTGGATGATGTGAAGAACTATTTCTTTGATACCAAAGATTGTAGATGTTTTGAGGGAGGGTTATATTTTGTAGGTTTGAGAGATGTGGGGGCTAAAAATCTAATTGTCAATTTACAAGGAGGAGGTGCATGCTGGCCCGGTTTTTTTGAATGCAAAGAAGATGTAGGCATTGGGGAATTTGAAAGCGTGGATGAAGACCTTAACAAACCGGATACAGCACCCTCATGGAATACCACCTTCATTCCTTATTGCGATGGAAGCAACTATTTGGGCGACAATGTGGTAGATTATGATGAGGATGGAATAACAGATCATAGTCATTGGGGAATTAGGCACCTCAGTGCTGGACTTAACCTGGCCAGATCTGAGCTGGAAGATCCAGACAAAATTCTTATTACTGGATGCAGTGCTGGTGGGTACGGCACATTTTCTGCTATGTTATTGGCCAGATTGAAATTTCCAAATGCAAGAATTTACGTGCTCAATGAAAGTGGTCCAGGTATGACTGATGCTAACAAGAATGGTATATGGGACTTGGTTAGGGAAAATTGGGGTATGCAAGAGTGGTTGCCAAATCAATTTGATGACAGTCAGGGCTCACTGCTCCCACTTTATAGTTGGATGCTGGCCTATGATCCCTTGATCAAGGTAGCAGTATTTTCAAGTTACAAGGACGCGGTGCTGGCGAATGAATTTCTGGAAATTCCTGGGAATGAATTCAAAAATCGTTTGCTAAAGGATTCTGAGATTATTCAGCAGAAATTTCCAGATCGGTTCAAAAGATTTTTTGTCAAAGGAGATTCGCACTGTGTAGAGGACTACCTCTATGAAATAGACGGAATCTCTTATGTCGATTGGGTAAGGCATTTTGTGAACGATGGCACTGGATGGGTAGATATAATGGAATAGTATGATGAAGAAAATTATTATTCTATCGCTCGTATTGACTTCATATGTTGCATCGGGGCAGGTCATTGTAGCTACTGAAGCAAACCATTTAATCAAAATGGCTGCTAAGGAAGTTCGTAGGTATACATACCTGAGGACAGGTCAGTTGTTGGGGGTTAAATCTGAAACCAATATCGATAATCAAAGGATAATAGTGGGTACGCATGATGCAGAACTTATTAGAGAATTGACTGAACTGCGAGCACCCGAGGGAGGATTTTTTATAAAATCCATCGACTCAAAACATGTAGAAACTTTACTCATTTCAGGTGATACAGAGATCAGTACACTTTATGCGGCGTATCGATATGCCGAGCTCATTGGCTGCAGGTTTTACTTACATGGAGATGTCATCCCAGATCAAAAAATAGGTTTAAAATTGACGGGTTTTGACGAGCAAGGTCAGCCAACAACAAAAGACGGCAAACAGTGGAAGACTAGAGGGATTCAACCATTTCAAAACTTCCCTGCTGGATCTGTCATGTGGAGTGTTGAAGATTGGAAAATGCACATCGCTCAGTTACCAAAAATGGGAATGAATTTCGTAGGGCTACATACCTACATGTCGGATCCAGAGGATGATCACGTTGGAGACTATGGCCCAAATCTTAATGTTTGGATCGGTCATGAAGATGATCTGAATACGGATGGAACTGTGGATTTTGCTTATGATGCTACTTTTTTTCATACTCATCAGCAAATAATCGGATGGGGAAAGACTAATACTTCCGATCTGAAAGGAGGAGCCAACCAGCTATTTCCGTCTAATGGATATCCCTCCGAGATCATAGGTGAATCCTACCATACAGAACAAAGTGGCTATATACGTTCTTTTAACAATGCAGGTACACTTTTCAAAAACGTATTTACCTATGCCAATCTGCTGGGTGTCACTACAGCGACCGGTGTGGAGCTGCCTTTAGGTCGGGATAAAGAATCTGGTTCAGATGATTTGGTCAATGGCGTTCCGGATGTGTTGCAAGATCGCCTGATCAACAAATACGGATTGGACCCGCTTTCGGATGAAGCATCTAAAGTACTATATCGGGGCATGTATCGATGGCTGATCTATAATCAGATTCCAGTGGATTATTTCTGGATCTGGACGACCGAAATCTGGATGCCCTGGGGTGAAGGGGGACGTGATTCAGAGCGCATCCAGGCAGCCAAAGATAATCTGAAAATAGCTGTAGAGGCATGGGAGGAAATGGAAGAGAAACCTTTTGACCGATTTGCACTTGGAGGGTGGGCATTCGGAGCGCAGGGTAATCCAGATGTTTTTGGTGATATTCTTTCAAGTATTGAAGATGCATATTCTTTCATGAATCCGCCCTACAACATGAAAGGGCGACATATGAAGACTGAAGAATGGATCGATCAGGTACCAAAAGAGCGCCCTAAATGGCCTTTTACCTGGATGGAGTATGATTATTCACTCGAACAACCTTCTTTCCACATGTATCGGGTACTGGAAGATGGACAAATAGCATGGGAACAGAATGCAGATGGATTTATCGGAGAGTTTTGGCGTACTCGGATGATAGGCCCTCAGTTTGCCGCAGTAAAAGATGTGTCCTGGGACTATTCGCGAACAGATAAAGTAATCATGTCCGATCTTCCTATGAGTAATCAAAATAGAAACAAAAAAATTGATGAAATCTATTTGAATTGGGCAATTCATGAATTTGGTAATAACGATGCAGCACAACGAATAGCCTCCGATATGGCAGCTTTTGAAAAGCCTGATGATAAGCGGTTTATGAATGTAACTAATTTCACAGAAGGGGCAGATGATATTTATTCTCAGGGATATATCACGGGGGACGACTGGGGTAGTGACCACATCTGGGGAGAGTGGGAGAATGAAGCTCCTAAACTCAATTGGATTGATGAGTGGGAAGAATTAAGGAGTACAATCGATGGACAAGGCAATTTCGCTAGGTTTGACTATTGGTTGAATACCATGAAATCTTACCGTTTAATGGCTAATATATCATCAGAGATCAATCAATATAAAGCCAAAACAGAGAAAGGAGCGTTGGAGAGTGCTGCTGCGCATCGTTCAAATTTAGCCAGGCTCTGGAATCAACTCATGAGTTTGTTGGTTCAGCGAGTACATGATGAGGTAGATTTAGGAGTCATCCTCAATCTGCAGTGGCGGTCTTGGGATAATTGGATTGTGGGTAAATACGACAGGGAATTTCTGAAGGCTGGTGGAAAGTTACCTGCAGATCATGCCCCTTCTATGGCCTATCAGGGAGAAGCCTTTATTACGTGCATGCCTATTAGAACACATATCCTAAATAAAGAAAATTATCAGGTTAAAGCACTCATAATGGGGCAGGTGAGTGAAGTAATCATCCATTATCGAAAGTTAGGTTGTTCTGAGTTCGAATCCCTCCCCATGCTCCATGTGAACAGAGGGGTTTATCAGATTCAACTATCTGATCAGGAGGAAGATTTTGAATGGTATGTCACAGCCAAAACCGATCTAGGAAATGTAGTGTATCCCGCCACAGCTAGTGCAGATACTTCATCTCAATATCAAACAGTTATTGTATTAAACCAATGATTATGATGTGTAAAATTGATTTGAGCAATCTCATGTTGCCTTTCGTTGTACTGTTGTTATTGTCATGCAGTCAATCCAGTGAGCCAATTGTCATTGTTACGTTTGATCATTCCTTTGAAAAATGGATCAAGGAAGGAAAAGCATTTGGTGAGGGGCCGGTAAAGGAAACTATGGGATACTATGGTAAGGCACATTTGTCAAGCCTAAATGAGTTTGACGAGCCATCCACTGGTAGATTGACCTCTCCGGAATTCAGAATAGAAAGAAATTACATACACTTTCTGCTCGGTGCCCGCGAGATAGATTTCATGAATGAAAAAGGTGACATGTCAATTGAGTTACTACTAAATGGCAAGGTAGTAAGATCAAAAAAGCCCGAAGAATTTCATGCTATGTTTCATGCTGGTTGGAATGTCTCAAATTTTAAAGGTGAAATGGTTCAAATAAGAGTAGTGGATGAGGATGATCGACCTTTTGTTTATCTCGATGTGGATCATATTGTACAGAATGATATTCCTGTAGAGGGTATTGTGGCGGAACGTATCATTGAGATGAGTTCAGGCACCATTAATATTCCTATCAAGGAAAATGCTCCTCGGTATTATTTTGAGATTCATGCTGATAGTGGGTTAATTAGAGCCTTTGATGCGTCCGTTGCACTAACTGATGATATCGATTTCTGGGTGAAACATGATATGTATGAATGGTCTGGTGAGCAGATCAAGGTAAGAACATATCAGTACTTTGAAAATAGGCCAGAGATACTTAATAACCTTGTTTTAAGTGATAATATTGTTGATTCTGATAATTTGTATCAGGAAAACCTCAGACCCCAATTTCATTTTACTGCTAAGCGAGGCTGGCTTAATGATCCTAATGGTCTAGTCTTTCATGAAGGTGAGTATCACTTGTTTTATCAGGCCAATCCTTATGGAAATGATTATGGCAGAAATGATTATAACAAGACCTGGGGCCATGCGGTTAGCGAGGATCTGGTTCATTGGAGGGAATTGCCGGCAGCCATCAATCCCGACCATCTCGGGTCAATTTATTCAGGCTCGGCTGTTATCGATCATAATAACACGACAGGTTTTGGATCCGAAGAGCAAACATCTATGGTGGCGCTTTACACTTCGGCTGGAACTCGTAACCGCTGGTCTTTTGGGAAACCCTTTACCCAGTCGGTTGCATATAGCTTAGATAATGGAAGGACCTTTACCAAGTATGACGGCAATCCAGTATTAGCAAATCTTGGATACATCAACAGAGATCCAAAAGCATTTTGGTACGAGGCTGGTCAACATTGGGTCATTGTGTTGTATCTGGATCACGGTGCATTCGTATTTTTTACCTCTGATGATCTCAAGGAATGGAAACAACAAAGTACCATTGAAATTGAAGATCTTGGTATCTCGGAGGTGGCGGCATTTGAAGATTGTCCTGAACTTTTTGAATTGCCAATTGACGGAAATCGAGTAAATTCAAAATGGGTGTTGTATGCGGGATCAGGTGATTATGTTTTGGGTGATTTTGATGGTAAAAAATTTATTCCTGAAATAGGACTTCTAAAATATAACCATGGCGATTGTTTCTACGCTTCTCAGACTTTTAATAACGTCCCTACGGAAGATGGTCGTAGGATTCAGATGGCGTGGGGAATAGTAGATTTTCCAGAGATGCCATTTAATCAGATGATGACATTTCCTGTCTCATTGACTTTAAGAAATACAACGAATGGAGTAAGGATATTTGCAAATCCGGTGAATGAAATTGAGAAACTGTATGATTCGGTGAAATCATATTCTGATATTGAGATCTTACCTGATGAGGATTTGCTTGAAGGCTTCAATAGTGGCTCATATGATATAGAAATTAATATGTCGTCAAGTTCACAGGGTAAAATTTTGTTCAAAGCTAATGGAAGAGAAATCAAGATCGATTTAGATCGCCAGAAGATCATGAGTGGAGATTTAGAAATTGATTATCAAAACAGAAATGCTGAAATTAATGTTCGGCTATTGGTCGACATAAAGTCCATTGAAGTATTTCTGGACAACGGTAAGATCTATATGCCTTTAAGGATTGATGGCAAAATCGAGTCTGAGTCGATCTCACTTACTTCGGATTCACCTCTAAACATCAATGAGTTGAAAATACGAACCCTTCGATCAATATGGAATTAAAATTCAAGACCTATGAAATTAAAATCCATTATTCTATTCATCTCGATCACCATATTCCCTAATTGTGATCAATCGAAAAGGAGAAAGTATTTCAGAATATAGAAAGCTTCATACAGATGGGAATTTTGGAGTCCAGAACCTCAAAACGGAATATAATTAAAACCATTCATGATATATAAAAGATTTTTTTAACCATTCTATAAGTTTAGGCTGAAGAGGTGAACCTAAAATGCTCAAATCACTTAATTGCTTACAAAGAATTATTAGCTTCTATTAATTATTTATTACTAACTCTAAAAAGTATTTCCACAACCCTTTTTGGTGTGTCATAGTACCGCTAGAAATGTTTTAATTAACGAGCAATAAACACCTATGATTTAAGGTGATTGCTCTTTCAAATACGTTTTCCGAACAGATTAATCAAACCGATGGTGATAAATACTAATCCTATAGAATCATCTATGGAATTTTAGTATCTGATCTAGTACAACTAGAATTAATTTACTTAAAATGAGAATGAAATGTTTATCTTTCAGCTTTTTTTTGTTTCAAAAAAAACTCAAGTAACATGCGTGGATAAACTACATAATTAGTTTAAGAATTATTGTTTTCTTATCGAAAAGGGAGACAATTTATCAATGGCTTGTTCTAACTTGAGCATGCGATTTTCGAGATAGGTGGGAGGATTGGTTTTTTCGCTGAAGACGCCGATGACTTGCCATATTTGCAGGACATTCTCGATGCGTACTTCTTGCAAAGGATAACTTGGATCATCCGATTTTAATTGAAGGTATTTTTGGTTTACCAAATCCAATCTTTTGGTGAATATACCGGATGGCGTAACCAAGCTGACGACCTGTCCCAGCACTTTTTGTACATCAATTTGACGAACCAATTGGCTAATGAGTACATCACCATGATGGAGTCCTTGTTGTTGAAATACCATTTCACTGCCCACCATTTCAAAGCAGATTAAGTAAGATGAAGCGGTCACAGGTATTCCTATTTTGGGCTGTCGTTCTATGAAATCATTGTTTTGGTGATGAATAACGTAGTCTAAAAATTGATCTTGACCGATCAATGGGGCTACGGTTGTGTCAGATGAATCAAGGCCCAGATTATGGGCTTTATCAAGCTTCTTTTTGATAGATTCAAGGCTGAATATTTCGCTGATCGATAATTCTCGCGTCAATAAAACATCTATAGAAAGTTTAAAATATTTCGCGATTTGAATCAGTGTTTCAATTTTTGGTTCAGATCTCCCTTCTTCATAGGCGCCAATACTGGGCCGAGATAAGTGAAATAAATGCGCGAATTCAGCTTGGCTTATTTTTTTTACCTGACGGATTTTCTTGATGTTTCTACCTATAAAAGATAAGTTTTTGCTAAAATTTTGAGCCATGACACAATTTTTATCATAATTTATCATAAATGTAATAAATTTTGACCATCTTCGTGGTCTGAATATATGTTACAGATCAAAAAAATAGAATTTTGACTTGAGATATAGTTGGATTAGATAGATATTTAATGAAAAATATAATGAACAGATGAATGCATATTTTGATAAAGTAAGAGATTATTTGTTGGAGCTTGATTTTTCAATTATTTCACAAGATGCTGAAGAAGGTATTTTAGTTGTTGAAAAAGAAGATGAGGGCATGAAAAATGTCGTATTAATTGTCTCAGATCCTATCGTTATTGTGGAGCAATTTTTATTTGAGCTCACAGATGAGTCATTAGAGGTCTATAAAAGACTATTGATTAAAAATAGAGACATTATTCATGGTGCTTTTGCCATCGATGAATCAGGAAAAAAAGTTTTTTTCCGTAATACTCATGAATGTGAAAATTTAGATTTGAATGAGATAGAGGCAACATTAAATGCGTTGGCTTTATTACTCAGTGAGTATACCAATGAAATAATTGAATTTAGTAAAAAATAAAAATAGAATAAATCATGAATGTTTTTAAAAGACTTTTTAAAGTAGGAGAGGCCGAGGCACATTCGGCATTAAATCAGTTAGAAAACCCCATAAAGATGACCGAACAGGGTATTAGAGATTTGAAAAAAGATTTAGATGGGAGCCTTAAAGCTATGGCTGAGGTGAAAGCGATGGCTATCAGATCCAAAAATGATTTTCAGACTAATAAAAACAAAGCACAGGACTATGAAAACAAGGCGATTCAATTGCTGCAGAAAGCAGAAGTAGGCGAACTAGATGCCTCTGATGGAGATCGATTGGCTGGAGAGGCTTTGGCAAAGAAGGAAGAGTTTTCTCAAGCCATGCAAAGATCCAAGGAAGAGATGACCCGATTCGAGGGTAACATAGCT
Organism: uncultured Flammeovirgaceae bacterium; assembly: GCA_913050055.1. Classification (GTDB taxonomy): domain Bacteria; phylum Bacteroidota; class Bacteroidia; order Cytophagales; family Cyclobacteriaceae; genus UBA4465. The sequence goes on along the minus strand of CAJXAT010000007.1, from coordinate 23,734 downwards.
CAACTAGACGGAAAGATCAAAAAATTAAGGTCCGATGTCAGCACTTTTGAAAATGAATTGAGGACTTTGAAAGCGCGTGTGAAAGTGAGTGAAGCCACATCAAAGGTAAATAAGCAAATGGCAAATATTGATACCAATAGTACCGTAGCGATGCTTGAGCGAATGAAAGATAAAGTGGCTCAGCAGGAGGCATTAGCAGATGCTTATGGTGAGATTGCAGGTGAAAGTAAATCTCTAGATAATGAGATTGATGCAGCTTTGGGAGATAGTTCCAATGTTAAGGCAGCGGATGATTTGGCCGCAATGAAAGCCAAGTTGGGTCTTAAAAAATAATAAATAAGTAAAAATATAATTTTTTTTAAATGGATATTTTTAAGGCGATATTAATCATTATCGTCGCTTTTTTTGTCTTTGGTTTTGTTTTTTCTATCCTATTTAAGGTAGGATTCATCTTATTGTTGTTGTTATTGGTGATGTATGGTTTTAAAAAGGTATTTTTAGAATAATGTTTGATTTTTTCAAGAAAAAGAAGGCGCCCGCTTACGATGTGACCAATCTGTCACTCAAAGATCTCAATGTTGGATTTATCTTTGACTATGACATGAAGTCATGGGTAGTTAAGGAAGTATATAAATACGATTGGGGCAATAATAATTTTACCAGTGAGTATAAAGTAGATAGCGGTGATGAAGTAGCATTTTTGCATATTGCAGATGAAGGTGAACTCGAGATATCATTGAGCAAATCAATTCGGCTGAGTAAAATTGATGAGGCGATAGCGGATGAAATAGAAAAGAATGAAAAACCCCCTAGGAAAATACATTTCAATGAAGAATTATATTTTTTGGAGGAAGATGCCGCGGGCTATTTTCGGGATTTGAGCAAGGAGACCGAAGACTGGGAAGCGTTAATTTCCTGGGAATACTTGAATGATGAAGCCACCAAGGTACTTTCTATTACCCAATGGGACATAAGAAATATTGAGGCTTGTGCGGGTTTAATTTTAAAGGAGTATCAATTTTCCAACATTATACCTAGTGAATAGCATATTTGTGAATAGATTTGTCTTATGAGAATTGTACGTCCTGTAATCCTTATAATTTTTTCTTTTCTGGCATCGACCCTGCTCATTAGTTGTGGAGGAGGATTTCAAAAAAGTCCTTTGGATGAGATCATCCGAAATATTCCCCGTGACGAAATGTTTACCATCATATTGAATGATATGAACGTAGAAGGCAATTTTTCAAAAAGTTATTACCACAAATATCAAATCATTCGAGACAATCAAGTAGATAACGCCAGAGAGGTTGTTTCTGATTGGCATGAGGTGGGAGAGAAAGAATTTACTAATTATATCAATGACATGGGTATGGAGATTGCTTCTCGAGACAGTACGGGAAAACTGACCAAGACGGTAGCACCTCCAGGATACAACAACTATGTAGGTAATCAGAAATATGGGAGATGGGAAAGTAGAGGTGGATCCAGCTTTTGGGCCTTTTATGGTCAATATGCCTTCATGACTAGTATGTTAAGAATGGGTAGTTATCCCGTCAGCAGAGGCTATTATAGCGATTGGAGGGGTAATTATGCGGGAACCAATCGCAGATATTATGGTCCAAGTAGCGGTGGAAGATCTTATTACGGGACCAACAGTGCTTACAATAATAGTAGAAATAGTCGGTCTACATGGGGCTCAAAAAGTACTTCTTTCAAAAATAATGTAACGAGTCGAACTTCAAGATCAAGTGGTAGCTTCGGAAGCTCTCGGTCTTCAGGGGGGGGTTACGGCAAATAAATTCATTCTCAAAAGCGCGGAAAATATGCTTACTATATTGGACGGATTACTCACAACCCTCACTTACATTGCCGTTAGTTTTTTGCTCTTTTTCATTGGAAAAATGGCCTATCAACTTTTTCATCCGAGAGTAAAAGTGGCTTATGAATTGGTCGAAAACGATAATTTGGCTTTTGCTTTTGCTCACGTGGGTTATTTCATAGGCCTATTACTAGCCATTGGGAGTGTCATGCTCGGTGAGTCCGAAGGGCTGGTTAATGATCTGATGGGTATCGGAATTTATGGATTGCTATCCATTGTTTTATTGAACCTTTCTTTGATCATTAATGACAAAATTATTCTATCAAATTTTGATTTGAAAAAAGAGATTTTTGATGACAAAAATGTAGGAACAGGTATTGTAGAAGGGGCAAATGCGATTGCAACGGGCTTGGTTGTTATGGGAGCCATCACAGGAGAAGGGTATGGTGAGTTGGGTCCAATAGCTAATGTTTTGGTCTATTGGATATTGGGTCAAGTCATTCTTTTTGTAACTTCAAAAATATACAATTTGATGACCTCCTACGATCTTCACGATCATATAGAAAGAGGAAATATTGCCGTTGCGGTGGGTTATTCTGGAGCAATTATGGCGATAGGTAATCTTATCAACAATGCATTGGCACATGATTTTGACAGTTGGATGATTACCATTCAAGATGTGGGTTTTAATGTCATTGTAGGGTTTGCTTTTTTGCCTATTGCTCGATTTTTGACTGATAAAATTTTATTGCCGGGTCAAAAGCTTACCGACGAAATTGTAAATCAAGAAGATCCTAACGTAGGAGCAGCGATTGTAGAAGCCTTTGCCTATGTTGGTGGATCGATGCTGATTGTTTGGGCATTATAGAATCCTTGAAAAAAACTTCAACTTTGTTGAAAGTAGCCCTTTTCGCTACGGGATTGGCGGGGATCGTTTCAGAGTATACCATTTCTACCTTAGCTACTTATTTTCTTGGAGACTCTGTTTTTCAATGGACCATAATTGTTTCCATGATGCTTTTTTCGATGGGCTTAGGCAGTCGATTATCCAAGAAATTCGAAGAGAAACTACTTGAAAAATTCATTGCCATAGAGTTTCTACTTTCGATCATCGCCTCAAATGTTACCGTCATCGTGTATGTTTGCTTTGCCTTTTATGGCAATACTACCTTTGTCATTTATTTTTTGAGTGTGCTCATCGGGCTCTTGATCGGTATGGAAATACCCATTGTCATTCGATTAAATGAAAAATTTGAAAAATTGAAAGTCAATATTTCCTCTGCCTTGGAAAATGATTATTATGGAAGTTTGGTGGGAGGTATTTTCTTTGCTTTTGTTGGATTGCCTATTTTAGGATTGGTCTATACCCCATTGATCTTGGGGAGTATTAATTTCATGGTGGCCTTGTTATTGTTGTGGGCCACTTGGGAAGATCTTCAAAAAAAGCAAAAAACGAGATTTCTCACTTATATCGCAGGTGTTCTAATCATACTGAGTACATCTGCCCTTCTTTCTAAAGATGTGGTGAATTGGGGCGATCGTATCCGCTATCGTGACTTGGTGGTTTATAGTGAGCAGTCTCGTTATCAAAAGATAGTCATGACCTATTCAAAAGGTGATTATTGGTTGTTTCTTAATGGAAATCAACAATTAAGTACCCTTGATGAAGCCTTATATCATGAACCTCTAGTTCATGCACCCATGGTACTTTCAAAAGAAGCTCGATCCGTATTGGTACTTGGGGGAGGAGATGGTGTAGCGGTACGGGAGTTACTCAAATATCCTGAAGTGTCCCAGATAGTATTGGTAGATTTGGACCCTGCGGTTACTTCCATGGCTCAAAACCATCCCATTATGTTGGGCATCAATGAAAATTCTTTGAATGATGATCGGGTCACGGTAATCAATCAAGATGGTTTTCAATTTTTAGCAGAAACTCAAGAACGATTTGATGTAGTAATTGCTGATTTTCCAGATCCTAGAACGGTAGATCTTGGACGTCTGTATTCTCGTGAATTTTACGACTTAGTACATCAAGTATTGAATGAAAGAGGGATGATGATTACGCAAGCAGGCAGTCCCTATTATGCGCGTCAAGCTTTTGATTGCATTGATCTTACCATACAATCGGCAGGATTTAATACCTTAAAATTACATAATCAAGTCTTATCCTTAGGTGAGTGGGGTTGGATAATGGGCTCAAAAAAGAAACGAGACCTTAAAAGTGATTTACAATCGGCTTCCTTGGGGTCATTGCCTACGCAGTGGTTGACTGATGCTGCATTGACAAGAATCTCTTCGTTTGGCGGAGAAGTATTTGAAGCAGATTATACATCAATTGCCATCAATAGACTGCACGATCCAGTGCTGTACCATTATTACCTCAATGGGCGGTGGGATTTGTATTAAAGGGATTTAGCCGCCATAATACCCGAATCAATGGCCTCAAAGAGAAGGGGTAGTCGGCCCGTATCCGCTCCGGCAAATTTAAAATTTCCTATTTCTTGATAGCTATTGAATAAGTAATGGGGAGTGGGTATGGACATGGCGTGTCCCATGACATGAATAAAGGCAGCCTCTGGGCGTATAGGTCCTTTAATCATAGAACGCATGTAGTTTAGTGTTTCATTGACGATTCGGTCCTTGTGGTCTTCTACGGTCAGTAATTGGCTCCGGTGCTCAGGTTTGAGACAATAATAGCCCGTAAGACAATGCACTCCTTTAAGGCTTCCTTGATGTTGCACACTTGAATCAATAAACCCCAAAAAGCCCGATACACTGTCCAGATACTCATTTTGCCAAAAGCCATAATTATTTGGTTTTTGCTTCGTCAAAATATTGACAACCATCCAAGGAGTGTATGCGTTTTCTTTAAATGGAGAATCTATTTCTGGAACAATATAAGGAAGACTGTGTTTTTGGCAAGCGTAAATTAGGGCATCCGTCTTTATTTGCAAACGTTCGTTATGGACGATGTCCAAGACATCGACCAAATATCCGGCACCTTTTTTTTCGATATGATAGACCAAATGCTGATTAAGAATTCGCTGTGAGGAGAGCTGTTTATGTATTTTATTGGCAAAATATTGATTCCCTTCAGGTGCTGAAAAAAGTTCAACAAACTGTTTTTGATAAGGTCGACAGGTATAATAATGGATTCCGGCGAGTGCTGAAACTTGTTGACTGGTCCCTCCATAATCATCTGACATTTGGTAATCAATGAGTTTTCTAAAATAGGGATCTGTATCGATATTTTGCGCATTCAAAAAGGCATCAAATGTCATGTGATCTAAATATTGAAGATCAGGGGGAGTCAAGCGAGTAGGCATGACCATACGGCCTTCAAATGGCAGCAGCAGTTCCATTAATTTTTGAGAAGCGGTTGTTTTTGGTATGACCGCTTTTCTCAATCTACCATCTTGAAAACATTGCTGACGACGGGTAGGTGGAATAAGGTGTTGACGATCCTTGAAAGACCAACTGTCACTCCATGCTTGATATTCAATAATCTCCAACTGTTCAAACATTTTCAAGACCTCTGCTCCATAGTAGGCAGGGTAGGCCAAATCATAATGTGCACCTCGACCTAAGGCGATGCCTTGGTAATCATTGGCAGAGGAGGAGCCTCCATTTCGATCATCGAGTTCTACAAGTAGGTAATCTTTATGTTTCAAAGTATGGGCAGCTGCCATACCTGCGAGGCCGCCACCTACGATCAGGATTTCGGTTTGACGTTTTTTACTGACCCCAAGGGCGAGGGCATTTTTTATTAAATGTCCAGATTGGGCCAATGAAGAAACCGAAATAGGGAAGTCGTGTCTATTCAAGAAATCAGAATGACAAGAAGTGAGCCAGAATGGTACTGAAAGGCCTAAGACCGTTTTTTTGATGAATTTTCTGCGCTCCAATTAATTTCTCTTTATTGATCGTTCTTTTTCCATAAAGTAGTCCTGTTTACCCATTGACATCATCATCGCCATGGTTTCATCATTCCACCATTGGGAGGTGAAAGGTTTACGCGCACCTCTGAGCGCAGTGGCCAGTTGAGTGCTTGAATATTCCCTTGATGCCAAAACCCAACCTATTTGCCCAATAGTAGGAATTTGTAAGTGATATGGGACAGTTCCGTAATTTAATAAGGATATTTGATCGGTATAGGTTTTAAATAATTCAGGTTGTTTATAGATATCTCCCATTTGGGTCAAGAGAAAACCTGTGGTATCCAACTTACTCAGTAATTTTTCGGTAAAATAGGGTTGCATGAAAGCGTGCATTTCCAAACTACTTAATGGGTCAAATAAATCAATGATGATGGCATCAAAATGGAGTGCCGTGGTCTCAACAAATGAGCTTATATTTTGGTCAATGAAGGTCATCAAATCGAGATTTAAGTTCTTCAATTGATGGTGGATAAAATCGAGGTCATAGGGGAGTATGTGAAGTGATTGATAATGAAATTTAGAGGTTGCTAGTTGCTGAACGATGACGCCATTATCCCCACCAATGATCAGAATCTTGGCCTCTTTGGGGAGTACTTGTAATAAGGGATATAAAGTGGCCTCACCATACATACTTTGATCAGGGGTAGCCGTGCTTAATCGACCATTGTAATAGGTCCACTGATCGTCGTTCCATCGAACTTGATCGATGACTCCTTTTCGTGTTTTTATAGATGAAATGACATTTTCTGTATAATCTTTTTGGTTGGGTAAAAAAGCAAAAGGGATCATCCAAACAAGAATAGCGATGAGCATGGGTAGCAAGAGCCACTTTATTTTTAATTGGGTTCCCATAAATACAGTAGTCATGGCCATGATAATGACCCATACCCATCCATGATCAGTTATTCCAATCAAATATTGGGTCAAAGGATAGGATCCTAAAATCATAGAGATGAGGCACAGAGAGCTAAAAAATGTAAAGAAGTTGTTTTTAAAGGGAGCAATAGGAGCAAAGCGGAGGGCCATTAGAGGTAATAAAACAAAAAACCAAAAAGCCATTTGATTTGGAGTGCGAAAATCAAAAAAATGTGCAGATAACTGATGGTACCAACTGCCGGTCAGTCCAAGGAAAATGAAGGAGGCTAAAAGTGATTTTTTCAATCTTTCTCTTCTGATTTTTTTTTAATTTCAGCTTCGAAACCTGAAGCAATAATGCCGGCAGGTAAGGCAAAAATACCAACACCCATAATTGCAATAAATGCACCTAAAACTCTACCTATGGAAGTGATGGGATACACATCTCCATAGCCTACGGTAGTCAGTGTAGCTACCCCCCACCACATGGTTGCTGGAATACTGCTGAATGCATCAGGCTGTACTTCATGCTCTACATAATACATCAGACTAGAGGCCAAGACAAGGACTAATAAAACAATAGTCAGGGTGACCAAAAGCTCTTCTTTTCTTCTGTTTAATACATTTGCAATCATTTTAAAAGCTGTAGAATACCTGCCCATTTTGAAGATGCGTACCAATCGAAAGAGTCTTAGTAGCCTTAAGATACGCCCATCAATACTCATAATGAAGGGTAAATAAAAAGGTAAAATAGCAAGCAAATCAATCAATCCAATGGGTGAAAGGATGAATTGAATCCGGCCTTTTATGGGATGATGATAGCGTTCAATCAAGGTACAAGTCCATATACGCCCGACATATTCCAAGGTAAAGACGACTACCGAAATGATCTCAAACCATTCAAAAAAATCTTCATATTTGATGTAAACAGAAGCTACTGTTTCCATGATCACAGCGATCATATTTAAAAAGATCATGATCATGATGAACAGATCAAACCGGCGGCTGAGTCGATTGTCACCATCGTCTTTCTCAAGTATTTCAAATAAGCCTTTTCTAATTTTTTCCATTTTTAATATATTGATGATAAGCAACGACAAAGTTTACATACATCTCGCTGTTGCAACTACTGATTTCTAAATAGGCTTTTTGTTCTTCAGGAAAAGTGTGGAGGGCACAATGACTTTCTGCTAATAACCAAAGAGCGGTATATCCTTGGGGTTCAAAGGCGTGGTCCACAAACTTGAGTACAGTGAATCCAGAGCCAATGATGAGTCCTTCAACATCTTTCTTTAATTTATGATCTGTTGAGTAAGTCATCCAAGATGAAAAATTATCAATTTTTGCTTCCAATAATGTTTTTTTTAAGCCTCCTTGTTGGCGATGATTTTAATTTATAGGCTAAAATAATGTTTGTTCTTCATATGAAAGGTTAATATGTATATTTGTTATGTATCAAATGGAGTTATGAAGCGACGAATTTTTCTTAGACAAACGGGCTTGGGCCTTACCGGACTCTTGGCTTTAGAGGTAGTGTTTGCTTCAAGCATATCCAAAGACTATGTTCCTTTGCTGGAACTGCAAGACCCCTTCAAAATATTAAAAAAGCACAAGCAGATGGTTGTGTTGAATGACCGTCCATTAAATATGGAAGCTCAGGCTCATTTATTGAATGATGAAGTGACGCCTGCAGATAAAATGTTTGTGAGAAACAATGGAATCACTCCTGAGAAGATAGATGTAAAAGATTGGCGATTGGTCATTGATGGTGAATCTGCATTAAATGCAAGATCATTTACGCTCGATGAGTTAAAAACTACCTTTGATTCATATACCTATCAATTGGTTCTAGAATGCGGAGGTAACGGTCGCAGTGAGTTCAATCCACCTGCTAAAGGAAATCAATGGACCATTGGAGCGGTATGTTGTCCACGATGGACAGGTGTAAGATTGCGTGATGTTTTGGAACGTATAGGCGTGAAGGAAGATGCCGTCTACTTGGCCTATCATTCTAGAGATCAGCATCTCAGTGGAGATCCAAAAAAAGAAGCCATCTCTCGTGGAATTCCTATTTCAAAGGCAATGATGGATGAAACCTTATTGGCCTATCAGATGAATGAAGAAGATCTTCCATTGATTCATGGCCAACCTTTGAGGTTGGTAGTAGGGGGTTGGCCTGCCTCAGCATCTGGCAAATGGTTGGAACGATTGTCTATAAGAAATATCGTTCATGATGGAGCTAAAATGGGTGGCCAGGCTTATCGTGTACCTTGTGAGAATGTTGCGCCAGGAACGGTTGTGCCCGACGAGGACATGTGTATCATTGAATCGATGCCCGTCAAGTCTTTATTAACCTATCCAAAAAGTGGTGCCTTTTTAGAGAATCAGAAAAACATAGAGATTCGGGGTCATGCCTGGGCGGGCGAATTAGCAGTATCAGCAGTCCACTATTCTATTGATTTTGGTGCTACTTGGGATGTTTGTCATTTGTCTGCACCCATCAATCGCCTAGCTTGGCAACATTTTAAAGCTGAGATTCAATTTCCAAAGAAAGGTTATTATGAAGTTTGGGTCCGTGCCAGAGATCAAAATGGAGTAGATCAACCCATGATTTTACCAGGGTGGAATCCTAAAGGATATTTAAACAATGCCTGTCACCGTATAGCGATTAAGGTGGTATGAAAACAGGGTCAATATCTACGTTTTTGCTCCTATTGTTAAGCTTTACATTAATGAACTGTGATCCACCAGAAGGCAAAGTCAAAGAGGCCATATTGCCAGACAGTACGATGCTTGGACTGATAGATGATACGGGAGTGCGCCTAGTACTTCAACACTGCAATGCATGCCATTCCACCCAATTGATCAGTCAAAACCGGATGAACAAAGCAGGATGGAAAAGTACGATTCGCTGGATGCAGGCTACCCAAAATTTATGGGATTTAGGTGAAGATGAGGACATTATTTTAACATATTTGGCAAAAAATTATGCGCCAAGTGCTATAGGTAGAAGGCAAAGTTTAGTGGTAGAGCAGTGGTATCCACTAGACGAAGAAAATTAATTTGAGTTGAACAGCCTATTTGTATGTTAAAATAAAAGCGGTGAAATTAATGTAAACGCATAAAAAAAACCTGATTCACAGAAGCAGGTTTTTTTTATGCGTAAGCAATAAATTAAGCTAGATCAAAACGGTCAAGATTCATAACCTTGGTCCATACCCTTACGAAATCTTGAATGAATTTCTTCTGAGCATCTCCACAGGCATAAACTTCTGCTATTGCACGGAGCTGAGAGTTAGAACCGAAAGCAAGATCAACTGAAGTTGCGGTCCATTTAACTTTACCTGTTTCACGGTCACATCCTTCAAATATATCTTCAGAGGCTGCTGACTTACCCCATTGGGTACTCATATCAAGTAAGTTGATAAAGAAATCATTACTCAATGTTTCAGGATTTTCGGTAAAAACACCATGAGCTACACCACCGGTGTTGGTGTTGAGTACCCGCATGCCTCCAATCAAAACGGTCATTTCGGGGGCGGTCAAAGTGAGTAAATGTGCTTTGTCCAAAAGAAGCTCTTCAGGAGCTCGATCGTTTCCTTTTTTCTTGAAATTTCGGAAGCCATCTGCTTTCGGTTCTAAAACGGCGAACGATTCGAGATCGGTCTGATCTTGTGAGGCATCTGTACGTCCTGGCGTAAAAGGAACGATGATCTTTTCTCCTGCTTTTTGGGCAGCAGCTTCCACACCAGCAGTTCCACCCAACACGATCATATCGGCCAAGGATATTTTTTTGTTACCAACCTGCTTTTTTTTGAATGCTTCTTGGATATCAGTAAGGATTTTGATGGTCCTTGTCAACTGCTCGGGCTGATTTACTTCCCACGTATTTTGAGGAGCTAAAACTATACGTCCACCATTGGCACCACCTCGTTTGTCTGAGTTGCGGAAGGTAACGGCGGATCCCCAGGCCGTAGCTACGAGTTCAGAGATTTTCAAATCACTTTCAAGAATGGAGCTCTTAAGACTAGCGATGTCTTGTGCATTAGGCAGATCATGGTCTAATTCAGGTACAGGATCTTGCCAGATCAAGGTTTCAGTAGGCACTTCTTTTCCTAAGTAGCAAGCGACTGGTCCCATGTCTCGGTGAGTTAGCTTGAACCAAGCGCGTGCGAAAGCATCTGCGAATGCAGCAGGATTTTCGTGAAACCTTTTAGAAATTGGTGCATAAATAGGATCCATAATCATGGCCAAATCAGTGGTAGCCATCATGGGGGCATGGCGTTTGGAAGGATCGTGGGCATCAGGCACTGAATCCGAGGCAGCACCGTCTTTCGGTGCCCATTGTTGAGCACCTGCTGGACTTTTCACGAGTTCCCATTCATAACCAAAAAGGGTATCCCAGTAACTGTTGTCCCATTCGGTTGGTGTTGGGGTCCAAGCCCCTTCCAAACCACTGGTGATGGTATGGACACCTTTACCTGTTCCAAAACTATTTTTCCATCCGAGTCCTTGTTCTTCGATGGTAGCACCTTCGGGTTCTGGACCTACGTGGTCAGGGTTCCCTGCCCCGTGTGTTTTACCAAAAGTATGTCCACCTGCGATGAGCGCTACGGTTTCTTCATCATTCATGGCCATTCGGCCAAACGTCTCGCGAATATCTCTTGCTGAGGCGATGGGATCAGCTTTGCCATTGGGCCCTTCTGGATTTACATAAATAAGACCCATCTGAACGGCACCGAGTGGATTGTCCAATTCTCTATCACCTTTGTAGCGTTTGTCTTCTAACCATTCGGTCTCAGGTCCCCAAAAAACGTCTCCCTCAGGTTCCCAAACGTCTGTACGGCCTCCACCGAAACCAAAGGTTTTAAATCCCATGGATTCTAAGGCACAGTTGCCCGTAAGAATCATCAAATCTGCCCAAGATATTTTACGGCCATATTTTTGTTTGATGGGCCAAAGTAGGCGACGTGCTTTGTCAAGATTCCCATTGTCTGGCCAACTATTAAGTGGAGCAAATCGTAAAGTACCTGCACCAGCACCCCCACGGCCATCGCCGATACGGTAAGTACCCGCACTGTGCCATGCCATACGAATAAAGAAAGGACCATAATGGCCATAATCAGCAGGCCACCAATCTTGTGAATCGTTCATCAAGCTGTAAAGATCTTTTTTGAGGGCATCAAAATCGAGGCTTTTGAAGGCTTCAGCATAATTGAAAGCCTCACCCATAGGATTGGACTCAGGCGTATTTTGATGTAAAATCTTAAGGTTTAGTTGATTGGGCCACCAATCTGAGTTGGACAGGGCACCCGCTGCCGTATGTCTTTGTGCGGCAGGTGCAAAAGGGCATTCGCTTTCGCCATTGCTAGTCTGTCCATTTAAAATGTCGGGATGTGAAATATTTTCCATGAATGTATGTTATATGGTATAAATAATAGAAAGTAAGATTAAGGTTTAAATTGACTTTAAAGCATTTTTTCGATGAAAAGGTTGTTTTTAAAAATCAAAAAAATATCGTCCAAACACGCTAGCTTATTTTTTTAAAAAGCTATCAATACAATTAAAACTTTATTATTCCGTACAAATATAGGCCTGAATATTTATCTATAAAAACTATATTTTTGATATTAACATCTAATTTATAGATATTAATATTATTTTTGAATCTTATGAATATTCAACAATTTAAGTATGTTTTGGCTGTGGTGGAGTTAAAGCATTTTGAAACGGCAGCGGAGGCCTGCTTCGTAGCTCAATCTACGTTAAGTACCATGATCAATAAATTCGAGGATGAGATTGGGATTAAGATATTTAATAGAAAAACCAAGCCTGTTTCCATTACCGCAGAAGGCGCCCAAATTATCAAGCGCTTACGGATCATTCAAAAAGAAATGGATGCGCTTGATAACGTAGTGCAGGAGTTGAAAGGAGAAATGACAGGAGAATTACGCATAGGTATCATACCTACAACGGCGCCTGACTTACTCCCTTTATTCTTGTCAAAGTTTGCCAGCGGTTTCCCAAAAATTAAAATGATTGTTCAGGAATTGACGACCCTAGAGATCCAAAAGGCCTTGAAAAATAGAATGCTCGATGTAGGTATTTTGGCTATTCCACTTGAAGACGATGAGTTGGTTGAGTTAAATTTATATTCGGAGCCTTTTTTATTTTATGATTGCAGCACTGAAAAAGTAAAATCTACGATCGCTATTCAAGAATTAGATTATTCAAAACTGTGGCTGTTGGAAGAAGGGCATTGCTTACGAACCCAAGTAAAAAATATTTGCGAATTGTCAGATAAAAGCCAAGAAAAGCATATTAATATTGAATTTAAGGCAGGTTCATTGGACAGTTTATTGCGTTTCACTAAGGCCAGTGAGGGGGTGACGATATTGCCTTATTTGGCCTCGCTTGCCCTTTCAAAATCAGATCAGAAAAAATTGACCCCTTTTAAATTTCCGACTCCCGTTCGCTCCATTGGATTGGTTACGCACAAACATTTTGCAAAAAAACAATTATTGAATCAATTGCAGGCAATAATTAAGCAAGTGATTTTGCCCCTGATTCCTAAAAATCACTTAACCCAGCAGTTCAATCCTTTATCATAAACTTACATCAGCGCTATAAAAGACCTCACTTGACCTATTTAATTTTTTCTAACTAATCATCAGCACAAGCACCCGTTGTCCAAGAGGATACGCCAGATGCACGGGCCGTACATTCATTGCCATAGGTTTCCAGATTACAACCACAAACAGGTCGGTATTCTTTTGTGCAGGCGATATTTTTTGATGACAGGATTAAACAATCATCTTCTAGCTCATTACTGCTTTTGTTATTGCAGGCACCCCATAAGCTCATTGAGGCAATCATGAGGCTGTAAAGATGTCTTTTAAAATGCATGAATTAAACGGTTCATTGAATGTATTTCTCAAATTTGCTCAAATTTAATAACAACTAAAATGGGATAAATTTATTTTAACTTTTTAAGGGAATAAAAATAGCGTTGGATACCCACTGTGAAAACAGGATAAAATCGGGTGTAAGAAGTATTTAAAATATTCGTTCCTGCCGAGAGGTCAATGCGTAGATTAGAGGAGATTACTTTTTGTATGCCCGGATGAATCTCTACATAATATCCATTGGCAAGACCCTCGGTTTGAATCTCCAAATTGGATCCGTCTTGGGAAACAACGGCGGTTTCGTATGATTTCCCATTTAATTCTAGATAGACATTCCAATTGGTTTGTTCATAACTGGTATATTTTTTTGGATAGAGCAAATAGCCAAAGGACAAATTATATTCAAAAGATCTCCCATATTCAATCGTTGTATTCGTAGTGGCCGCACTTCCGGAAAAGAGGGGTACGTGTTCACTGTAGTCACCTGGTAGGGTAAAACCGGTAGTCAATGAAACAGCAAATCGTTTTATTAGATAGGTGACGATCAGTCCTCCTCCATAGCCTTTCGTATCGTCTAGGAGATTAGGTTCAGCTTCATCATGGGCATTTGAAACATTAGACCACTGACCAAAAGCAGCTATTCTTAAATGTTCATTGGCATCATCAAATGTTAAGAATCGATATTTGGTGTAGAGGAGAGGTGAAACCCATTAAGGCTCAGTGGATAGGTGACTCCTTTTTGTGTTTGTTGTGGATAATAAATAGTTTGACCGCCACTGTGCTTGTGGGTGATTAAATCGTTGGGTAAATTAGCTCCGTGATGGTTAGAAAAAGAGGTAGTTAGATAGAATGAAAGTTTGGGTGTCACCCCATACATCCATCTGAGTGCAAACATATTTCGTAGAACATCTATTTCGTTAAAGGAGTTGCCAAATAATCGTATCCCCAAAACTCCCTTAGGGGTATTACTGGCAGATTCATTGTGAATGAATAATTCTTGAGCTATTGTCAGATGCACGCCAAAGAAAAAGAGAATGATCCCAACAAATTTTTTCATAAGGTCACAAAATAATACTCATTTCGGCCACACTCCTTATTTTTGGCTACTGAAAGTAGAGCCTTCCATTTTTTCAGTTCATTCCGAGAAAGGAAATTTGTACCAATAAACTTCAAGACCGTCTCTCCTTTCAATTGGGGTTGACTTACCTCTAAAAACTGATAGGTCTCATAGGCATAATTCCAGCAAGTATGGGTATCGATGGTCTGCTCTTTAAAATCAAACAATGCATTTAAATAAGCTACAGAAAACCCGGCATCAATCACTGCTTGGGCAACTTTATCGATAGATACATACATTCCCTCATGGAAGAATATTTCACTGCGGTTACTGTTCAAGTCCATCTCGACCCGATCAACAAAATCTAACTTAACTAAACTCATTTCTACCGACCTCGAACACATCGAACAAGTGAGTCCATCGATACCCATTTCAACCGACTTGAATTGGCCTTGAGCGATCCAGGGTAAATAGGTGATAAAATATAGTATGAGCCATTTTTGATTACCTTTTTTTAATATCATAGTTGTAAAATTAATCTTGGGTGGATAAATATTCTAATTATATGAATAGATATTTAAGTGAATGAAAATTTACTATATTTAAACAATGAAAAGGATTGTATTTACGTCAGGGGCTTTGTTTAGTTCATTGACTTTACTTTCTGGTCTGTTCAAAATACTACACCTTCAAGGCGCTACTTTTTTGTTGACTGCTGGCCTTATGGGTCTGGCCTTGGTTTTTATTCCCGCCTTTGCGATATATAAATACCATCAGTGACTGGAGGAACTGAGCTAATAGTCGTTTTCTCTAAGGACTGCTGAGTGCCAGCGAAGGCAGGTCCATGGGTAAACGTCCTAAGACAAGTGTTTTTCTTTAAGCGCAAGAATCAGGGCTTTTATGGAGCGATTTAAAATTTCAAATACCCCTTCGAATCCATCATTTTGTCCATAATAAGGATCGGGCACATCACCGTTTTTTTCTAAGGGGTCAAAATCTCTCATCTTGATGAGCACAGAACCCACGGGGTTCATATTTTGTAAGTGTAGAAAGTTTTGGTGATCCATAGCAATCAGGTAATCACAGGTATTGATATCTGAAGTATTTACTTGAAGGGCTTGGTGTTCAAATAAAATGCCGTGACTTTTTAAAGTAGATAGGGTTCTGGGATCGGGTGGAGTCCCTATATGGTAACTTGCCGTTCCTGCTGATTGAGCCTTGAAATGATCCTCGAGTTGGGCCTCTTTTATCTGATGTTCAAAAATAGCCTGGGCCATTGGAGATCGACAAATATTACCTAGGTAAACAAAAAGCACTTTAACCATAATTTCTTAAATTTAAATGAATCAACCTTTTTAATCAATTTAATTTTGGTGACTCGACAGGTAAATAAAATGGATATTACTTCTTGAGTTGATTTTCTTTTTGTTTTTTTGTTATCTATGACGGGAGATGAACAATTATTTTTTAATGCCATAAGATCAGGAAATTTGGCCAATGTGGAACAACAGCTTACTGACCAACCACATCTCATAAATGCTAAGGATGATCGGGGTTCTAGTCCTTTGATATTGGCTTCCTATTACGACCATATAGATCTGACAGGGACCTTGATTCAAGCAGGTGCAAAGGTCAACTTCAAAGATGCTTCGGGCAATACCGCCTTGATGGGCGTTTGTTTTAAGGGCGTTGTGGAATTGGCTGAAGTATTGATCAACGAGGGAGCGGATGTAAATTTGACCAATGCCATGGGCGCTTCAGCCCTCATCTTTGCAGCCATGTTCAACAGAAAGGATATGGTTGAGTTATTGCTAGAAAATCAGGCAGATAAAACCATTCAAGATGCCAAAGGGATGACTGCGCTAGCCCATGCAGAAGTCAAAAAAGCCTCACAAATAGTCAAATTACTTCAGACTTGAATTTTAAAAATGGGCATGTGTATTTTGCCTTTTTTACTTCTATCAATTCAAAATCTTGAAACCAAGATTTTCTCCAACGTCATTTTTGTTCTAGCTTCGCTGCTAAAGTGAAATTATTATACGATTTAACGATACATATTTATTTTTTCTTGTTGAGGTGCGTAGCCCCTTTCAATGAGAAGGCTGCCGCTTTTTTTTCGGGTCGTCAGCATTTCTTTTGGCTGGAAATTCCAGAAAAGGACCCTCAAACTATGAGGTACTGGTTCCATGTGGCATCACTTGGAGAATTTGAGCAATGCCGACCCGTCATAGAGGCTCTTAAAAAAGAGCAGCTTCCTATTGAAATTATCTTGACTTTTTTTTCGCCCTCTGGGTATGAAGTTCAAAAAAATTATGAGAAGGCTGATTGGGTTGGCTATATACCCATAGACCAATACCCATTGGCTTCTGAATTTATTCAACAAATAAACCCTGATCAGGCGATTTTCGTAAAGTATGAATTTTGGCTCAATCACCTCCAAGCCTGCTTTGATCTTCAAATACCTGTCGTTTTCTTTTCAGTCATTTTTAGAACCAACCATATCTATTTTGGTATCGCTCGTAAGTTGTATGAAAAGTATTTTAGATCGGTGACCCAATTTTTTGTTCAAGATCAGAAATCTGCAGATTTACTACTTCAACTAGGGGTAAGTCAGGTTAATGTGGTAGGAGATACGCGTTTTGATCGGGTGATAACCATCGCCGACCAAGCCAAGTCATTACCTTTGATTGAACGCTTTGCTCAGCAAGAGCAGGTATGGGTATTGGGCAGTGTGTGGCCGGCCGATATGGATGTTTTGTCACCTTTCATTCTGAAAGAAGCAGCTAAGAACACCCAATTTATCTTGGCACCTCACAGTATCAGTGCTGACAGCATCAATTATTTTCAAAAACGCTTTCCAAAAGCGATCCGCTATTCCCAGATTGCTGATAGGGCCGATTTGAGGGAGTCGAGCATATTGATTTTAGACACAATAGGGCTCTTGTCAGCGACCTATAAGTATGCCAATTATGCCTACGTGGGAGGGGCCTTTGGCGCAGGTTTACACAATACGATCGAGGCTGCTGTGTTTGGGATTCCCATTTTCTTTGGTCGCAGTCCTAGAAACCTTAAATTTAATGAATGCCAAGAATTGATTTTTGAAGGGGCAGCTTTTGATTTTGATGATTTACCGGAGTTTATGTCTCATTTCGAGTTACTTAATTCGGATCCATTAAATCATCAAAAAGCCGCCGATGCGGCATTTACCTATACTCATTCCCGCCAGGGAGCAACAGCGCGTATTATTGACTATATAACGAAAAGATTTTAAGTGGACGGAGTCATTATCAAATCAACAGGTTCTTGGTATTTAGTGCGCTTGCAGGATGGCAAAGAAGTGAAGGCCCGACTACCAGGTAGATTCAAACTTGAAAATAAAAAGATTTCTAATCCCATTGCGGTAGGGGATAAAGTTGAACTGCTTCCTGAAGCTGAAAATTTCATCATTGAGGTCATTACACCTAGAAAAAACTACATCGTCAGAAAGTCACCCAAAAAGAAACATTTCACACACATGATCGCAGCCAATGTAGACCAGGCTGTTTTGATTGCGTCTCACAAACGACCGAGGACCAGTTTAGGTTTCATTGATCGTTTTCTGGTGACTTTGGAGGCTTTTCGAATACCTGGTTATCTCTTGATTAATAAGTCTGATTTGTATTCAAAAGAAGAGCAAGCGGCATTGCGAGGCATTATGGAATTATATGAATCCATCGGTTATCAAACGATGATGACTTCTTTTATCGAGGGGGTGCCGCATCGAGTAGGAGATTGGCTTCAAGCTAAAACCACACTGGTATCAGGTCATTCAGGTTCTGGAAAATCTACTTTGATCAATCTATTACAACCTAATGCCCATCAACAAATTGGTGAAATTTCAGATTTTGCCGATAAAGGGGTGCATACGACTACTTTTGCTGAAATGTTTTCACTCGATGCTGATACACATGTCATTGATACTCCGGGTATAAAAGAATTGGGACTGGCCGAAATTACGGCCGAAGAATTATCTCATTATTTCCCTGAAATGAGGAACCTAATGGGCCAATGTAAATTTAATAATTGCCAGCATGTAGATGAGCCCTCCTGTGCAGTACAGGAAGCTGTACAATCAGGTCATATTGCCTTGAGTAGATTTGAAAGTTATTTAAGTATGATGCAAGAGGATGACAATAGGCGCTAATGGTTAAAATAAAAGATATGATCACCTATATTGATTTGGATGTACAAAGTAGATATTAAATTTTCGGTTATTTTTTCTGATACTACGACCGTTTCCTTGCCAGTGCACAGCTGTCTCCTTTATATTAACGCGAGGTTGTCAAATTTTGATTGACCTGTTCAAATAATTCACAAAGACTTCTTAAGGGATCTAATTGACTCTCATAGGGAAGCAGCAACGATAGTAGTGGCAATATTAGTAAAGTCCCAGCTGAGATCATTGCGGTTGAGCAATCTAAAATTACCCCCATCATCCCATACAATGGTCAGCAGTCCTCGTGCGGCAGCTTCTTTTGCATAGAAGTCGGCATAATTAATCCTACTTTGCAAGCTGTTGGCTTCTATGGTGCCCCATTCTCCCAATATCACGGGTCGATTCCGCTCGATGATCCATTTTTGTTTGATCTTGTCTAATTCAGCGGTCAGTTCAGATTTATCCCTTGCGGATCCCCAAGTGACGGCAGCTTCTCCGGCAAATTGCCAAGGAAAATAGCTATGTAAAGAAATGATTATTTTCTCATCATCATTGGGGATGGTCAATTCTTCCATCGCAATGGGAACGGTACTTGCAGCCCAGGTTGTGATCATGATGTGCCTCTTTTCGTTATTTCCGCCCGTGGCTCTAATGGCATCTACGGCTGCTTTGTGAAAATCGTTTATATAGTCACGGCCCTCAGAGTTTCCCCCAGACCATTCCTCAGTAATACCTTCAATTCGGGGCTCATTCAGGGTTTCAAAAATTAATGAATCGTTATAATCTTGAAAGAAGTTGGCTACTTGGGTCCAAAGACTACTCAATCTATCTGCACTCTCTTGTGCTTTTGAAGCCATTGGTTTTATCCAGCTATTGTCATGATGCACGTCAATTATGACATGCATTTTATTTTGAAAACCAAAATTTACTACTCTTTTTATTTCTGTGAGATAATAAGGATCAATTTTGTAAGGGGCCAGTTCAACTTGATTTGGACCCCACGTGATGGGTATTCTCAATGTTGAAAATCCCATAGCTTTTACCTCATCAATCATCGCCTTAGAGGTAATGGGATTGCCCCAATAGGTCTTGTCTTTTGATTCTACATCAAAGCTATTTCCTAAATTCCAACCTACCCCCATTTCGGCAACCAAATCAAAGGAGCTGATATCACGAGCCGTTCCAATTCCTGGCTTTTGTGCTTCCGCTTCCTCAGATAGTTGCTCTGTGGGCTCATTTGGGTCATGAGATTCATTTTCGTTATTGCAGGCTGCGAATTGTACCAAGAATAAAAATGAAAGCAAGGGAATGGCTAATGATTTTGGATTAAACGTATTTTGAAGAAAAATAAACGGGTTCATATTTTTTTTATGAATTTTACTAGAGCCTTTTTGACAGTGACATTCTATTTAAGCTAAATTACTATTTTAGTGAGGGATAAATAATATTAGTTTCTGGAAACATCCTATTATGTAAGCAACAATTAAATTTTTGATTTTAAATAGGATCTCAGTTAATCATTTTTTTTAATACATTTATTTTGGTAATAAAGGAAGAAATTACCACTTATCCCAATCGATAGTCAATCGATATGATTTCGGCTTTTGAATAATAGTTTACTTGGTCTACCGCATTTTTACAATTTCTCAATGAAGGTTTTTATGGAGCAAGATCCATTCCTTAAGATTTTAGGTCTGATCTTTTTATTTCGAATAATGCGGTGTTTATTTGCTCGTCAACCTTTCCTCTATGCATCTTATTAAAGTTTTTTTTATTGCCTTATTTTTTCATGTAACCTTTCAAGCCAACAGTCAATATGGCTTGTTTGATCATCCTGAAGCCATGAAGTTAGTCAGTCAAGGAACTGAAAAGATCTATCAACTTGATGTGGATTCAGCTTCGTATTATATAAGGAAGCTACATAAATTAATACCTAATCATCCTGTGGTCCCTTCAATGGAGGCTTTTTTAATTCAATGGGAAAATATACCCATCATAGAAGGACCAACATTTGTAAGATTCGAAGCCAAACTCAGAGAAGCGATTGCAGCAGCCGAAAATCTTAATCCTTTAGACCCCTATGATGAAGAGGCCGTTTTTTTTGAAATGGCTACCCGGGGATTGCTAGCAGAATATTATGCTGAAAATAATAAGTATTTCGAGGCCATCAATGAAGCCAATAAAATGTATGGTTTGATTAAAAAAGGATTTGAGTTGGTTCAGGATAATCCAGAGTTTTTATTTACAACGGGGCTCTATAATTATTTTAGAATAATGTATCCTGAGAGGCATCCCATTTTTGCTCCGGTAGCTATTTTTTTTAAAAAAGGGAATAAAGAGTTGGGACTAGAACAGATGGTCATGTCCACCCAGAAAGCCATAATTTCTCAGATCGAGGCCTCTGTTTATCTGTCCTATATCTATTTGCGTTATGAGCAAACCCCAGAAAAAGCATTTATCTTGCTTCAAGGTCTGATTAAAAAATATCCAAACAATTACTATCTTCTATCCAAATTTTTGGAAGCTGCTTACGCCACGCGGAAATACGATCAAATCATGCCTTGGATAGTTGATACCCTGATCAATACAGATCGAATGTATTATAAAATGATAGGTTACATCTTCAGAGCTACTTATCTTGAATTTGTTGAGAAAGAGACAAAAGAGGCCTATATTCATTATGGAATGGGAGTAGGATTTGGTAATGAAATATTCAATCACGGGGAATACTTTAAAAGTGTAGGTTATTTAGGGCTTGGACGACTCAGTCAACAATTTGGTCATGTAAATACAGCCAAATCCTATTATAATTTATGTTTGAAGTATGCCGAAACTGAGGATATTGAAAAGGCAGCTCATTTGGGCTTAAATCCATGAAATATCTATTGATTTCGAATTAAGGTAAAGGATTATATAAAGAGAAGGGGGAGTAAATTTTTGAGTTTTGCCTATCTGCTCACTCACGCGGGTCATACCAAAGAACTTACAGATGAAATAAAGACCCTTCATTTTGATGTCAATCATTGTTGTTACGCTTATTCATATGGTTTAGAGTCACCCATGTTCGGCATGCATGATGGTGGTGAACCCAAACACAGCGCAGGAGATCCCATTTTAGGTCAGATAAAGTCTTTCAATGTATCCAATGCCCTAGTCGTTGTAATACGGTATTATGGAGGGACTAAACTGGGCATAGGAGGATTATCAAATACTTATCGACAAGCGGCAGCGGCAGCACTTACCCAAGCGGCATTGGTAGCTTATAATGAAAAAGAACTGTTTAAAATTTTTTACGATTACAATGAAACTAAATTACTATTAAGTTTATTCAGAGATTATGATACCGCTATTATAGAAAAGAAGTATTTGCAAAAATGTTGGATGCTGGTAGATGTGAAAAAGGAAGAAGCTGTGGCGTTTGAGGATCGCTTGCGAGGTAATGCATTTCAATTAAACATTGAAATTAAATAAGAGAATCGCGGAGTTGCATATAGTCTTCTCTTGCGGGGGTAAAGGTATCTATAACGGAACATGGGGTGAGTGCTTTCCCGGAGTGTAGCTCATTGGCATCAATGACCACGAGTTCTCCAGCATTGAATACTCTTGTTACGCCACTAATACACAATTCTAGTTGACCATAAACTACATGCGTGGTTTGAGTATTTTGATGTTTATGTATTGGCAATACGGAATCTTTGTCTATTTCCCAATATACGATGGTTAAGTCACGGGTATGTACCATACGGCCCCTGAATCCATTCATGGGGGAGAGTGCTTTTATTTTTTCAATATTATAGATTTGCATTTTCCTTAGATATATCCTTTTTTTATTAAGTATACATACATTTCATAGCAGACCCATGCGTCTGTGGCGGCATATTGCTGTTGACCTAGGGTAAGTACTGTGCTTTCCCAGTTTGAAACTTGCTGATTTTTTGAAACGCGTTTCTCAAGAAGGATACTGACCAGGTTTCTAACACCAATTTTTTCAACTCCTAAGGTGGGCATAAGATCATTTAAGTCGATACAGTTATGTTGAGTAAAAGGTTGAATTTGTTTAAGTTCGACAAAATCATCGCGCATACCTACTCCAATTTTTGCAATTTTATCAGATTCAAAAAGTAATATGAGATCTTCATGAAGGCCTATTTTATTTATTCTGAACAGAAAGACTTCTGTAGCTGTACTTAATTGAATCAACGCCGTTGGATGATATTGCCCTTTTTTAAAAGTAGGTTTTTTTTCTGTATCAAAGCCAATTATTTCCTGCTTCTTTAATTTCTTGATCGCTCGAAACATCTCTTTATGGTCATTTATTACGTGAATTGGACCATCGAACTTAATTAGTGGTAGTTCTGCGATTGCTTCCTTAGTTATTGATAGCGGAAAGGTCATAGTCTTCGATCTGAGTAAATTAACTTTTTGAGTTTAATATTTGCGTAGGAAAAAAAGATGCTCATGAAGGGACTTATGATATTGAAAAAGCAAAAGGGTAGATAGGTCAATGTGGCTACATTCAAGACGTTGGCATGATAAGCACCACAGGTGTTCCAAGGAACCAATACACTAGTAACGGTGCCTGAATCTTCCAAGGTACGGCTTAAATTTTCTGGAGCTAATCCTTTTTTTTTATAGGTGTCCGCATACATTCGTCCAGGAATTACAATAGCTAAATATTGATCTGAGGCGGTAATGTTGAAGAATACACAGGTTCCTACCGTGGATGCTACCAAAGAACCCGTTGAGTTAACTACGCTAATAATGGCCTCCGCTATGCGTCTAAGCATACCTGTACCCTCCATAACACCCCCAAATATCATGGCAGAAACGATGAGCCAAACTGTGCCCAGCATGCCATACATACCTCCCGAGCTTAGCAGATCGTCAACTATTTCCTGGCCAGTCACGATTTGTATATTCCCGTAGAAGGCTTTCATAATCCCCACATAGTAGGCTTCAGCT
>CAJXAT010000006.1 GCA_913050055.1 uncultured Flammeovirgaceae bacterium | reverse complement strand
ATGGTGTTCGTGTCTTCTTATTCTTCATGGTTAGTGTAGTTTCTAAAGGGTGCGGCAGGCAGCCCTTCTAAATTAAACAAATTTGCCTCTACATACGGAAGCCAAGCATACCGCACGAAAATGGGCATTTTGACTTGATCGGCCCGAGCAATCACTTCGTTGTTTACGATGTGGGCCTCTGCTGGATAAAATACCTTGTCTGATCCTGCTATTTCAAAATGTAGCAGCTTCTTTGTAGTATCTAACCCACCCCCCACATGATCAAAGGAAATGATGGCATGAGCCCCTTCAAAAGTCACCTCTTTGTATAATGGACCAGAATAAATCAAGGACGTGTCTCCATAGTCTTTGGCACGTGCCCATAATGCCAGACGTTTGCCTATGTCTTGCTTGTTGTGGGTATGTATTTTATCATAATCCCCAATATCAATAGTTACCGCCATGCCCACATTTTTTTCTTTTAATGTAAAAAGTTGCGCCTCCCTTAATTGGGTAACCTCATGACTAAAACCCCCATATGATGACAGCTGAGCATAGTAAAAAGGAAAATCTCCTTGCCCCCAATGAGACCGCCAACTATTAAAAACGGCTGGGAATATGGTTTGATATAACAAAGGTCTAGAAACATTGGTCTCTCCTTGGTACCATAAAGCTCCTTTAATAGCAAAAGGAATCAATGGAGCAATCATTCCATTGTACATAGATCCTGGCGTAAAAACCGTCATTCTAAGAGATAATTCTCTGACTTGTTCGTCATCGCCAATGATATGAAAGGCATTATTAAAAAGTACGGCGGAGCGCTTGAATTTCCAATAATCCTGCAATACGATAAGCTCCTCTTTTTGATCATCCAATATCTTGGGAGTCACTCCTTTTTTAAATCCTGCCGTTCCCCAAACATCGATGACTCGAATAGCCAATATGTTTTTGCCTTTTTTAAGCTCTTTTGAGGATATTTTATAGACTACATCACCTTGATTAGATCCCCAATGCTCTTTTCTTCCAATCAATTTCCCATTCAAAAAAGTGCTGTTTAAGTGTTTTATGGGCCCTAAAAATAGGGCTAAACTATCTGAACGGGTATCTTTTGAATATTGGAATTCTTGACGGAACCAGACCACACCATTAATATCATAGCCCTCAAAATCCTCGCCCTCAAAATCCTCACCAAATACTTTTGAGAGATTGGTATGAGAGACCGTGTCCCATGCTGAATCGTCATAGTTTAAGTTTGCATAGGGTTTAGTTTTATCACTTTCAAAACGGAAGGCTACTGCTCCAATCAACTCATCTCTTGGAATTTGTTTCATCTCACCTACCCAATCATTAAAAGGCTCAAATTCGCGAGCAGTCAGTGTTAATTTCTCTTTTGCTTTTTCAAAACCCTGTATTTTCTCCAAATAATCAGGTGTAACCCAAGCTTGGGCTGAAGAACCATCCCAACTCGCATCGATCAATCCAATAGGCGTTTCTATATTTTCATGCAGCTCTCGGCCAAAAAAATACAAAACAGCCGAAAAATTTGATACGGTCTCAGGCGCACAAATGGTCCAACTGCCGTCTAATTGTTCAAGTGACTCATAGGTCTGTACTTTGCCTACGCGGAATAATCTAATTTTGGAATAATTTGCATTCTTAATTTCATTTTGCGAATCATTCAAGGAATCCCCTCGGTCTGTCCATCCGTTCATTGGCATTTCCATATTGGATTGTCCTGATCCTACCCATACCTCGCCTAATAATACATGGCTGACAAAAATTGTTGAATCTACAGACGAGATTTTTAACCATTGAGGTTGGGCATCTGTTTTTGGTGTTCTAATCGTAGTTTCCCATTTTCCTGAATCATTACTGTAGGTATGGAATTGATGACTCCATGATGTAGCAATGGTCACCTCAGTATTGGGCCTAGCCCAGCCCCAAATAGGTGCATCCGCCTCTTGCTGCAATACCATGTAATCGGTAAATATATCTGCCACTCTTAACTCCCCCTTTTGATGACTGCATCCCAGATTCATCAAACATAGAAGCCCTATGAGATAAAAAAAAAAGCAATTGAAATTACTGTTTGAACTATATGCCATATTTACTCTTCATCAATGCCGATGGGACGGGACTCGGCTTTTATTTTTAATTCAAATGTCTCACCCGCCTTTTTTAACCTAGCTGCCCGCTCAGGGAATTGAACTATAAGATTATCCTGTTCTGAAATGTCAGTGGTTAAATTATAGAGTGCCTCCTCGTGATATACCTCTTTTGTTTTCCCATTAATACCATCTATTCCTGGTTCGATAACGATACCTCCCTTGTGCCCAGCTACATACTTCCACGCTCCTTTACGAACAGCTTTGATCTTACTCTCTCCAAAATAATAAAAAATACGTTGTTGTAATTTGTTCACTTTTTCCCCTTGGAGACTAGATAAGATATTTTGCCCATCAATTTTATTTTCAGGAAGCTGAGCACCTGTTATCGCAATCAATGTAGGTAAAATATCCATTGTGTGGATTAAATCATTATTTACGCTTTCGGGCGGTATTACTCCTGGCCACGACATAATGGCCGGAACTCTAAAGCCACCTTCCCAAGCATCAAATTTTCCCCCACGCAATACTCCAGCACTTCCCCCATGATTGCCATAAGAAAGCCAAGGCCCGTTATCAGAAGTGAAAATAACTAAAGTGTTTTCCAGTAGCCCTTGAGCTTTTAGCTCTTGGATAATCGCCCCTACCGATCCGTCTATCTCCTCAATCACATCGCCATAAAGGCCTCCTTTTGAAGTCCCTTCAAAATTGGTTGATGCGGCAATTGGAATGTGAGGCATGGTATGAGCTAGGTAAAGAAAAAAGGGCGCTTTGCCAGCCTGAGTTTTAATGAAATCAATACCAAACTCCGTATATCGTTGGGTCAACAACGATTGATCAATATCTACTTCTATCACTTTATTATCCTTGACTAAGGGCAGTTCTCCTTTACTCATATCATTAGAATAAGGCACACCAAGATAGCTATCAAAACCATGTTGAAGGGGTAAGAATTTTTGCTTATGTCCTAAATGCCATTTGCCTGCCATCGCTGTGGCATATCCCTTTTTTTTTAAGAGTTCCGCTATCGTTTCTTCGTCAGGATTTAAGCCAACATTAGGATTACTCCCCCACGCTCCATTCGGGAAAAGTACGTTGGGCAAACCCACACGATCAGGGTAACAGCCCGTGAGCAAGGCTGCCCTTGAAGGAGTGCATACTGAAGAGGCAACATGGAAGTCTGTGAATAGCATGCCCCTTTTAGTTAATGCATCCAAATGGGGTGTATAAATAGTCTCAGATCCATAACTGCTTAAGTCTCCATATCCTTGATCGTCTGTGAAAATAAGTACGATATTTGGCTGCGATTGTTTTTTAGGCTTCAAAAAAATATAGAGGCTGATGACAAAGGCAAATAAAATGATAAAGGACAAATTTATTTTTTCATAAAAATTCATTTAATATTTTTTGCTCCATTCGTGAAAAACGCGGTCATTATTTCTGCCTGCGCCAGCGGCGTCAAATCAGTCGATAGCATAAAAATGAAATACTTAAGTCTAAACACATTAAAGTCAATCAATTTTTTCTGTTTTGATGAAATATCTGCTTTTGAAAAAATTTACGGTCTCTGATTTAACATCATATTGCCAACTTGGATAATCATGATTCCCACCTTGAACAGGAATAAATTTTACTTCGCCCCCATTTGACATGAGCTTTTCATAAAGTAATTCACTTTGACAAATAGGAACTACCTTATCAAGGGTACCATGCATGATAAGAAATGGAGGATCCTTTTCATCCACATATTTGATTGGATTTGCCAATGCTCCTAAGTCCTTATTTTTTTCAAGACTTCCCCCTAAAAATCTCATTCGATTGGTTGCATCGCCATTCCAATCCTTAGTACAGCTAACCATAAAATTTGTAGGACCATACCAATCTACTACTGCATCTACATGGCTACTTTCACCTAAGAAATTGCCCAATTGACCTTCAATTGATATTTCTTTATCTCCTTCAGCCACCTGATCAAGACCCCCGCTGGTACCCATCAAGGCAGCCAGATGGCCTCCAGAGGAATATCCCATGATCCCAATAAATTTTTTATTGAGATTGAATCGTTCCGAATTGCCTCTAATAAACCTAACTGCTGCTTTGACATCATGAATTTGAGCAGGAAAATTACTACAATAGGAAGACCTGTGATTCATTGAAACTACAGCAAATCCATTTTTTAACAGATCCTCACCCTGTTCACCATATTTATAAGCCCAAAACTTATTGTTGTTATCTGTCCATGCACTCCCTGCTATCGATATTACTATTGGAAAAGGGCCCGCTCCTTGAGAAGGAAGATAAATATCTAATAGATGACCCAAATCATCATCTCCCACATAATTAATGTTTCCCCATTTTGGTTTCTGATCAATATCAAAAGCATATATGTTTGCAGCAGTTGATATCAAAATGAAAAAAATTATAACACGAATTAAATAAATTTTAGAATTCATGTTTTTTATCAAAATTCTATCTCGATAGTTTTAGAATCACCATTGCTTAAATCTAATAGATGTCTAAAATCAGTCTTCCAAATTAATTTATCTTCTTCAAAAATAAAGGTGTAGTCCATACTCGCAGTGGATGAGTAAAAATAAATTCTTAGTTTATATTCATTAGGTTGGGACCAGGCCCCACTAGCAGCAATTTTATATTCTTCACCTTGCAAATATGCCTTTCTCTCTGTGTGCGGTAACCTAAATATCATATCGCTTTTCTCGTACATGTTAAAACCCACTTTTATAATCTGATTGTTTTCACCCTTGAAAAGTTCTATTTCATGATTTTTACTATTTAAGTCTAACTTCATTGAGTATCTATTTAATTCATCAATTTCAAATTCAAACAGATGCCCCCTGATGTTCTCTAGAACATTTGATAATTCTCCAACGACCGGTCGTAGAGCAAGGCCTTTTGTTTTCTTCTTTAATAGACTATAATTTTTTTTGCCGGCAGGTAGAGACGACTCACTTAATTCCAGCAGTAAAGTCTCCCAAGCAATGTTCATGACTCCAACCATATCATTTGACCCTGAGGTAATTGCAATAACTAAATCTTGATCTGGAAGTATCAAACTAAACTGCGAGAAAAGACCATCTGCTCGATAACTATTATGTCTCGAAAGCCAAAATTGATACCCATATCCTTGTGTAAAATCATTGTCAGGATTGCTCCCATTTGAACTTTGTTTAGAAGTTGCTAAATCAATCCAATCTGCATTTAAAAGCTGGATACCATTCCATTTCCCTTTTTGTAAATAAAACTGCCCTAGTTTTGCAATATCTTCTGTTTTAGCACAAATTCCCCATCCGGTATTTCCTCCAGAAAATCTATCCCATGCAGGTTTATCAATTCCTAGCGGTTTAAAAAATCTACTATCTAAATAGTCAACTACATCTTGCCCAGTTGCTTTTTTAATGATTGCTGCCAAAACATTAGATGCCATTGTATTGTACATCCAGTGTGTTCCTGGCATAAAATCCACTTTTGAATCAAAAAAGTATTTAACCCAATCAGTATTCCAATCAATATTACCCAATTCATTTTGAATGTCTGGATTCCAATCGACTTTTCCTGAATACATTGCTACTGGTACCGGTTGTTTCAAATGGCCAGTATTCATAGCTAATAAATCCTTAACTCGCATTTCATTCCAATGCCAGGAATGGTTATCATTGACTTTATTCGGAAAAAAGGAAATAGCTAAATCATCAAGTGAAATAATATTTTCTTGAATAGCGAATCCTATTGCAGTTGAAATAAAACTTTTACTTACTGAATTCATCATGTGGGGAACATCTGATTGATAAGGATCCCACCAGCCTTGTGAAACTAATTTACCATGCCTGATAATCATAAAACTATGAACTGCATCAATCTCTGCCTCCAGCCGATCAATAAACTTCAATATATTTAATGAAGACATTCCTTGGGCTTCAGGTGTGGATGTTTCGAAATAACTTGTTTGTGTATACCCAAAATTGATACAGAAAAAAAGTAAAATAAAAAATGAATGAAGTCTCTTCTTTTTATTTTTCATATTTTCACCCTTTTTTTAAATATCGCTTTTAACCCATATTCCTATTGAATAATTTCTAGGGTTTTTTTGAAAAAAAAATTAGTACTGGAGTTACCGACCATAAAATCATAGCTCCCGTTAACTACAGTAAATTTACCAAACTCAGGATCATAACGGGCGAGTTCCTTGATAGGGAAACTTAAGGTTATTCTTTGCTTTTCTCCTTCGTCTAAAAAAACGCGCTCAAATGATTTTAATATTTTTATAGGATTACCTCGTACTTCATCATTTTTACGGATGTAGAGTTGCACCACTTCGCTGCCTTGCATAGAACCCATGTTTTTGAGGTCAAAAGATATCTCGATCACTTCATCTTTGGATAGTTGTTGCTTTAAGATTGATTCATTTGAAACTTCAAAATCTGTATAACTAAGCCCAAATCCAAAGGGATAGAGGGGTTCGATACGCTGGTACATATAAGTTTTACCTTTGGTGATATCATAATCCTCAAATGCAGGCAAATCACTAGCTGCTTTGGGAATGGTTATTGGTAATTTTCCGCCTGGATTGTAATCTCCAAATAACACCTCGGCTATGGCCACTCCCTCTGCCTGACCAGGATACCAAGCCTCTACAATAGCAGGTATGTTCTCATCTGCCCAATTTACCGATATGGGGCTTCCATTGACTAAAGTCAATACGATGTTGGGGTTGACCTCATAAACTTTCTGGAGTAACTTCTCCTGTTCTGGAAGCAAATCAAGCGACTGCCTGTCAAGGTGTTCCCCCTCAGTATCATTTCTTGAACCTAGCACTATAATTACGGCATCAGATTTTTTGGCTACTTCTATTGCCTCTTGCAATAAATTGTCTTTAAGTGGCTTCCAACCTATGGTTACTGCTGCCCAATCAATATCGTCTATATATTCAACTCTAAAATCATACGCTTTCCCAGCCTCTAGTTTTTTGGTTATTCCCGTCTCCCAACCCACATGAGAGGTCCACTGATCCAAAATAATTTCATTGTTCAGATAAATTCGAATTCCCTTGTCATCGTCACTGCTCATTACGGTATTTCGAGCACTGAACATGTATTCAGTAGATTTTGGAGGAACAATAACCCCCTTCCACCTCACAGAAAACTTATCTACAGGAACAAATTCTGATGGGAATTGGCTCTCATCCCACCATTGATGTACCAGATTACTGTCAATTCGTGTCAGCACAGGTACTCCTTCCAATTTCATATTATCAAAAAACTCTGCTACTAATCCATTTTTTTGTAGCGCCTGAGACAAGAAAAAAGCACTGTTTTCAATTGCTGGTAGGTTAAAATCATGTGCTGCTGATCCTTGAGCATAATTTACATGCGTCTCTTCAGAAACAATGTCTTGGATACCTTCCAAAGGAGTGATCCCTTTGGAAGGTATCCCACTATAATTTCCATAGATACATTCATTGGCATTGGGACCAATTACGGCAATAGATGTTAAATTTTTGGACAAGGGAAGAAAATTATTTTCGTTTTTTAACAGTATTAGCGATTGAAGAGCCGCTTCTTTCGCTAATTCTTGATGTGAGGTTTGTTCAATAACATCAGGGGTGATTTGGGCAAAAGGAACCTGCTCTTTGGGATCGAACATCCCCAGTCTCATGGCAGTGGTCATTATCCTTTTAACTGCTTTATCTAAATCTTTTTCAGTGAGTAAGCCTAACTCAACTGCCTTAGCTAAATGTGTGGTATACATCCCACCGCAATTGAGATCTGTTCCTGCAAGAACTGCGCTTGCAGCACCTTTCTCGGGAGAATCCACATAAAAATGGTTGGCATGGATATTATAAATTGCGCCACAATCCGATACAACATGACCCTCAAATCCCCAATCATCACGTAAAATCTCCTGAAGCAACCACTGATTACTACTGCAGGGCACATTGTTTAGAGCATTGTAGGCCGACATGACAATCTGGACGTTCGATTCCAAAACATTGGTCTTAAAAGCAGGAAAATAATAGTCTCTAAGAAGTTTTTCACTAATATTTGAGCTTCCATAATGCCGCTGATAATCAACATTATTAGCAATGAAATGCTTGATAGAAGCAGCGGTCTTGATATACTTTGGATCCTTACCTTGTAAGCCTTGAATAAAAGCTTTGCTTATTTCACTTACTAAGAGTGGGTCTTCGCCATAGCTTTCTTGTGTTCGACCCCATCTTGGATCTCTGGCCATATTAATCATCGGAGACCAAAAGCTTAAAAATTTAGTGTTGTCAAGTTGATTAGCAAGAGCTCTTGCTTCATCAGAAATTACCTTGGCTTCTTGACTCACCAGTCCTGGATTCCAAGTGCTTGCAATTCCTATGCTTTGGGGAAATACAGTTGTAAAAAAGTCCTCTCCACTCATCCGCGACGCTACCCCATGAAGCCCCTCATTACCCCAAGAATATTTTGCGATCCCCAGTCTTTCTATTGCGGGAGCTTCTCTTTGCATTTGAGAAATCTTTTCATCAAGCGTCATTTTACTCACTAAATCAGCGGCTCTATCCTCAAAGGAAAAATCAGTATTCTCGTAAAGATCTTTAGTACCATTATTGTTTAAATCCCTCCATTTTGAATCAGTGCCACAGGAAAAGACTAAAGAACTTACAAATAGGAAGATAAGCGAATTTTTCATGCTATTTTTTTTGATTGATTGATATTTCAGAGATAAAGATAAGTGCACCCATGAGCCATTTTGATAGCTTCCATCAAAAAAGGATAATAAAGATGCTTTAAATAAATCATGCTCCTACTCTGAATCTTCATGTTTAAATCTTACCGCATGACCTCCGCCGCGCGCCAATTTAATTTCATAGGAAGTTCCCACGGACTCATTCCCAATACTCATCTCGTATGGATTTAATTCCCAATCGGTTTTCGGCCCGTCAGCATAAATTTCAGCTGTATATCCTCCTTTGGCATCTAAAAATGAAAGATCTATATCGAATGTCCTGGCTTCTTCATTGGTAATAGATCCTAAATACCAATCTTGGCTGTTTCTATCCCTTCGGGCAATGGTCACATACTCACCTATTTCCCCATTAATAACTACGGTAGTATCCCAATCGACGGGCACATCTTTAATAAATTGAAATGCGGGTACATCCTCATAATTTTCAATGAAATCAGCAGCCATTTGAATGGGACTATAGATTACCACATAATAGGCCAACTGTTTTGCTAAGGTGGTATTCACTCTTTGTGTTTTTCCAAACTCATTTGGAAAAACTACCTCCAAATCCTCTTTTGATGCTTTCATTCTATTTTTTGGGGCAATTCCTTGATCAGCAAGCGTCATAAGTACATCTCCCTTGACCTGACCTTCCTTTGATACCTGAATTTTTTGATTTGGCTTTCCTAAGATATTGAGTAACCAAGTATTATTATTATCAGTAGCAATATCATGTACACTGATTCCCCATTCCCATTCGCCAGGTTTCATCATTTCTGTAAGTGTCCATTGATAGGTTGTATCTTTTCCTTCAATAATTAATTCTCGCATCATAGGCTTACTTTGCCAATAGGATTCTGATCCCTTATACCTGATATTCGAGTAGGCATTCCCTTGATCAAGTAAAGTGATTTTCACCGGAAACTCAACGCCCTTATCAAAATCAAAATTCTCATACATCAAATCAAAAATACCTGGTGTGAAGTCCATGGGAGATTCCAATAACCGAGTAAATGAAAGTATCGTAGAATGGTCCACAGGATTTCCGCCATTGCCCCAGGCATTGTACTCCATTCCTCTGGCTCCCTCTCGGGTCAGCATATTGGGATAGGTCCGTCTTTCTCCGGTATCTTTAATGGGTTCATGGAAATTGACCGCTACTTGATGTTCCGCAGCCTTGGTCAACACCTTACGATAATAATTAACCCCATGCTGGCCGTAATGGTATTCTGTCTTATCCAGCATGGCTCCGACATGTCCAATTTTGGCCTTTTGTATCCCCAATGATTTCAATTGTGCAAAAGCTGTATCAACTTGAATTAAATAATTTCGCGTACTGGCACTAGACTCTTGATAGGATTGAAGTGAAACTCCTCTTGACTTGGCATAATGCTGGACGAGCTCAAGGTCAAAGTCTGAAGTTGTTTCGGTAAAGCTTGTGGTCACCGTATCTCCAGGAAATAATCCTGTGAAGCCTGCGGATATTCCTTCAATCAATACTTCATCGAAGCCATTTTTTGCCGCAAAATCGATATATTTTTTAGCTCTGTCTACGGTAGCCCCATGTCTTGGGCCCTCACCCCAAGTCCACTTACCCACAATCATCCCCCACCAAATGCCTATATATTTTGATGGTTTGATCCAGGAGACCTCGCCCAATTTATTGGTAGGATTACAATTCAATGTGAGATGTGAAGTCATCAAATCAGCGGCTGTATTGGCTATTTTAATGGTTCGCCACGGCGTCATAAAAGGAATTGTTGTTCGTACCTTATCTCCATTGGACCAAGGTGCCAAATCACAATTCAAATGAGTTGACTTCCCCCCTCCAGCAATTTGCATGGAAGAATAATCAGTCAAAGCGGCTTCATGAATACTCACATGTATCCCATCTTCAAAACGCATGGTCAAAGGGGTATGCACCGTATCAATCGCTGATATTTTGGTAGATTCATATAATTGCTCATATCTATTCGGTTGATAGGCCTTAATCCACCATGATTGAGCATCTTCAGCAAGATTGAACTCCGTCAATTCATCCTGAACCACCACCTCTTTGTTCTCTCCCAAACCCTGAACATAATATCTCAGCGCAATCCCATCATCATAAGCCCTTATCATCAAATCCATTTTATTCTTTGGATCACTGAACGATGACAGGGAAATAATCGCTTCTTCATAATGATTTCTAATCGTCTTTACTGAACCCCAAGGTTGCTGCCAGGTTTCGTCCACTTGTGAGAATTGGACGTCTTTGATCTTGAAGCCATCTGAAAAGGATAAACCATCTTTAAAAATAAACCCCAATCTAGATGGAAGAATAATCAGTTTTTTTTCATGATTTATCTTGTAAAGCAACTTACCCTTATCAATCAAAATACTCACTGTATTTATATTATTAGGTGAGTTAATAACGACTTCATTCAGATTGGAATTACAGGCACTAATGAAAACAAACAGCATCAAGAAAATTGACTGCCCAGTCATAATTTGATATTTATAAGTAGGAGGTTTAATCATTTTTTTTTACTTGATTTGTATTTGCATTGATTTATGATTTAATGTGACCCCCCCCGAAAGGAAATACTGCTGTTTCCGTTCGTTCAGACGCAAAAATTTTATTCATCTCTTCCACAATTTGAGGATACGATTTGGCTAAGTTTTGAGCCTCTGAAATATCATGGTCTAGGTTATACAATTCTGTTTCAGTATTGACTCCGTAACGGACTGCTTTCCAATTTTCACGGCGGATAGATTGTCTAAATCCACCCTTTGGTAGAGTCTGAAACCATCCGCTCATCTGGTATTCCCAATTTAAAAATTCATGCTTTTTTTGTGGCGCTCCTACTAAAAGAGGTAGAAATGACAGACCATCCGTTTGTTTAGGAATGGGGGCCCCCACAATTTCAGCAAAAGTGGGCATTACGTCTTGAAAACCTAAGATATGTTCGGTCGTTGTAGTAGGGCTTACGTTCCCCTTCCACGACACCAACATAGGCACGCGGATACCTCCGTTATATAAATCACGCTTCCCTCCTCGCAAAGGGCCATTACTATCAAAAAACTCATGGTCGTGACCCCCAGGCAAAAAATGAGGTCTGTTATCACTCGTGAATACAACCAGTGTATTATCCAATACTCTGATCTTCTTTAACTGCCTCAAGAGCCTCCCAATTTGTCTGTCTAACAAAGTGATTTTAGCGGCATGTGCCTTTTCTATATCAGGCCAATCTTGATCTGCATAAAATAAAGTGTCTCTAATCGGGCCTTCAAAACTATGCGGCGAACGGTAAGACATGAAAAGAGAAAAAGGGTTTTCTTTTTCCCTATTTTCAAGAAAATCGAAGGCTAAATCCGTACGTAACTCATCTTTATATGAGTATTTTTTATAATCATAAGGAATATATTCTTGATCACCATTCACCCAAAGCCTATTTGGAGGAAACGGGCGAATGGGATTGAATCGGGCAGGCCATTGTTCTTGAGTTGCATAATCAAATCCATGTCCAGAAGCCCAAGTATTTACATCGTCCCGGTGGTCTAAATGCCATTTACCGATAAATGCAGTTTGATATCCCTGCTCCTTGAGCATTTCTCCTATTGTAAAAGCATCTTGATCCAGAGCTACACCCTCCCATTTGTCATTTCCAAAATAGCCTGCATTCCCTCTTATGGTCACATTAGTGGGGGTTTTTCCTATTAACAAAACTGCTCTAGAGGGAGAACAAGCAGCATTTCCAGTATAAAAATTGGTGAACTTCATACTGCTCTCTGCCAGCTTATATAGCTCTGGTGTCTTGATGATTTTTTGCCCATAGGCTCCTATTTCATTATATCCCAAATCATCAGCCAACAGAAAAAGAATATTGGGTCTCCTAGTTTTTTTCTTCTGCGCATCTTGGCACGCAAGCAAAATAATGCAAAAAGTGAAATAGGTAAAAAAAAATTTTATCGCCACGACCCTAATTAAAACCAAACATCCTAGATCTATATGACGAGAATAAAAGGTTCATCCCTCAAATGATCAACTTTGTAAACTTGAGTTATGGTAGTAACTTTTTTTCTGCCTTAAATATGTCGGTAACAACCATCCCATTTGACGGGCCATTACGATCAATGAATTTTAACATCAAACGATTCGTTGCCTTCACAGTAAATAAAAATTTAGAAAATTTGTTTTGGTTTGACTGGCTAAGAATTCCCTCACCCATCAGTAAATGTCCCATCTTAAAACTTCTGTGCGCTTCATCAATAAAAAGAGACGTATACTCTAATGTTTCTGTACTAATTTGATGAATGATCAGCCAACCCACAATTTGACCCTTAAAGCGCAGTGCGAGACTCACTTCTGGTTCAATGATATCTGTAAGAATGAATGGAGACACTTCCTCTGGATACCAACTGTTCTGATCATGTTGCTTTTTTATGTCTTCTTTTTCTCGATCTGAAACCAATTTCCAACTAGTAAAAGTATAATCATTAGGTAGCTGATGCCCTCTATGAAAAACAGGAAATGCCTGTTCAACCAAAGATTGACATATTCTCATATTAAATTCGGGTTGCTTCCATTTCGTTTTTTGTAACAACTTCTCGAGTACAAATAATGATTTCCAATGTGACCTAAACTGTAATTCTATTCTTTCAAATCCTTCTTTTTTTAAATTCTCTTCTAATGCTATTAAGAGTCTGAAACCCAATTTATTATTTGCATGGTCAGGTTTCACTCTGAATGACATGATTCTAAAATCTTTTAAATTCATATCAGATAGACCCAAAATCATGCCTACCGGCACATTATTTTTAGAAACTACAACACCTTTAAAATTCTTCTGGATACGGTCTCCCTGCTTCGTGATATCAGGAAATACCAATCCCATCATATTCTCCTTTATCCATTTCAAAGATATAGCAGCACTGTACTGAAATTTATAGTCCATCATTTTTTTAGTAATTATGTAATTCCTTTAATTGAAAACTCTATTTAGATCAAAAGCTTTGTCGATATATTAAATGCTAAAACAATATAATTTTTTATCGAATAAAAAATTAGAAAACTAAAAAAAAGAGATACTCACGAGTATCTCTTTTTAGTAATAAAACAAATAAAAGAAAACTACTTTTTAATAATAGGATGAATTATTTCCCCTTGAACTGAATTTATTTTAATTAAATAAACTCCTTTCGGCATATCAGTCATATCTACACTAAAATCTTTAGAGGTCATCTCAAAAGATTTAATATTGACTCCTGATAGTGAATAAACACTCACATTTTTCAATGTTGTTATTTCAGATTTAACATTGACTTTATCCACCGTAGGATTCGGATAAAATGAAATATTTACCTTTTGGCCCATCGCCGTTAAAGAAGTAATCGTTAATGTAAAGCTGGCCTCCGCAATATTATTATCTACGTCTACTGCCTCAATTACTACATCTATCGAACCGACATTGGCCGCTGACGGCGTTCCTGTCAGTTGCTGCGTCGTACGCGTAAAAGTCAACCATGCGGGTAAGGCTGATCCATCAGCTTGCATTGCTCTGTACTGAACAATATCATCATTGGCGTCAGTGAAAAGACTGCTAGCATCAAAACTATAAGCAATACCTACACCCGTAGTCTGTGCATCTACGCTTCCCGCAACAGGGGCTGTTACGGTGCCACTTCCTTTAAAGAACCATGAGCTACCTGAGCGATCACCCAAAAGCATGTCTTGAACACCATCTCCATTTAGATCTCCAAAAACAGGAGAGGGGTTTGCAACTACTGTAATCCCTGCAAAAGGATTTAGATCTCCGCGACTGGTAAAAGTTTGATCTCCATTATTCATGTAGTACTCAACTCTGTCATCTTTACCAATAAACATATCAAGGTCACCATCTTGATCAAGGTCATAGGCATCATGCCATATCTTATTTCCACCAAGATCCTCATTGTCAAAAGGCCCAGCAACTTCTGCCAGAATACCCGTTCCATCATTTTCAAAATACTTAAGCTTTCCATCCTTATTCCCCACAAAACTGTCAAGATCCCCATCACCATCTAAATCGATAAAGGTAATGGTTTCATTATCAACTGTTTTATAAGATAAGAAAGGATTCTTAGAAGTAAATGTTTCATCTGTCCAGGTACCGTCTTGAGCATTTTCATAATAATGAATAATGGTATCATTTTCAGTTCCCACAAACAGATCACCGTACATATCACCGTTCCAATCAACCCATGTGGGTGAAAAGGCTGCTGCTTGAGCTGTGTCCGCACCATCTATAATGTCCACACCACCAATACTTGAGCTTACAGCATCTAATGGATTACTTTCTCCAACCTTTTCTGAAAACTTTCCAGTACCATCGTTTTGAAAGTATGTCAATTGATTATCTTTTGACATTACCACATCTAAATCACCGTCTTCATC
The DNA here is from genome assembly GCA_913050055.1 of uncultured Flammeovirgaceae bacterium. GTDB lineage: Bacteria > Bacteroidota > Bacteroidia > Cytophagales > Cyclobacteriaceae > UBA4465. The sequence goes on along the minus strand of CAJXAT010000006.1, from coordinate 25,455 downwards.
TACATCTGCAATAGCTGTACCTATATTTGAATTGGTAACATCAGCTATACCTAGCTCATTGGCCGGAGTCCATTTAAAAGTACCATCTCCGTTATTTTCAAAATAAGTTAATGGTCCATTCAAAAATCCCATGGGCATATCCATATCGCCATCTGCATCCAAATCTACAAATATCGGTGTTGGACTATCAAACCCTTCAGAATGATAGCTAGATAAATCTGAAAATGGATTATTTACGGTAGTATCCTGGGCAAATGATGGTTCAGTTGCTGATCCTGTATTTACATACATCACTATTCCTCCATCTTTGTTACCCACATAAGCATCTAAATCGCCATCCCCATCAAGATCAGCGAAAGCAGGAGCTGCTTCATCGCCTACATCCAAATAGCCCCAATCTTCAACTAGGTTTCCAACGCTGTCTGTCTTTTGATAGCTAAAAGGACTATCCCCTTGCCAGGCATATTGCTCCGACAATATTCCGTCATTATTCTTCAAATACCTTAATTCCCCATTGCCTTTACCGATGACCACGTCTAAATCTCCGTCACCATCTAAATCTACAAAGGTAGGTTTTGATTTTTCGCCAGTATCTCCCTTATTCCAATTCTTTAATGGGTTATTGGCGGTATCTAAAGCGAAGGTGCCTCCATCATTTTTAAAATAATGAATAATTCCTTTTTGTTCACCCACAAAAAGATCATGATCACCGTCACCATCAAAGTCGGCAAAAGCTGGAGCAGAATACATACCGTCACTTCCCTCATTGGCATCTGCCCCATGAGCGGCAGAATCATAGAGGTTTTTTACTAATCCCACTAATGGATGATCCTTATTCCTTTTAAATTTACCATCCTCGTTTTCGTATACAAAAGCTCCCAATCCAGGATATCTTTCACCTATCACCAAGTCAAGATCTCCATCACCGTCAAGATCTCCAAATGCGGGTTTAGCGTAATTTTCGGCATGCGCTGTACCTAAAGGCCTTTCGGTCTCAAGTGCAAAACTCGTCTGGGCATTGGACTCCATTGGAGCTAATACCAAGGCCAGTGAAGCAAAGCTACCGGCAGCTGCAATTTTCAAAGCTCTTCCCAAATCATTTATGCGATCATACAATTGTCGCATTCTCTTTGCAAAAACATCAATCCTTCTTTTATGAAAGGATATGCTATTTGCATTATTAATTTTTCTTTGGTACTTATTATATCGCTTGACAAGTTTGTTGTAATAAAGTATATGTCTTTTCATATTTTATTCTTTTAAGGTTTTGTAATTCTTTTAAGGTTTTGTATTTTCTATGATGTAAAGCTAAACACATAGTCACCAGGGAGTGCATCAATTCGTCCACCCGATTCAGCATAAGTGAAGGTCACCGTTAGACTTGTTTCACTGACTGATATAGTCATACTCACTCCGTCATCTCTTGTCAGTGTATTTATATCTGATCCAAAAGTAAACGATCCCGAAGAGGGCCATACTGGATCATAACTTCCATTTGTTGTATAGGTCTTATCGGACTTGATGGTAAGCACGAGGCCATCAAAATTCGAAGTAGCATCAGCACCATCTAAGGTAATACTAGACATTGTCCAACCAGAAGCAGACAAACTTTCAAGTTGCTTCTCTTCTTCGGTGGACTCAGTTACGGGATCCTCAGTTACGGGGTCATCGCTATCATCGCCACAACTGATAAAATTCAGAGCGCCGAGGCAAAAATTAAAAAAAATAAAATTTCTTAAGTATTTCATACATATTTTGTTAAACATAAATAAAACAGACGGGTCTTTACCCGAATACAAAGGATCTTAAAAAAATTTCCTCTTTATTTTGAACGAAAAAAAGATTCCAATCCCCCAATGAGATCAAAAAAATAACGTTTAAAACATACTTCGCTCTGTGGACTCTCTTTTTTTAAGTAGGTATTTTCTTCTAACTTACTTTTATTTTCATTTTTTGAAAATACTGTTCAAGATCAATATACATTTTTTGGGCGGCTATTCTCAGTTGATTTTCTACTGTCTTGGGGGTCAAATTAAGAATTTTAGCAGCTTCTTTATATGAATGACCCTTATTCCTGACCAATTCAAAAATAGATTTACACCTAGGGGGCAATTTTTTAACAGATAATGCAATAAGCTCATTGAGCTCATTGAGCTCATAAATTTGATCTGGCCCCATTTCATGTTGATTCAACATTTGCTCGTCTAGCGAAATGAAATGTCTGTTTCCTCGCTTTCTAATGTGATCGTAGGATAGATTTTTGGTGCACACAAACAAAAAAGATTCTAAGTTTTCTAATGAGGCATATTTGTACCTATGTTGCCAAAGTTTAAAAAAAACGTCTTCAACAATTTCCTCGACAAGACCTTGATCTTTGACAATACTAAAGGCAGTAGTGTAGAGCCATTTTGAATGCGCATTGAATAATTCCTCTAAAGCACGTTCATCATCTTGACTCATTCTGCGCAAAAGCAATTTATTAGTCATAATGAGATTTGATTGAATGCTGTTTATATCAAATTTTAAATTATTACTACTTAATTTAAATAGAAAATAATTATTAAAATAATAATTTATACAAAAATTAAAAAGAATTTTTACGAAATCGATTGCGTCCGCTTTGTAAATTATTAAAATAATATGATTGGTCTTTCACCGACAACGGTTTTAATTTTATCACAGCCTTTTTGTCTTGGGCATCATGAGCGCTCAAAAATCAATCCTACCCATTTAACTAATTTTAAAAATCAAGGGTAAGTAATCATTTAAAAAAGAGGCTGATTGGGTAAGGTTGATGCAAAGAAAGCCCTTCTGAAATCCCTTTTAAAAGCTTCACAAAAATAATATACCTTAGCACTTAAAAAGGGAACTCGATATGATTTTCTGGAACTAAACTACCTGTACACTAAACGCCAAAAGAAATTTTCGCCTGTAGGAATACTTATCTTTCAAACTCTAGGCCACAAAAATGAATCTATCTTCTTTTTCATCTGGAATGACCTTCAATACATTATTTACTGTGAGTTTGATCAGGGTTTGAGACGCCAATTGCTTGTCAATATTACCAACGGTACAAAAAGTATTGACGGTGATTTCCTCATGGTTCCCTAAATAATTTAAGAGCATCTTTTCATTTTCACCATACTCAAAAGGTGTCGTAGTATCCTTTAAGGAAAATTTTAAGATTTGCCTCAATTCTCTACTGGCTTGAATAGACCTGTCTTCAAGCCTTACAAAGGAACGACCTCGTTTATGAAAAGGTTTTAAAAAGGCAAAATAGGGTTTCTCTTTTCCAGACTCAAATTGATAATGAACGATCGCGCGTTTACCGTCTATGGGTATGATCTGGTATTCATATTCAATTTGAGGCCTGCATAACTCCTGCATCGCTTTTTCCATGACATAATGGGCTTCTTCAGCATCTTTGAGTCCAATAATACTGCCATCGTCATCAACACCTATAAATAAATGCCCTCCTTTTGAATTTGAAAAAGCAACAATTTCTCTGATAATTCTATCGGGATGTTTCGCCTTGAGCTTAAATTCAATTTGATGGCCCTCCCCCTGTGCGATCAGCTGCTGGGCCTCTGTCAATGTCATGTCTACTTTATTTTATATGTCTTCTGAAGTATGATCTTGGATGTTAAACATACTACTGATCAAATCTTTGAATTGCAATCCTTCATCAATTGTATGCTTACTCAGCACACTGTATTCTGCTAAACCATGCAGCGCCAACTCCATCAAAAATAATCGATAAGCCTCTGATTCCTTTTTGTATTTTTTGTTAACCAAATCCGCTAATCCCGGTACGCTATTCAAGCAAGAGCTGTAATCGGCATCACTGGCATCTAACATTATATCAACCATATTACCTTTCCCAAACCATTCCGAAATGGCTTGATAAGGGTTATCCCTTTTCTTGCTTTTTCTGATCTCCTCAGGATCCGGAAAGAAATTCACAAATTGAGTTCTTATGGCCTTACTGATCAAGTTAGCTGCTACGATGCCTGGGCCTTCTTGTTCTCCTTCATAAACCAGTTCTACTTTCCCAGTTATGGCTGGAATGACCCCAACGAAATCAGCTACTCGGACTGTTGTTTTTTCCGCTCCATTCTTAACCATTCTTCGTTCGGCTGCACTGATTAAATTTTCATAAGCGGAAATGGTCAGTCTTGCTGAAACACCGCTCTTGGCATCGACATACTCACTCTCCCGAGCTTCAAAAGCAATCTGCTCAACCAAATCCTTAGCCAACTCAAAAGAATGTACCAGACGCTGCTGCTCTGATTGCAATTGGGCTTCTTGTTGGGTTATTTTCTTTCCTATCTTTATACTTTTTGGATAATGCGTGATGATCTGACTGTCAATCCGATCTTTCAAGGGTGTGACAATACTGCCCCTATTGGTATAATCCTCTGGGTTTGCAGTAAACACAAATTGAACATCTAGAGGCAATCGCAACTTAAAACCTCTTATTTGAATATCTCCTTCTTGAAGAATATTAAACAGCGCGACTTGAATTCTCGCTTGTAAATCCGGAAGCTCATTGATCACAAAAATAGATCTATTTGATCTAGGAATGAGACCGTAATGAATGACCCTTTGATCTGCATAAGAAAGCTTCAAGCTCGCGGCCTTGATGGGATCGACATCGCCAATGAGATCGGCAATAGAAACGTCAGGAGTCGCTAATTTCTCTGTGTATCGCTCATTTCTGTGTAGCCAAAAGATGGCCATCTGATCGCCTTCATCTTTTAACTTAGCCAAGGCATAGTGAGAAATCGGTCTGAGCGGATCATCATTGAGTTCCGAGCCTTGTACCACCGGAATCCATTCATCAAGTAAAAGTACCATCATCCGTGCAATTCGGGTTTTGGCCTGTCCTCGCAGTCCAAGAAAATTGATATTATGCCTTGCCAAAATAGCCCTTTCAATATCTGGAATTACCGTATGCTCATAGCCCCAAATACCCTCAAAAACTGATTTATCTTCCTGGAAAGAACGTAATAAATTTTTTCTTAATTCATCTTTAATACCGATCGTTGCGTAACCTGACGCCTTCAGGTCTTTTAGTGTTTTAATGGCTAATAAATTTTTTTCTGGTAAATCGTAATATGTCATATGAATTAGAAATTTTTTCTTCGGTTATTTTTATAATCTTCAAAAATAAGATGGCCCAAACCTTGCAGACTGCTATAGTAGGCATTACCGTTATTGATTTGGGTAAACTCTCGTACAAACTGCTTCAAATAAGGGTCTGAGGCAATCATAAAGGTGGTAATAGGTACGTGGCTTCTTCTGCATTGCGCGGCCAAATTAAAGGTTTTATTCATTATTTTGGGATCTAAGCCAAAACTGTTTTTATAGTATTTGATGCCGACCTTCATACAGGTTGGTTTGCCATCCGTAATCATGAAAATTTGCTTATTTTTATTTTTTTTGCGTTTTAGAATATCTATCGCTAATTCCAGTCCCGCAATGGTATTGGTATGATAGGGACCTACTTGTAAAAAGGGTAAATCTTTGATCTCAATTTGCCACGCATCATTACCAAATACAATAATGTCAAGGGTATCTTTAGGATATTTTTGAGTAATTAACTCCGCCAAAGCCATAGCTACCTTTTTTGCTGGTGTGATCCGATCCTCTCCATATAAAATCATGGAATGACTGATATCAATCATTAAAACCGTTGATGTCTGTGCTTTGAAATCCTTATCTTGAATCTCTAGATCTCTTTCGGTCAATCTGAAGTCTTCAGTACCGTTGTTGATTTGTGCGTTTTTCAAACTTTCGGTCAAAGCAATTTGATCCAAGGAATCTCCAAACTGGAATTCCCTAAAATCTACAGTGGTCTCATCTCCTTGACCGAAATAAGGTGTTTTATGTTCTCCCTTAGATCCTTTTTTAAGCTTCCCAAAAATTTCTTCTAGCGCATTTTTTCTGATTTTTTGTTCTGATTTGGCGGTAACCTCAAACGTTCCCTCCTCACTTCCCTCTTTAATGTAGCCTTGATCTTTTAAATCATCCACAAAATTTCCCATGCCATAATCTTCAGGCATTAAATTATGTTCTTGGTCCAAATTAGTCAGCCAATGGATCGTTTCTGAGACATCCCCTCCGGTAATGACCATCAATTGTAAAAAAATATCCCGCAAGCTTTCAAATGAGCTTTTTTCAGCCACTTTTTCGGGGATATATTCGGTGAATCGGTATCCAATCATAATCGCCTCCTTTTCATTTAAAAAACATTCTTTTATCTAAAAAAATTTCATTTTACATAAAAGATTAAAATTTATTGCGTGATGCAAGCGGCTTCATAGACTTCCTCGTAAATAGGCATGATCTCAGATAATTCAAATGATAATGCTTTTTTATAAGCGTTTGCTTTGAATTTTGGTAGGTTATCCTCATGCAGCACATGTAGGGTTTTTTCCACCATCTCCTCAATATCCCCCAAATCGCACGTATACCCGGTAACTCCATCTTCGTTCAATTCGTTCAGTCCTCCAACATTCGTGCTGATCAAGGGTACTTGGCAGGCCATTGCTTCGAGGGCAGCCAAACCAAAACTTTCTTTTTCAGAAGTCATCATAAATACATCGCAAACAGATAGAATTTCTTCGACATTGGACATTTTACCGAGAAAACGTACGTCTTGAATACTACACGTCTCACGGGTCATTTTTTCCATTGTAGATCTCTCGGGACCGTCACCCACCAACAGTAACTTCACCGGTATCTGTTGACTTACCTTACAAAATACAGTGATCACGTCTTCCACCCGCTTCACTTTTCTAAAGTTAGAAATATGCACCATAAGTTTTTCTCCATTGGGACATATCGCCTTTTTAAAATGATCTTTATGGTGCTTTTTAAACTTATTAATATCCACAAAATTGGGAATCACCTTGATCTCTTTTTGAATATCAAAAAGAGCATTAGTATCCCTTTTAAGAGAATTTGAAACTGCCGTAACCACATCTGATTGATTGATGGCATAAGTAACTACTGAAGCATAGGTTGCCTCTTTACCCACCAAGGTGATATCTGTCCCATGCAAAGTGGTTACTATGGGAATAGTAATCCCTTTGGTCACCAAGATTTGCTTTGCTAAAATTGCTGCTGATGCATGAGGGATGGCATAATGGACATGTAGCAAATCTAATTTTTCATACTCAACCACATCCACCATTCTTGCCGCTAAGGCGATCTCATAAGGGGGATAGTCAAATAGAGGATAATCTTTGACAGATACCTCATGATAAAAAAGATTTTCACTCAAAAAGTCCAATCTCGTGGGCTGCGCATAGGTGATGAAATGAATCTGATGGCCTTTTTTGGCAAGTCCCATTCCTAACTCCGTTGCCATCACCCCACTCCCGCCGTAAGTGGGGTAGCAAACAATTCCAATTTTCATTTCTGTAAATTTATCTTTAGTAACGCTTAAAGTTTTATTTAATTTACCCTAATTTTCATATTTAGGAGATAGAGGTTAACTTAAATTACCTAAATTATTTTTGGATTTGAAAGGTGAATACATTGATCGCAGATGCAAGATAGCATCCAAACATAAACAATTTCAAAAATCTATATTTTGTCTCATTATTTCATCTAAATATTTGAATTTTGCAGTAACTTAAAGTTTTTGGAAACGACCTTCAAAACATTTTAATAAATTTATAGAAATAAAAGGTTAATGGGTAGGTGCTTGGAGGATTATTTTATCTTCCTACTTACGAAAGTAAAGTGGCTTTAAAATATCATTTTTGTCTCCTGCCCAAGTTGAAACCCAGTTAAAAAACAACCATAAATAGTTAACTCAACATGAAGTTACCCTCTTTCGTTAAATTGCCCGGTCATAAAAAGCTTACCATTACTCCGAGATACTATGATCCCATCAAAGAGGAAATACTGGAGCGCACCGAAATGATTAAAAGAGAGATGTCTGGAGAAGAAAATTTTGGGGTAAGGGCTCATAAGATCACCTTTGATAGACGGTCCAGTCCTGGGCCGAATACTTCTGGACTACAAATCATCATTGCCGTCGGTTTGGGATTGGCTTTTTTGAGTTGGCTTTATTTTGGAAACCCTGTTTTACACCTCCTTTGGCTTATTATTCCCATCTACCTATTTTTGAAATTCAAAAAAAAAGCAACTAAGCACTAATGCCAGACATCGTCCATGTACTGCCTGATCATATTGCCAATCAAATTGCCGCTGGAGAAGTCGTTCAAAGGCCTGCCTCGGCCGTAAAAGAACTGCTCGAAAACAGTATCGATGCTGGTGCTAACAAAATTAAGGTATACATACAGGAAGCCGGAAAAACCCTTATACAAGTGGTGGACGACGGCAGGGGAATGTCTGAAAAAGATGCCATCATGTGCTTTGAGAGACATGCGACTTCCAAATTGAAAGATGCCAAAGATTTATTTAGACTAAAATCAATGGGTTTTAGAGGCGAGGCACTCGCCTCTATTGCAGCGGTCGCACAAGTTGAATTAAAAACAAAAACAGATGATCTTGAGTTAGGTCTGTTGGTCAAGGTTGAAGCCAGTGACCTCCGCAAACAAGAACCCATAGCCATGCAAAATGGGACGAGCTTGTCCATTAAAAATCTTTTCTTCAACCTTCCTGCACGTAGAAACTTTTTAAAAAGTAATCCAGTAGAATTTCGACACATTCATGATGAATTTCAAAGGATTTCAATCGCTCATGCAGGTATTAAGTTCGCATTGCACCACAACAATGAGGAAGTTTACAACCTAGAGCCCGGCAAACTCAGCAAACGTATTGTCCAAATTTTCGGAAAAAATTATCAGCAGCAACTCATCCCTTGCCAAGAAGAAACGCCTACGGTTAGGATCACGGGCTATGTAGGTAAGCCCGCGTTTGCAAAAAAAACCAGAGGTGAACAATTCTTTTTTGTGAACCATCGTTTCATCAAAAATCATTATCTCAATCATGCCGTATTAAGGGCTTTTGAAGGGCTTTTAAAACCAGAGGCTCATCCCTTTTATGTCTTGTTTATCGAAATTGATCCCAAAGACGTCGATGTAAATGTTCACCCTACCAAAACAGAGGTTAAATTCACCGATGATCGTTTACTGTATGGCGTAATTGTGGCTGCCGTACGCCAAGCCTTGGCCACTTCAAATGTAGCGCCATCTATAGACTTCGATACAGACGTTAATTTTGCCTTATTTTCTCCACCAAAGGGAGCTTATCAGGTATCTGAATCAGATAAAAAATATACACAATTCAAAAACATCCCAAACTCCAATAGTTCATCAAAAAATTGGGAATTATTGTACGAGAATGCACATGATGAAGAACTGATCAGTAGGGAACAAGGGAAAAATGAACTTCAACAGCAAGATCGGATGCTGCTAAACAGTGATCCTCATTCTGGTCATCAAAATAGTTTGCCCAATCCTCAAACCCTGTGTATACATAACCGCTTCCTCTTGCGTCAAGTAAAGAGCGGTATGGTACTTATTGATCAAAGAGCGGCACACGAGCGGATTCTTTATGAACGATATCTTGAACATTATGGTCAAAATCAAGGTGTCTCACAGTCCTGCTTATTTCCTAGTCAACTTCCTCTCAATCTTACAGATTTTGATTTGGTTCTATCACTAAAGAATGAAATTCAAATGCTCGGTTTTGAATTTGAACCATTTGGTAAAAACTGTATCGTCATCAATGGCGTACCTCCAGAAATTGGTAAACTGTCTGAAAAAGCACTTTTTGAAGATTTGATAGAACAGTTTAAGATGAATCAATCAGAAATTGCGCTCAATAAAACCGAAAATTTAGCACGTTCTATGGCAAAACGTACGGCCATAAAAATCAGCGAAAAATTGGCTGATGAAGAAATTTCAAAAATATTTGACTTATTATTTGCCTGCAAACAACCCAATTATACGCCAGATGGTCAGGCAACTTTTGTAGTTTTGAGTTTAGATAAAATGATTTCACTTTTCAATTAATAAATATGTTTGGAAGATTAACCCCTACGGTCAAGTACATTTTAATTGCGAATGTGGGGATCTTTGTTTTGCAATCTTTATTGAACCTACCCTTATCCTCTTGGTTGGGGTTGCGTGTGGTTTTTTCTGATCAATTCGCGCTACATCAGTTCATCACCTATATGTGGATTCATGCCAACTTCAGCCATCTATTGGGAAATATGTTTGCTGTTTTTATTTTTGGCCCACTCCTTGAACAAACCTTCGGGGAAAAAAAATTCCTCATCTTCTATCTTGCCTGTGGTATTGGGGCAGGTATGCTTTTTGGCGGTGCTAATTTTATAGAACAATATCAATTGAAAGCAGATACGGAAACCTATCTCTCTAATCCAAATCCCGATGACTTTAGCTTATTCATTTCTGAACACAAGTCGCGTCGATTCAATTTGCAAGGGTTGGCCGAGCTCTCAAATGGGTATTATGAGAATCCACAAGATCCAGATTACATAAAACAAACGATGAGTGCCGTCACACAGATATTTGATCTCAAAACAAATATTCCAATGGTTGGTGCCTCAGGGGCAGTTTATGGCATTTTGATGGCTTTTGCTATGCTATTTCCTAACTTGCAGCTCATGCTTTTATTTCCACCTATTCCCATTCGAGCCAAATATTTGGTTTTTATTTACGGAGCCATAGAACTTTATTCCGAATTAAATCGTTCAGAAGGAGATAATGTGGCGCATCTCGCGCATTTAAGCGGTATGCTGATCGCCTTCACCCTTATTAGAATTTGGATTAATAATAAAACAATTAAACCATACTGATTATGAATACAAGCGAAAATCTGCTTGATGAATTCAAAAATGCTTGGAACAAGCCCAACAATGCCATTGCGCAGATTATAATCATCAATGTTATTGTTTTTTTAGTAATGCTGACCTTGAGCATATTTCTTAAAGTGAGTGGTGGTGGAGAAATCTATAGGTCTATAGAGGAGTTATTGATGCTTCCCTCGGATCTCAGTTCATTTTTATTTCAGCCATGGTCTATCATCACCTACTTTTTTTTACACGCTGACTTATTCCATATTTTATTTAACATGTTGGTCCTCTATTGGTTTGGTAAACTTATTGTAGAATATTTAGGCAACGACAAAGTAATTTCACTTTATGTGCTCGGAGGTCTTGCTGGTGGACTGCTTTATTTGATCATTTACAACACGCTGCCCTTTTATGAAAGCCAGCAAATTTCCAGAATGCTTGGCGCTTCAGCTGGAGTGTATGCCATCATTACGGCCGCAGCCACTTTACTGCCTAATTATACATTCCATTTGCTTTTGATTGGGCCCGTAAAAATTAAATATATTGCCTTTTTTTATATCATTCTTTCTTTTTCACAAACCGTAGGTGCAAATGCAGGAGGCGAATGGGCACATTTAGCAGGGGCTGCTATGGGTTATGGCTATATCAAGCGAATACAAAAAGGTCAGGATCTCGGTGGTTGGATTCTTCAAATTATTGATTTTCTCAAAAGCTTTTTCAGACAATCCTCAAAAATTAAAGTCACTCACAGAAGCAAGCCCAGAAAAAAGGCGAAAGCAGCTACTGAAGTAAACCATGACACATCGCCCCTGTCCTCCCATACTTCTGAACAAGATGAAATAGATGCCATTTTGGATAGGATTTCACAAAAAGGATATGAGAGTCTGACCAAAGAGGAAAAACAAAAACTTTTTAACGCCAGTAAAAAATAAACTTAATTTTTATTGGCCAGCTGTCCGCAGGCCGCATCAATATCTTTCCCTCGACTCCTTCGTATATTGACGATGAGTTTCTTGGATTTCAAAAAATCTGCAAATTGCTCCAACTTGTCAGCGGTCGTATTTTGATATTGGGCCTCAACGATCGAATTATATTCAATAATGTTGATTTTGGAAGGTATTGATTTAGTAAAATGCCATAACTCCTCTGCATCCTCGATTCGGTCATTAAAATTATTAAAAACGATGTATTCAAAAGTAATTTGATTTCCCGTTTTTTGATAAAAATAAAGTAATGATTCCTTCAATACTTTCAATGTATTGGTTTCATTGATAGGCATGATTTGATTCCTTTTTACGTCATTGGCCGCATGCAGAGACAAGGCCAAATTAAATTTGACTTGATCATCAGCCAGCTTGATGATCATCTTGGCAATACCTGCAGTAGATACCGTGATACGCTTAGGCGACATATTGAGCCCATCTGTGCCAGTAATCCGTTCAATGCTCTGTAATACGTTCTTATAATTAAGTAAAGGCTCTCCCATCCCCATAAAAACAATATTGCTTAGAGGTGTATCAAAATGCCTTTTGGCTTGCTGGTCTATTTCAACCACTTGATCATAAATCTCTGCTGGATCTAAATTTCGCTTGCGGTCCATATAACCCGTGGCACAAAACTTACAACTCAACGAACACCCTACTTGAGAGGAAACGCAGGCCGTCATTCGATCCTCAGCCGGAATCAACACCCCCTCCACTAAGGATTTGTCATGAAGTGCAAATGCTAGTTTTATAGTTCCATCATTCGATTTTTGATCGGTCTGCACTGAGATCGGTAAAATATCAAAATCTTCGGCCAATTGTGCGCGCATCAAGAGGGAGAGATTGGACATTTCCTCAAAAGTATGTGCCGACTTAACCCATATCCATTCCCAAATTTGTTTTGCACGAAACGCAGGTAATCCTGTTTCCGATACGTAATCTTTCAATTTATCGAATGTCAACTTACGAACGTCTTGCTTCATAATGCAAAGTTAGGGGTAATAGCCCATTATTCTACCACTAAGGTGCGGATCTCCTGAATCAATTCTCCGGAAGCTGAGATCCCAGTAATCAGAACGTCATACGTGCCCAAAAGATCAGAAGTATAAAATCCCGTTTTTTGACTTGAATCTATTTGAGACATGAACTGCCAGTCCAATAACCTCCGTTGGTCAGGGATCCTTAATTCTTTTAGCTGAGCATGATCAGGGGAGAAGTAAATTTTTTGGCGCTGGAACCCCTTGTATTTATATTTCAGCCCTTTGGGTTCAAAACCATAAAGGTCACCGTCTTTAGTTTTAAGGGCTATAATTCCGTCTAAAACCACTGACCCAATATAGTATCTCTCACTAAGTATTTCTATATCGCTGATATTATAAGGAGAATATTCAAGCACTTCTTTGGGACTAGCCAAAATCCCATCAAAAAGTACCAAATAGATCCCTGTTTGATTGAAAGAACTCAATTCTGAGGGCCAGCGAATATTGAAATCATAATCAGTTCTTGATTTACCAATGGCAATTTCTGGTATATATTCAATAAATGAGTCTCTCATCGTTGGGAATCTCGTGAAATCATCGAGATGATAATTTTTGACATTCAATATTTCAAAATACTCCTTTTTCTCCATCACGATACTATCTCTACGTAAATGTTGAAAAGAATTCTCAATTTGTACCTCAACACTTGATTTGATCACTTGTGCAACGGTAAGAGAATCATAGCGAAGGGGCCAGTTTTCGAAATTTGGATATTCAGTATAAAATTCAGAATTCATGATTATTTCATACTCACCTCCATCGTAATCTAATACGTTGATATATCCGCTATTATCGCCAACCATATCCTGTTCAATATTGAGCAAAAACTTACCGTTCACATCTGTCTGAGCCAAGTTTATATCAGAGGTCTTGCCGGGAATAGAAAATACAACGATCTTTCCAAAAATATCTTCCTCTCTGGAGGTTATAATCCCCTCTAATAAATCATTACGATGCTCTGGCATCATCGCCACTTGATCAATGAGTCCCCATTCAAGCCAACTTACCTTTGAAAGGATCATCCAATCATCTAAATTCGTCTGACTGACAAAATCAGATCTCAGTGGACGCGTAACTAACTGGCTATTAATTTGGGAAATAACGGCAGATCTTGAAGCTAATTCACAAGATCTAACTACGATTGAGACTGAGGTGATTGATTGATTTAAATCAGCTAATTCCACAAAATTCCTTGATTTCGTCTTTATTACTTCATTTTTCGTGACGGCTATTGCCCCATTATAAAATAATCTATGGGCCGTCATTTCACCTTGAGCATCAAAATATTCTACTCTTAGTAAGCCTTCTGGCATTGACTTTTTGTCCATATTGAACGATTGGCCCACCTCGACATAATCTTCAAAATAAATCTTATAACGATCACGAATTTTTAAAATTCCTTTTTTTTCATGGGTAGCATTATCATTGACTTTCAAAACAACCCCCTTAGAAAATTCGGTCAGGGATATACTTGCACATGCTTGACAGGCCATGGGCAGATCTATAAAATTAAAATTTCTCGAAGAATCTTCATAAATCATCCTGTATTGCATATTAGCGAGCGGGCTAAAATAAAATTTAGCCATCCCATCTATAGATTCAATAGAGGTTAAGGTAGTCCCCTCGGAATCTACAATTTTACCTTTGAAATCTATCCCTACTCCTTGTTCGTTGGCATAACGAAGTAATACTTTGTTTTTGAATCCTGCCACTAGATTTCCGCTTTCAGGATAAATTTCTATTTTTAGTTCACTGGGAGAGGTAACGACATATTCCTCAAATGGATTATAGATTGTGATGGGAATACGGTAGTAATCGCCAAAATTTTTCATCCAACGCGTGTATCCTATAAGTTGATAATTTCCAGATTCAATCAAACTGGAAATAAAATAATCTCCAGTCCCTTGGCCCTTTTCAAGTTTTATTTTTGTCTGAAAAACCGGCTTTTGTTCATTGTCCAATAACTCGATATAAAGAATCGAACTTAGCTCCGAAAGCTTTCCTGAAGACTTACTTCTAACCAATGCATGAAACAGAATGCGCTCACCTGAAACAAATCGATCGCTACTGATTTGTAAAAAAACCTCCTCGTGAATATTTTCTTGCCCATTTCCAGAGAAATGAAAAAACATGAAAATACATAGATTTAAAAATCTTAACCTTTTCATCTCCAAAAAGTAGGTAGTTCAATATCCCCATTAATCCTACAGTCCGTACAATGCTCAGAAAGTATTATGTAAAATCCCGGAGGCTCCGGCATAAAAAATGCCCATATCCCTTTTCCCGCCGACTCACTTGAGCTAAAATAATCCATTAAACCTGCCGGTGGAATAGAATCAGATGACGTCCTATAAATTAAGTTACATTGAGCATTAAGTATCGGAATATTGAAACCATCCGGAACAAAAGTTTTGGGCACAAAGAATGCTAATTTTGACGATACCCCAGAAACTTCAAAATTTCCCAAAACCGACTCTTGAGGACCCTTCAACACCTCCATGTTCCCCACAACATTCCCTTTTTGTTTATCAAAAAGAGATCCTCCGGATTCATTATTATCCTGCAATCTCTTATAAAATTGATAAGTAGATGCAGACAAGGCGTATTGCTTGACCTGAACGGCTGTTTTATAGGCTAAATTTGGATCTACTTCATTGATAAAATGAACGGGGAATTCAGTTAATTTTTGATTATTCAACGCGATTCCAGAGCCTATTATTAAGGAACTGCTGGTCTCATGCCTAAAACATTTGTCTACACTTTGTGTTCTCAGTACCGATTTTTCAGAAATTTCGTCCCAAAAATAATATGAGGGATAAGGAACTCTCCATTCGTAAGTCTCCTCCCAGGTATACCTGAAAGTACTGACTTCGTAATTTTGCCAATCGGTCACTAAGAATATTTGAACCCCATTCAAAATAGCTCCACTCTCTTTTGACGGTAATTGAACATATCGACCGTATAAACTGTCAATAGGTGGGGCTTCATTCAACGTCTCTTTGGTAGATAAGTATTCATTGCCATTTTCTGTGATGACTCTCAGCCTATAACTTTCTCCAATCATTCCTGCATATGTTGAGTCAGTAACGTAGTTGCCAGGTAACGATTCTATTAAATTCACGATCTCACCATTCTCTGATTCAATGGTCACTGTGGCTCCCTTAGCTAATATAAGGTCTTCAGATATAAAAGAAGATGTATAGGATAATTTTACGGTATGTGTTTTTATTTCGTTAGTCAAAATGGCATCCACTACCAACAAAGAATTTTCAGTCTCCCCAATGAAATTATGTTCATAGGGTTCTACACAAGAAAGGACTATGATTGGAAATAGATAAACTATGTTTTTTATTTTCCTTCTCATATTTTAAAATTAAAGGTAATCGTAGGAATTGGATTCGCAAATACCGTCATTTTGTAGCCCTCGACATCTCCACCAACCGTCTTGAAGAAAATTGAATACGCATTATCTCTGCCAAAAAGATTATAAATTGAAAAGGTCCAAAAAGAATGGGCCAATTTTTTTATCTTGTGCGAACCCTCAATGTCAAACCCTAGGTCAACTCTGAAATAATCAGGAATACGGAAGGCATTTCTCTCGGAGTACTGTAGGCTTTCAGCAGTATTAAATTGCCATTTTCCAATAGGATAAGTAACTGGCCGACCACTTGAATATACCAAATTTAAAGATAAACTGTACCTTCTTGTGAATTTATAATTCGTTACCAAGTTTAAATAATGAGGTTTATCATAAGTAGTTTTGAAGAAATCCCCTCCATTGACGCGCTCCTCTGCAAAATCACCATTTAAACGGATAAAACTACGTGACCAGGTATAATTAATCCAGCCTGTGAACCATCCATTAGATTTTTTGGCAGAAAGCTCCAATCCATAAGATCGACCATCCCCCTGCAAAAGATCTGTTTCAATAGCCTTATTAAATTGCAAATCTGCGCCTACCTTAAAATCAACTAAATTTTTGATGTCCTTGTAATACGTCTCGACTGAAAACTCTAGAACATTATTTCTTACGATATTTTTATAATAACCTATTGAAAATTGATCTGCTATTTGAGGAGCCACGTATTTGCCTGACAATCTCCAAATGTCAGTAGGTGCCAATGAGGCAGAATTAATCAGCATATGAACATATTGTCGAGACCGGTTATAACTGACCTTCACAGAACTTAAATTTGCGAGAGAAAACCTTCCTGATAATCGTAATTCGGGACCATGGTAGGTAACCGTTGGCAAACCTTTCCTGTAAGAAAGAGTATCTACAATGAACGCCTGATTTATGGGTTTATCAAGCGCATATTGATAGGATTCAGATGGACCTAACTTGGTATATAAAGAATATCTTAACCCTGCATAAAGCGAAATGTCTTTTGTAGGATCATATTGGTTAGAGAAATAAATAGCTGATTCTAGCGCCTGTTCGGGATTGATTTCATCAAAGCTAATATTAGACAAGTCCCCAAGAGGCTGCCTCACGCCAGGATTAACCTGATATTTCTTGATGCTAGTTCCAAAGTTGAAATGATTTTTTTCGTCTAAATAATAGTTGAAATCAGTGGCTGCCGTTAATTCGGAAATTTCATAGTTAATATCAAAGGCTTGAGTTAATAGCTTATCGTACCCAATACGATAACCATATTGGCTTCCTGTAAGCCTTAATGACCCATCTAAATGATCATTAAATTGGTGCATCCAGTTGATTGAAAAGTTTGCATTTGTATAACTAAAATCGGAGTAGCCAAGCAGAGAATCGGAGTCCAATTGAAAACTATCAAAGCTGTAATATCCCGAAGCCGAAAGGGTATTATTTATATCAATTTTATGATCAATTTTAAGAATAAAATCATGAAAATCAGCATCCTGATTACTTAAGGGGGTATTACTTATTTGTTTGAGCACAAAATCAGAATAAGTGGCTCTTCCTCCCATCATAAGGGATGTTTTTCCTTTTATAAGGGGGCCTTCAAATAAAAGACTTGAGGTGACCGGTCCAATACCACCTTTGACAATATATTTTTCCTTATCTGGAACCTTAGTGGTAATATCAAATACCGAAGAAATACGACCTCCATATTTAGCAGGAATCCCTCCCTTAAATAGTTCCATTCCCTCTAAAGACTCTGAATTAAAAATAGAAAAAAAACCAAAAAAATGTGATGTGTTATAGACCGTAGCTCCATCAATTGTAAAAAGGTTTTGATCTGCTTTACCCCCTCTAATATTAACCCCGGCAGCACCCTCACCTACTGCCTGAACCCCGGAAGTTGTCGTGGCTGCCTTCACGATGTCTCTTTCACCCAAAAGCACAGGTATAGTTTTAGTTTCTTCGATTCCAATTTTAGTAACCCCCATTTGGGCCTGCTCGATATTAATATCACGATCACTGTTGACTACCACCTCATTCAGGGCAATAACATCTACTTCCATATCAATATTGAAAGTCCCGTCAGAGAAAACGACAATATTCCGATACGTATTTTTCATCTCAATGGATTGCAACAATAAAATGTGCTTGCCGGTGGGTATACTTAAAGTATAAAAACCAGAGACATCTGTCGAGGTACCAACAAATGGTTCTTCGACATAGATAAAAGCCGCCTCAACAGGCAACTCATTGCCTGACTGCCTAACATACCCTGCTATGGAAGCCGTTTCACCCATAACAAACTGATATCGATCTCCCACCGCATATACCTTTTCCCATTCATTGACCCCCTCCTGATCTTTTTGGTATTCCTTGGCAAAGATCAACCCCTTTTTAATCGGTTCATAGATTGACTCACGATTGAAAAATTTGCCAATTCCAAACTGATTAATAATGGGTTTCTGAAAAGAAATATATACCTTTTCCCCGCTCAAGAAATAACTTAGTTTTTGATTTGTGAAAACTTTATTTAAAACCGTATCTAATGGGGCATTTATAAAATTCCTCGAGATTTGAACAGTATCAATCCAATTGTAATCAAAGAAAAATTCAATTTGGAATTGTTCTTCTAAGTCTAGAATGATCGATTCTAAAGGTGCGCTCACATAACTCCCATTAAATTTTGGAACAATCTGGGCGTAGGAGAAGACAGATATCAATAAAATAAGCACAAAAAATAAAGCTCTCATCATTCCCACTTCATTTGATGACAATACATGGCCAATTTTTTAATATCTCTATCTTGATTGGGCTTAATTAATAAGCCATTAGACCTTATAAAGTCTCTAATTTCTTGTTTATGGGAAGGGTAGGCTTTAAAAAAAGCTGATTTATTATTTATTTTAATTTGATGATTTTTAATCATCAAAAAATACGAAGCCAAAGGATAATAAGTAACCCCTGAATTTCCCTTAGGCGTAGTGCCGATAACTTTTTTTTTTGCTCTTCTCACGAAAATCTTGATCTCCGGAGTTTCAAACAATACTTGATAAAATCCGGGTGACTCTGGTGCTTCAATTCCATCTAATCTCTTAAATATCTTGTCCCCAATTTCGAAGTCCGAAATAAAATACTGAGCCAGTTTCAGTGGTTCCATCTTGGTTGAACTATTGGTTGCATTTTGAATAAGCAATAGATCGTGAAAGGTATTATATAACATATTGACTTCAAAAGTTTGACCTTTATATGTAAGCCTTCCAAGCTGCCAGTTTTTTTCAATGAAGTATTCGTGTGAATGGAGTGATTTGTTCAGAAAAGGATAAAGAGTACCCTCAATTAATCCGATGTTTTCTTGGCCGATCATCGAATCATACCAAATTGTTACATGATCATCAAGATCCAGTGTACTGATGCTATATTGTCCCATTGCATTATGCAATGTGGTAAATGAAGTAAGAATGAAAATAAAAAGAGCTTTAAAAAACTTCATGAAAAAAGTAAGAGCTTAATTATTATTTAAAAATTAATTTTTCCCTCTAAAAAGTTCTTCTAATAAAACAGCTCAAAGGAAACGCACGTAATATATAATAAAACCGATCCGTCATGAGGTTAACATAAAATAAATATGATTTGAGAGAATTGAAATTCGTTTGAAAGCCCCCCTTATTTTTATAAACTCAACCAAATTTTAACTTTTTGTCATGAATTAATTATTTTTCATTAACCACAAAACCTTTTTACATGAAAACCACAGGTAGAGAAGAATTTTTTATTGCTGTAGTTTTCGATAGATTAGCCGGTATGAATTCAATCATAGATGGAATCCAATACTTAACCCGCTTCCTCGGAAAAACCATTTCTTGGAGCTCCCTCATTTTGACGTTTATCATCGTCACAGATGTGTTCTTTCGCTATGTTTTTAGTATCACCTCTGCAGCAACTTTTGAGATAGAATGGCATCTATTTGGCCTCATGTTTCTGTTGGGTGCTGCCTGGACACTGGATCAAGATAAACATGTTCGTGTCGATTTTTTCTATCAACGCTTTGGTCCAAAAACAAGGGCTCTGATCAATTTCATCGGCACATTGATTTTCCTAATACCTTTTTGTTGGGTCACTCTGATCACAAGTATAGATTTTGTCCAAAGTTCATTTTTACTCAATGAAATCAGTCCAGATCCTGGCGGATTACCCGCGCGATATTTAATTAAATCAGCCATCCCTGTAGGTTTTGGTTTATTGATGCTTCAAGGTGTCGTACTCATGCTTAATTCAATAAAAACATTGTTGAAATAATGTACGAATATCTACCCATTATTTTTTTTATAGTCGCTTTTATATTGATTCTTATAGGCTATCCTGTTGCCTTTACTTTAGGAGGTATCGCCTTTATTGTAGGCGTTTGGTTATTTGATGTTAATTTTTTTTACCTCCTCTCTTTAAGAATTTTTGGTACCATGCAGAATTTCGTCCTCTTAGGGGTTCCCCTATTTGTATTCATGGGTATGATGTTGGAAAAATCGGGCATTGCTGAAAAACTCTTGGAGACCATGGCCTTATTGTTTGGCAAACTTAAAGGAGGTTTGGCTTTGTCTGTGATCGTCGTAGGGGCTTTGCTTGCAGCGTCTACAGGTATCGTAGGTGCTACGGTCGTCACGATGGGCTTGATAAGTCTTCCGACCATGCTCAAACGCGGCTATGCACCCGCCCTTGCTATGGGGACGATCGCAGCCTCCGGTACTTTGGGACAAATCATTCCCCCTTCTGTCGTCTTGGTCTTGCTCGGAAGTGTATTAAATGTTTCGGTAGGCGCTTTATTTCTTGCCGCCATCGTACCTGGTTTTTGCCTGATTGGTATGTATATGATTTATGTAATCATCTATGCGCAGATATATCCAAATCAGGCACCGGCCATGCCCCCCGAAGAAGTTGCTCATTTTCGAAATAAGGGATTTTCAAAGGAGATTATTCAGTCGTTTTTATTACCCATGCTATTGGTCATACTGGTATTGGGGACAATTATTGGAGGTATCGCTTCCCCCACCGAAGCAGCTGGAATTGGGGCAATGGGTGCTTTAATTCTCACAGCCCATAAAGGAAAACTAAATAAAAAAATACTTGAGGCAGTTACCAAGGAAACACTCATGCTCACCTCAATGGTTTTCATGATTCTGATTGGAGCCACCGCCTTTTCTTTGGTCTTTAGAGGGCTTGAGGGGGACAAACTTTTCTTAGAATTGATTTCTAAATCTAATTTGGGGCCTAATGAGTTTTTGATTTTAGTCATGATCATGGTTTTTATTGCCGGATTTTTTATCGACTTTATTGAGATCATATTCATTGTCGTTCCCATCGTTGCTCCCATATTTGCCAGCATGGGTGTGGATTTGGTTTGGGTAGGTATATTATTGGCCATCAACCTTCAAACCTCTTTTTTAACTCCTCCCTTTGGGTTTGCCCTCTTCTACCTCAAAGGCGTCGCCCCCCCAGAAATAAAAACTAAACAACTCTACATGGGAATCCTACCATTTGTAGTGATTCAAATTATCTTTCTAGGCCTCTTGATTATTTTCCCACAATTATTAAAAATCTTTTAAGGAAGATGCAAGGTATCCTAATTGAGATATATAACGTTGGCTTTTACAAATAGGACTTTAATTTTTCAAAAAATGACTTAGGTTCTAGATACCATCTTCATTGGTGACCCAGCTATTAATTCAATTCTGGGGCCTAATGATTCTGGGTATTTCAAATAATTATCTCGGAATGAAGGAGCTCTATGGGTAAATAAAAAAAGCGGATATCACCCTTAGGTAATATCTGCTTCTCCTGTTCTTGGTCGGGATGACTGGATTCGAACCAGCGGCCCCCACTACCCTAAAGTGGTGCGCTAACCGGACTGCGCCACATCCCGAAAAACAACTAATAATAATAGCCACAAACTTATTTCAATAATGGGACTATAAAAAGGACTCCCCTTTAAAATCCAATGATTTATCCTTACTCTCTCCGGACAAATACTTTATCCTTTATTGAGAGGGCTGCCCTTCCCTCGATCTGGAATATAAATTGGATCTCATCTTCATTCATCCCCTTAGAATAAGGGGTGAATGTATTCAAATTTAAATCCAGAGCTATTTTTTTCGATAAGGGAGATTTATTCAATTCCTGAACAATGCGGTCATCTAGCGTATAGAGAAAAGGACTCATATCATAGCTTGACTGACTCACTACATATTTTTCAATGGCCCGATGCATTGCCCAGTCTGTCATCTTTGCCCATCCTTCCATTTTGGGTAATTCATAGTCAAAAGCTGAAAATTGCATCACCAAATATTCATCAATACTCGGCACTACAAACAAAGAAATAATTCCATTGATATCCCCTTCCACCGTTAAATTCCATTTCAAAAATCCCTCATGGGGGCTAATCTCCACCCTATTTACTTTTGCAGCAATCCCTTCCAAATTGAACTCCTTCCCTACCAAGAGCGAATCCATCACCTCCTCCATTCTCAGAAAGGACAATCGGAGTTCAACAAAAAAACTGATCTGTGTATGCCTAGACAAGGGATTGGTCCTGAGTGGTAAAACTTCCGACAATTGATGGTTGTTTTGCGCATCGTTGATTCGTAGTATCGATTGATGCTCAAGTTGGAAAAATAAGGTATCGTTAATTTCGACCTTAACAAAATCACCTCTTAAACTGATGGCCTCATTGGTAAAATATAAAGGTAGTGCCGTTGCCGATACCCTCAATGGCTTTTGGATCGATCGATACAGCCTTTCTACTGCTGCTCTTATATCAATTTGGTCCTTGAGTATCTCATTGATGATTTTTTCTAAGGGCCTTTCATGTATTTGAATCTCTTTTTCTATCAGTTCTGCCAAATCAATTTTCAAGCCCAAAACTTTAAAATTAGGCGGTACATTCCATGTAATCGTCTCCCATCTTGAATCAAATTCTAGATCCCATCGTTCATCGATATTTAACTCCGAAGACAGTTCAGCTTTAGCTTGAAATTTGATAGGCTTTCCTGCATTACTGATCGCAACGCCCAAGAGACGAGATTTGATAATGGCCGAAATATTTAAGGGTAAAGCCAAATGAAAACGCCCTTGGTAATATTCAATATCAATGTGCTCCTCGAGCTTAATTTTTAAAAATAAGCTGTCCTTTTTTTTATTCAAAGCAAACCCTCCATCGAATAATTGTTGACCCAAAATTTTATTAATCCCTTCTTCTAGCTCAGCGATCGGTAACTTAATGAGTACATTGGTAAAAGAGGCTGGCACCGGTATGATCGCCCCTATTCTATCATCATTGCCTTGACAACTTATCAAAAATATCAGGGCAGTCATTATCGATAAGCGAAAGTATAAGCCTAACTTTATCATTTATGTAAAATATAATGTAATCTCTATTTTTTGAGGTGACGCTTATTCATCTGCTTTCCATTCCTATGAAATATCAACCCTTTTCTTTTAATCGCATTTCAAACTTAAGTCCAAGCCTTACTCAAATCATAAAAATTTGGGGCCTTTTGGGTATTTTATTGTTCTTCGTTTGGTCTTGCGAAAATAAGGTCTCCTCATCTCAAAAAAAAACACCTATACACAAAGGCCAAGAAATAATTGATCAAGCAATCATAGCACATGGGCAACATCTTTTTGAGAATGCCACCTTGTCTTTTTTATTCAGAGATAAGCAATACAGTGCAAAGCGATCCGATGCCGAATACATTTATACAAGATCTTTTAAAAACGGTTCTGCACTCATAGAAGATATGTTGATCAATAGTACCGATTTTTCTCGAAAAAAAAATGGCGCTTCGACAGAAGTTTCAAAAGACTGGGCCGGAAAATACAGTAGATCTATAAATTCTGTGCTTTATTTTTTTCAACTCCCCTACCTGTTAAACGATCCTGCTGTTAAAAAAATAGATCAGGGAATAAAACAGATCAAAGGTGAGAACTATTATGAAATTAAGGTCTCTTTTCAAATAGAAAATGGGGGTGAGGATTTTGAAGATGAATATCTCTATTGGATCAATGTAAACACTTTTGAAATTGATTATTTAGCCTATAATTATATTACCGATGGTGGCGGGGTTCGATTTAGATCTGCCATTAATAAGCGAAGAGTGAATGGCCTACTGGTTCAAGATTATATCAACTATGCTCCGTTGAATAAAAAAATGCCTTTGTCCAACTTAATCACTGAATTTGAAAAGGGCACTTTGATAGAGCTTTCTCGTATTATCAATTCCGACATAACCCTTCTCCCAAATAATTAATTTTAAGCCTCTTCTCTCTTTTGTACGGTCTTTAGAAATACTGCCAGACCTATTAAGATCAAAGGTATACTAAGAATTTGACCCATATTGATAGGCAAACTCGCCTCAAAAGCTTCCTGATCCATTTTAAAAAATTCATTGAAGAACCGGTCCCCCCATAGGAGTACCATAAAGATACTAAAAATTAAACCGTCATTTAACGTAGCTCTTTTGTAATTCCATAGAGCCAATAAAATGAAGGCAATAATAAGACAAGCCAGGGCTTCATACAACTGTGGTGTATGTCGAAGGATACCTGTCGCCTTAATTTCTATGTGCTCAACTCCCGCGTCATCAATGATTTGATAATCGAGGCCTCTTCTTGACGAAGTAAAATCAACATGTTCCGCGACTTCTTGATAATTATTGAGGCTGTAGGCCAATTGGCCATTTATAAAGCGTTTCATTGCTTCATCCGCTTGAACACCTGATTTCAATTTCAGAACGGCTTTCAAAGGTAAATATCCAGGGTTTCCGGGATCATAGACCCCCTCCTCAAAGACTACTTCTTCAATTACGTTTTCATCAAAATTCAATACAGCCTCAGTGCCCCTGGCATATACAACACCGAAGTCACTTTTTGTTTTTACTCCCTCCATTTCTGAATTCATGAAATTCCCGGTTCGGATAAGTGCTCCGGTAATGGCCACTACAATGGCCAACCTATCCAAAACCCATAAATAACTTTGACCTTCCTTTTTTCGCTTTTTTACAGAAAAACTTGTGGGAATAACCAAAATCCATTTCGCCCTGATGTCGTAATTAGCATATAACCAAAGGGCCACAAATATTCCAACCGCACCCCCATGGCTGGCCAAACCTCCCTCCCAAATTTTTAAAATCTCAATAGGATCTGACAAATAATAACTGGGATTATAAAATAGGCAATGTCCCAGTCTAGCACCCAATATAGTGG